>NZ_JAGS01000001.1:948783-1265045 GCF_000526775.1 Ruminococcus albus AD2013
ACGACTCTCACCTATCTCATTGATACGCGCTATGATCTCATCAGTGGTGGATACTTGCTTATAATCCGGTACAGTTTTGAAACCGAGTTCTTTCAGCATATCAAGGGACTGTTTATGAGCATAAAGCTCTCTTCCCTCTATTTGCTGAACGTTGAACACAAATATATCCAGTTTGCGCTTTGCGGCTATTTTGGGGTCTTTCTGACGAAGCGAACCCGCTGCCGCATTTCTCGGATTTTTAAAAGGCTGCTCGTCATTGTCCTCCTGCTCTTTTATAAGTTTAAGGAAAACATTTCTGGGCATATAAACCTCTCCGCGAACTTCTATCATGGGCAGAGTACTGTCTATGGTTACAGGTATTGAACGAACAGTTTTGAGGTTTTCGGTTACATTCTCGCCCACAAATCCGTCACCGCGGGTCGAACCTACTGTAAGCTGACCGTCGTGGTATTCAAGAGAAACAGATAGTCCGTCTATTTTGGGTTCAACAACAAATTTTGGGTCGCTGACGCTCTCCCTTACTCTGTCAACGAACTCTCTGACTTCTTCAAATGAAAACACATCCTGCAAAGAGCCCATCTGCACTTTATGTGTAACTTTTTCAAAGCCTGATACAGCCTCGCCGCCAACACGCTGTGTAGGGCTGTCGGGTCTGATAAGCTCGGGATTCTCAGCTTCCAGTTTTTTCAGCTCGTTCTGGAGCATATCGTAATCATAGTCGGAAATCTCGTTTCTGTCCTCAACATAATACAGGTGTGCATGGTAATTGAGGGTATCAACGAGTTCGTCGATACGTTTTTTTGCGTTTTCTTTTTCAGACATTTTATCTCCGCCTTTCGGGTCAAAGTTTATGATTTAGTATGTCACATTTACATTTATAATTTCTCGTTATGAAATAATTTAATTCCGCTTTTTGTTAGAGATTTTATAACGTAAATTATATCATATCATTGATGAAAAATCAAGGTTAAATAATAAAAAGACATTCCCCCGTGAGGTGAAATCACGGGGGAATATCTTATAAGTTAGTAGGACGTGAAAAATGAGAAATTGTCTGAAAATTTATTTGAGAAGTCTCTTGCCCTTGATGTGTGCGGCAATCTTTGAGATATCGTTAATATCTAACTTACCATCACCGTTTACATCTGCACGCATCTGTTCTTCTTCTGTAAGAAGTTTCTTGCCCTTTACGTGAGCTGCTATCTTGGTCAGATCATTGATATTGATCTTGCCATCGCCGTTTACATCGCCCTTCATATATTTGCTTTCCTCTATGATAGCTGCAACTGCAGTTTCGTTATCGGTCAGCTTCTTTACTACTTCGGGATCGATCAGAGCCTTCTGCTCATCTGTAAGTTCATCGAACAGCTTGCGTGCGTTAGCTATTGCTTCAGCATCGTCCTTGGTGAGATCTTCAGCTGCGGGAAGAGCGTTGATAGCATTCTTGACTGCATCAGCCGCTGCCTGATCTTCTGCTGCCTTTTCAGCTGCCTTCTTGGCTGTATCCAGAGCTGCTTCAGCATCATCAAGCTTCTTCATTGTATCTCCGTCGACCATACCCTTCTGATCATCTGTCAGAGCTTCAAATGCCTCGCGAACTGCTGCGATTGCATCAGCATCGTCTACTGTAACATTCTCAGCTGCGGGAAGATCGTTGATAGCCTTCTTGACTGCATCAGCTGCTGCCTCATTTTCTGCGGCTTTCTTAGCTGCTTCGTTAGCTTTTTCGAGAGCATCTTCAGCAGCTTCAAGCTTCTGTAAGGTTGCTTCATCTACCAGCTCTTTCTGAGCGGCTGTCAGTGCATTGTAATCATCGCGTGCCTTTGCGATCTTTTCAGCATCTTCAGGTTTAACTGCTTCAGTTTCAGGAAGAGCGTTGATAGAGTCTCTTACCGCATTTGCTGCTGCCTCATCTGCAGCGGCTTTTTCAGCTTCTTCGATAGCTGCTGCGAGAGCAGTTTCAGCTGCTTCAAGCTTATCTACGGTTTCTTCATCTATCAGATCTTTCTGAGCATCTGTCAGTGCGTCGTATTTATCGCGTGCATTTTCGATGTCTTCGGCATCTTCTGTGGTAACATCTTCAGCAGCGGGGAGATTGTTGATTTCCTGTTTAACAGCATCTGCTGCTGTCTGATCTGCAGCGGCTTTTTCAGCTTCTTCGATAGCTGCTGCGAGAGCAGTTTCAGCTGCTTCAAGCTTATCTACGGTTTCTTCATCCACCAGAGCTTTCTGAGCATCTGTCAGTGCGTCGTATTTATCGCGTGCATTTTCGATGTTCTTAGAATCTTCTGTGGTAACATCTTCAGCAGCGGGGAGATTGTTGATTTCCTGTTTAACAGCATCTGCTGCTGCCTCATCTGCAGCGGCTTTTTCAGCTTCTTCGATAGCTGCTGCGAGAGCAGTTTCAGCTGCTTCAAGCTTATCTACGGTTTCTTCATCCACCAGAGCTTTCTGAGCGTCTGTCAGTGCATCGTAATCTGCGCGTGCCTTTACGATGTTCTTAGAATCTTCTGTGGTAACATCTTCAGCAGCGGGAAGATTGTTGATTTCCTGTTTAACAGCATCTGCTGCTGTCTGATCTGCAGCTGCTTTTTCAGCTGCTTCGATAGCTGCTGCGAGAGCAGTTTCAGCTGCTTCAAGCTTATCTACGGTTTCTTCATCTATCAGATCTTTCTGAGCATCTGTCAGTGCGTCGTATTTATCGCGTGCATTTTCGATGTCTTCGGCATCTTCTGTGGTAACGTCCTCAGCATCGGGCAGAGCGTTGATAGCTTCAGTCGCTGCAGCTGCTTTCTTAGCGTCTTCCAATGCTTCTTCAGCATCTTCAAGTTTATTGAGAGCGTCTGCATCAACTTTTGCTTTCTGCTCATCTGTGAGTGCTTCGTATGCTTCACGGGCATTAGTTATAGCATCTTCATCTTCGGCTGTTACATCCTCGGATTCGGGAAGTTCTGCGATGAGATCGTTTACTTTGTCGACCTTGGTCAAAACGTACAGAATATCACTGAGAGGAACATCCAGACTGCCATCGTTAACTTCGATCTTGTAATCACCAGTCTGATTGATATTGTCGATATTGATAACTACGCACTTGTCGGTGATATCTCTTCCGTTCTCATCGTATGCAGTGATGTAGTCATGAGGTTTGATGACCTCACCATCGTCCATGTAAGCTTTTCTGACTTCAAGTCTTGCAAGCTTAGGTTCTGCCAGGCTGAGTACTTCATCGCACCGGAATGTGTAGTTATCGCCCAATGCTTCAACTATCTCGGGGAGATCATCGTTGGTGATGTGATTGCCGTTCAGCTTGCCTGCCTCGATAACTACAGTGCCTTCAGGTTCAACTTCATTATCGATTATGCCTGTGAAATCATTGGGATTTTCGGCATCGGCTTTGCTTATCTTGTATTCAACGGTCTTGTCGTTATAACCCTTAACGGTAGGAAGACCATTCAGAGTAACTTTTACTGTTCTCTTGTCTATGGTGAAGTCGTCGGAGTAGCTTACCTTCTCGTTGTAGCTGTCAGCATTAGTTGTTACAACTGCTCTGTAGGTACCTGCATCCTTGGGTGCTTCATCAACAGGATCACTGTATCCGCCGGTTCCCTCGTCCTTCTTCTGGTACTGTACCTTGATGTCAGCATTCTGAACAGCCTCGTTGATCTGGTTCTTTACAGTTACGGTGGGGTCAGTAACTGTTGTACCATCATAGATCTTGCCGTTGATATTGCCAACGTCTACAGTCATAGTACCATTTCTGATGTACCATTTGAATTCAACACCATCTTCATCTGTTGTGAAGTTCTTGTTGGTAGTGTCATCGGTGGCAACAGAGATGTTCTTTTCACCTACGATGTTATCGTATCTTACGCCCTTTACGAAAGCATCCTTGGAGTCATGATCTTCAACTGTGCCGAGAGTCAGAGTGTATGTCTGGAGTTCAGCTTCGTCCTTTACGCTGTAAGGAACACTTGCTGTCACGGTAGGTGTCTTTACATAGGTATCATACTGATATGTAATATCTGCAACAGTGACATTACTGCTTGTCAGTTCGTAAGGAACGATAGTAAGAGTATCGAGCTTGACTTCTTCTTCCTGTTCGGTCTGCTCTTCCTGTTCAGCGACTTCGGAAAGCTCAAGCGGAGCAACTTCAACAGGTATAACTTCTTCAACCTCTTCTTCGGTTTCTTCCTTGGGAAGTACCAGCAGATAGTTATTATCGGCTGCATTGTACTCTGCAAAGATATCACTGGGAACGAGCTTGTATTCACCAACATTGTTCTTGCTAGCATCTTCAAAGTTATAACCTTCTGCTGTGAAGATAAGACCAAAGTTATAATCTCCGCCCGCAGGCTTATCCTTATCAACAACGCCGTCCTGAGTATACAGAACATCGCTGTCCTTGATGAGTTCGCCCCATGTTATGGTGTTCTTCTCATTGTCCTTGATGCCGTTGGGAGCTACGGTAACTTCCTTCTTGGCTATCGTGGTCTCGAAATCCATAACCTTATCCTGATAGTTATCGGATTTTATTGTGATAGTACCCTTCTGAACGCCTGCGCTGGTGATATCGTATTCTTCGCCTGGGAATAAGGTTGCTGTCTCATAAGTTTCATCACTGAAAATGTGGAAAATTAATTCGTTATCTTCAAATGTTACTTTTACTCTAAGTCCTTCGATAGGCTCTCCACCTAGCGGATAATATTCATCAAGACAATAATCCATCATAACTTCTTCCGACATATTATGTTTTGCGAATTTAATTAATGTGGTGTCAGGAAGTAATCCGGTGGATTTTGTCTCAACTTTACCTTCATTAACATAATAATGAACTACACGACCAGCTACATTTTCAGGCAGCTTATATACTGCACCGAGAGTAGTTGTCAGCATCTTGCCATCATCAGCTTCGGTCAACTGGTAAGGAGTTTCTGCATCATCGGGTGCAATAAACTCATAACCCTTCTTACTGCCTTCAAATTCAACCTTGATATTGGAATCATTCAGAGTATCATCGGGGTCGGTGAATGTGAAGTCGGTATCATCAAGTACTTCTGCATCGTATACGGTATCGGTCTTGGGAACGAATGTTACGTTGTTGGGAGCCTTTTCGATCCTCCACTTAACTGTAACTTCACCTGTATATTTTGCAGGGTCGGTCTCAGGATCTTCGGACTCTATTGCGGATATCTTGAACTCGTAGTACTCATTATCCTTGTTAGCGCCTGTCTTGCCTTCAACGGTGCTGGTTATCTCTTCTTCGGTGAGCTCAGTAACTGTGCCGTTTATGCTGTTCTTGACAACGATAACAGGCTTCTGCTCTCTCTTGTTGTATACGAAAGAATCATCGGGCAGAGTGATCACGCCGTTCTTGACTGTAAGAAGAGTATCTTCATACTGGAGTTCCTGCTGTTCTGCGGGTTCACCCTGTTCCTCTGCGGCAGGATTTTCTTCCTGAATTTCAGGAGTACTGCCCTGCTCTGCGGCGGGTTCTTCTTCCTGAGGTACTTCGGCTTCTTCATATCTTCTCAGGTAGAAATAGCAGCCTGTGTATTCTTCATCGGCAGAAGAACTGTCTTCAGCGCCGAACAGTGAACGAGGTGAATACTCAACGTCCTTGGTGATGGAGATAGGATATGTTTTGCCGCCGCATACAACATTGACGATGGTGGAAAGTTCATATGTGCCGAAATCGGTGAAATAATCCTGGCTGGAAGTCTTGCCTTTCTTCTTGATAGAGAGGCTGACGGGGTCAATACTGGTTATACCCTTAGGCATCTGTTCAGGCTTGACAACAACTTCCTCCACCGTAGGCAGATCGCCGTAATAGTAGATATCCTTGGGCTTGAGCTGTGCTATCTCAACTGTACCAACTTCTTTGCCGTTCTCACCTGTACAATCAGCTATGATGATGTCGGGCTTTTCTTCGATATCAACATGAGGATTGCCGTACTCGTGAACGTGACTAAATGTTACAGTATCGCCGGTCTTGAGATCTCCGGAGTATGTTACATCATACTTATACTTGTAAGTTTCGCCCTTATACTCATAGCCGCCCGATGTTGTGCTCTCTTGCAGCTGAACCTGACTGATATTGCCTGCTAATGTCTGGTCGGAGTAGATAACAGAACCATCGGCAACATATGCATAAGGCAAGTCGCCCTCAACTGCAAACTTCTTGTTCTCTGCCATATTCTCGAATTCCAGATCAACGTTCTTTTCAGCTGTGAAAGTAGCGGTGATGCCTTCGGGGTATGGGTAATTAGGGAATGTTACGTGATATCTGTACAGATAGTTCTCATTATTTACGGTAAAGAAACCATCTTCAGGTATCTCTTTCACGCAGTCAACGAACCTGACAGTTGAATTTTCGAAGATGCTCTCATCGAGATCGATACGCTTCTTGGTGAATATATCAGCGTGCTCGGTAACGTATACGCTGTTATCGCCGTCATCTTCGGGAGTATCCATCTGTTCTACAACTACATAATCTGTATCTTCCAGATCTACGAATTCAAAATCGACCTTAGGTTCTTCGATAAAGGAAATAACTTCGTTTTCACCGAAAGTTGCCTGATCGATAACTTTCATTGTGCACTTGTACTTGAAATCTTCATAATCACCCTCTGTATCAGGATTCTTTTCAAAATCAAGAGTAGTATAGTCCTTGTCGGTTTTGAACTTCTTATTGGAATAGATAGTTACAACATCTCCGGGGGATACTTTAGTAACATTACCTACAACCGCATAGTCTTCACCTTCTACAAAACCACTGGGTGAGAGAGAAGCTTTGTTCTGTTCTATCTCGAATGCAACATAAGCGGTATCGTCATTACTGTTACCCGCTTCATCTTTGGAATATTTTACAGTAACAGTTATGCCATCACTAGCAGAAGTCTCGGTTCCCGTGATATTGAAAGAACCTGATTTCGCACCAGAAGTTCCGGATACAGGTGTTGAGTTACCTGCAGTAATAGTCATACAATCATAATATTTTTCGCTGCTTATTTTCCAGTTCACCTTTACTATTTGACCGTTTATTGGGTAAACCTTGAAAGTTGTTTGTGCAGTTGTGTAACCAACATGATAATTGTTTGACTTATAGCCTACGCCGCTAAGACCTGTGTTGTCATCACGTACAAACCAATAGCTGTTATTAGAAATGATTTCAGGCGTATAGTTGATAAATACAGGCTGACTTTGTACATCATCAGCAGCCGCTTTTATAGTGCCGCCGAAATTAACCAGTGGCTGCAGTGGAACTGCTCCGCCTACGATAAGAACTGCACACAGACCTGCAACTAACCTTTTAAGATCCTTTGATAAATTTCTAGCCATAATTTTTTCACCTGTCCTTTCAAATTTTTAAACTAACTCATTTTACGAACGTTCGCGGCATACACCGCTACATTCGGAAGTTTCAAGTTTCTCATTCCTAAGTCCTCCTTTTTCTTTTTAAACAAAACGCTCCAAGAGACATGGTTATCCCGCAGAGCGCAAATCTGACATATGATATTCAAAAAAGTGCGCAGTAAGTATGTTGTTTGTTTGTGTATATATTTGATAATACTTTAACAGCATAGTTACGTTCACTCCAATCAATAAATATTAACAAATCTAGTTATAGAACATCTTATGTTAACAACTATATCACAATTTCATTGTGATGTCAATAGATTTAGATTAATTAATCGAAATTTTTGTGGATATACGACAAAGCAAGTGGTGTGTCATTAGTAAAATTAATATAGCAGACTCGATAATTTAAATATTATAAGCTCGTAAATACGGATGAATTTTACATTTTTTACTAGATTATTACAGATGTTGCTTTTCGTACAATATTAAGTGAGATATTATCATTCTCCGAAATAGGACTGCGGAACTTCCCCGATGATAAGGCAGTCTGTGATGATATGCTCCTCAGTAACACTGATATCTGTATGACCGTTTGGGAGAATGGCACGGATATCAACAGTCACAACAGCATAAACCGTCAGTCGGGACTGGTTTATCCCTGCTGTTTCGAGATTAGATACGAATTCGCTTTTTACAGCACCTATCTGCTGTACGCTGAGGTCAATAGTGTTGCTGCCCACCGCGGGAAGCGGTATGCCTATAAGTGTGCCAATGGGTATTGATATGCCATCTTCATTAAGTTTGTTAAGTCCATTCTCGACTTCCTCTGTAAGTATGTTTTTAACACGGTTAGCTGAATCGGCATCTAGCTGTGCCGAAAGGACAGTTCCGTTTTCATCTGTGGCAAGCTTGTAGATATCGTTGCAGGGACATCGGGAAACTGTCCTTTCAACGGCTGATGTGATTATATCTGTTGCGGCTTCCCTGCCGCGGTATTCTGTTATCTCGGCCAAATGTTCTCGAAGTTCTCCGATGACGCTTATCACTGCCGCAAATACTACTATCAGCACTGCAAGAAATACATAGGACGCTTTGCATTTTCGTGATACTCGTTTTCTGCTCAAAAAAATCACCCCTGTGTATTCTACTCAGAAATACACAGGGGTGTGATATATTATGGAAAAATTACTTAGCCTTTACAGCTTCCTTTGCCTTAGCAACGATATTTTCAGCGCAAAGACCGAACTCCTTCAGCAGATCAACTGCGGGACCAGAGTGACCGAACTCGTCGTTAACGCCTATTCTAACCTGCTTTGTGGGGCACTTTGCAGTCAGAACGTCTGCAACAGCAGAACCCAGACCACCGATAATGCTGTGCTCCTCAACTGTCAGAACAACACCGCACTTCTGTGCGTTCTTAACGATGATATCCTCATCAATGGGCTTTATGGTGTGGATATTGATAACAGCAGCATCGATACCCTCAGCAGCAAGAGTCTTGGCAGCTTCGATAGCCTCGCCTACCATCAGACCTGTTGCGAATATAGCGATGTCCTTGCCGTCTCTCAGCTGAACGCCCTTGCCAAGTTCAAACTTGTAAGTAGCAGGATCGTTGATAACAGGAGCAGCAAGTCTGCCAAAACGCATATAAACAGGGCCCTCGTGCAGGATAGCAGCCTCAACGGCAGCTCTTGCTTCGGTATCATCGGCAGGGTTGATAACGGTCATGCCGGGAATTGTTCTCATCAGAGCGATATCCTCGTTACACTGGTGAGTAGCGCCGTCCTCACCAACAGAGATACCTGCGTGAGTAGCACCGATCTTAACGTTCAGGTGAGGATAACCGATGGAGTTTCTTACCTGCTCGAAAGCTCTGCCTGCTGCGAACATTGCAAATGTGGAAGCAAAAGGTATCAGACCTGTTGCAGCCATACCTGCAGCCACGCTCATCATATTGCTCTCTGCGATACCGCAGTCAAAATGTCTGTCAGGGAACTTCTTCTTGAAGATACCTGTCTTGGTAGCTGCTGCCAGGTCGGCATCCAGAACTACCAGCTTATCGTACTTATCACCAAGCTCAGCAAGCGCATTGCCGTAGCTTTCTCTAGTTGCTATCTTCTTTACATCAGCCATGACTTAGCCCTCCAGTTCTTTCAGATGTGCGGTAAGCTCCTCAACAGCCTGTGCATACTGCTCGGCATTAGGTGCTGTACCATGCCATGAAACGTTATCCTCCATGAAGGAAACGCCCTTGCCCTTTGTACTCTTCATAACGATGACAGTGGGCTGTCCGCAAACAGTTTCAGCCTCGTTGAAAGCCTTATCAAGGGAATCAAAGTCATGAGCATCAGCTTCGATAACGTGAAGACCGAAAGCCTTGAACTTGTCAACTATCGGATAGGGGGACATTACATCGCTGATCTTACCATCGATCTGGAGACCGTTGTTATCAACGATCATAACGAGATTGTCAAGCTTGTAGTGAGCGGCAAACATTGAAGCCTCCCATACCTGACCTTCCTGTATCTCGCCGTCGCCGAGAACAGTGTAAACCTTGTAGTTGGCACCCTGATACTTAGCTGAAAGTGCCATACCTGCAGCTACAGATACGCCCTGTCCGAGAGAACCGGAAGACATATCAACACCGGGGATATGTATGCAGGGATGACCCTGAAGCAGAGCTCCGATATGTCTCAGGCTCTTAAGCTCTTCCTCTGGGAAAAATCCCTTCTGAGCCAGTGTAGAATACAGAGCGGGTGCAGTGTGACCCTTGGACAGAACAAATCTGTCTCTGCTTGCCTCATCGGGCTTATCGGGATATACATTCAGTTTTGCAAAATAAAGATAGGTCAACAGATCGGCTATCGAAAGAGAGCCGCCGGGATGACCCGACTTAGCGTTATAAACGCCCTCGATTATGCCGAGACGTACCTTGGTGGCAGTTATCTCAAGCTGTTTTTTAAGTGTAGCGTCCATAAAAAAACCTCCAAATTATCTGATTGTTTCGGACTATAGTCAATACTGCGGCATGAAGATGCAGATATGTTCAGCCGAGCACACATGGCATTGCATATACGCTTCTATCTTGCTTTCAGTCATAGACCCAGACGTCCGTATATATACTCAAGTGCCGCTGCAACAGCGTCCTCTTCGCAGGAAACATCAAGCACAAGGTCACAGACCTTCTTGACTTCCTCAACTGCGTTTGAAGGACATATCGCCACATCGGCAGCCTGGAGCATTTCAATATCATTATTATAATCGCCCATGGCAACGAAAGTGTAATCTCCCATGCCGCAAAGCGAACGCATTTTTTCAAGTGCCGAACCCTTTGAGATGTTCTGAGGAAGGATCTCGTAATACTCGGGAGCACTTCTGACAAAGTCAACACCTGTCCATCCCTTTGCTTCAACGTAATCCATGAGTCTTTCCATCTTTTCGGGTTCAATGGCGAACAGCACTTTGTACCAATCGCCCGGCATTTCATCTACCCCGCACAGAACGGGCTTTACCTTGCAGATGACGTTGTGTTTTGCTTCCAGCGGGGTCATCTGCGGAACATATACAGCGTCAAGTGTAAGTACTTCACATCCCACATCAGGATTGTCTCTGAGTATTTCGGAAACGATATCCCTTGTGAAATCGGGAACGAAAACATCGTGTATCTGCTTCTTATGGTCAAGGTCATAGACCATTCCGCCGTTGCTCATGATGATTGGACAATTGACACTGAATGATTCAAAATACTGCTGTGCCGCTTGAATAGCTCTGCCTGTGGCGATCGAAAATTTTCCGCCTTTACTCTGGAAATCTGCAATCGCTTCAATGCTTCGCTGACCTGGTATTTTACTTGACGGCAGAAATGTGCCGTCCATATCGGTTATCAACAGTACCTTGTTTATATCCTCAAACATTAAAAATGTTATCCTTTCCTTAGCTTTTCAAGCACCTTGACAAAATATTCGGGCAGTTCGCTGTCGAATTCCATGTACTCGCCGCTTTCGGGATGAACGAATCCCAGCTTTTTAGCGTGAAGACACTGCCCATCAAGCCCTTTATACGCCTTTCCGTAGACATCGTCACCCAGAACAGGATGTCCGATAAAAGCTGAATGTACCCTTATCTGGTGAGTGCGACCTGTTTCGAGCCTGAATCTCACCAATGAATACTGTCCGAATTCTTCCAGTACTTCGTAGTGAGTGACAGCTTCTTTGCAGTTCTGATAAGTAACGCACATTTTCTTACGGTCAAATTTGCTTCTTCCTATAGGTTCGTTGACAGTACCAGTCAAGTCTTTGAACCTGCCAACACATATAGCGTTGTATTCGCGTGTAAAGCTATGATCTTTGATCTGTTCGGCAAGAAAATTATGGGCTTTATCGGTCTTTGCTACCATAAGCAGACCACTAGTAAACTTATCTATCCTGTGGACTATACCCGGGCGTATAACACCGTTGATAGATGATAGTCTGCCTTTGCAGTGATACATCAGCGCGTTAACGAGAGTACCATCAGGGTTGCCTGCCGCGGGATGTACCACCATTCCCTGTGGCTTATTTACCACCAAAAGCGAATCGTCCTCATATACGATATCGATCGGGATATCCTGTGGCTCGGCTTTAAGTTCCTCGGGTTCGGGTATATCTACAGTGACGATATCACCGTTTTTTATTTTATAATTTTTGCTGACAGCTTTGCCGTTAACAAGAACACAGCCTTCAGACACCAGTTTTTGCAGTGCTGACCGAGACATTTCCGTAAGCAGTTCGGACAGAGTTTTATCTATCCTTTCACCGATATTTTCAGTCCCAGCGGTAAATTCTAAACGATCAGGCATCTGCTTTTACCTTTTTCTTGTCAGGTTTATCTGATTTGCTCTTTTTGATATCTGAAATAACTATTGAGAGACAGAAAGCAATTGCTCCCAACACTATACAGATATCTGCAAAATTAAATATAGGGAAATCTATGGGCTCAAACTTAATGTAGTCAATTACTTCATGCATTCTCACCCTGTCGATGAGATTGCCCACACCGCCCGCAATTATCATAGCTACCGATACTATTTCAAGCTTACTGCCTTTACGCACCTTATACATATAAAATATGCCCGCAATGCACACCAGTATCGGGAGTGATACCAAAAACCATGTTTTTCCTGACATGATGCTCCACGCAGCACCTGAATTTCTGATATGTGTCAAGCTAAATATCTTTGCATCACCGAACTTAATAACTTCAACAACTTTACCAAGTTCGATCTTACTGTTTACCACTGCTTTCAGCACCTGATCGGTAACTATCAGAAATGCCGCAAGCAAAAGTGAAAGTGCGAACATTTCACACCTGCCCTCCGAGAGTATTTTAAACCATCAAAAGGCCCTGCAAAAACAGAGCCTTCATAGACCTATTAACCGTTCTTTTTGCCGAACTGGAGATCTTCGGGATTGGGCTTGTGTATTACGGGGTCAAAAGAGCCTGTATTCAGGACTTTGTCAAGCTCAGCGGTGGAAGCTGTAGGAGCTGCCTGCTGTACAGGCTGTTCAGCAACAGTTTCATCACCGAAGCCTTCAGTCATGTCATTGACATCCTCGTACTCTTCTTCGTCATCATAGTATTCTTCCTCACCGTTTTCGTAAGCCTCAAGCTCCTCGTCGGTAAGAGTGGGCAGCTGCATAACAAGTTTGATCTGCTCCTGATAAAGAGAAGTAAGCTCAGACTTGAAATAAGTTACCTCAGCTCTCAGTTCATCATAAGCTGCTTTCTCTTCGTCATAAGCATCTCTGAGAGCATTTATCTTCTGCTCTGTGATCTCGGTATTCTCCTTGATGAGTGCTGCACATCTTTCCTTATGCTCTCTTACGATCTTCTCGCACTCGGCAGCAGACTGCTCAGCCAGCTTTCTCTGTTCGCTCTTAGCACCGTCAACTATTGCAGCTGCTTTATTTTTTGCGTCGTTTATTATTTTGGAAGCTTCTTTCTGTGCAGAAAGAAGAGCATCTTTTATAGCGTCCTCGTCTTCTTTATACTCGCTGACCTTTTCGACCAGCTTGGATATCTTAGCTTCGCTATCAGCATTTTCTGCTTCAAGTGCTGCAAATTCTTTTGCTACTTCAGCAAGAAATCTGTCTACTTGCGCAGGGCTGTAACCATTTTTTTCAGATTCAAAAGCTGCGCTTTTGATACTTTTTGCTGTCATCATTGTTATGTCCTCCTAAATATATTTACAAATAGTGATATGAATTCTGTCCTTATGACTTACACCGTCAACGGATTTAAGCAGGAACTTTCCGTGACCTTTAGCGGAGATCTTATCCCCAGGCTCAACAGTTCTGCTTGGCTGATCTGTTTTTTCGTGAGAAACTTCAACTGTTCCGCCTTTTATCAGGGCGGATGCCTTTTCCCGCGAGATCCTCAGTGCAAGTGACAGAACGCTGTCCAGTCTTAGCGAAGCAACTGTTCCTGTTATTTCCCGAAATTCGGGTTCTTTAACAGACTGTGCATCAAAGCCTTCTTCAGCCTTGACGCCAACTCTGCCAATTTTAGTTATCCCAAGAACGTCCCGCACTACAGTATCTTTAACAAATACCGAAGCCGAACCGCTGTTAACAAGGATATCGCCGACACAGCCGCGGGTAATACCCAAAGCCATAAGCGAACCCAGAAAATCTCTGTGGCTAAGCTTGTCCTCAGGGCGAAATCGGAATGTTACCGCCTGCATCGGGAATGATTCAATGATATTTTCATCGCCGTACTGCGGATATACGCAGAGCATTTTTCTCTCAGCATTCTCATATCCGCCCCACAGCAAGTAGTTTTCGTATTTTACCGAAGCCATGACTTTTTCACAAAGCAAGCACTGCCTTTCATCAAGGAATGCTGAATACTTTGTTATGTACTTTTCGTCTGCCATATCCGTCCAGTCAAGAAATGTGGATAACAGGCGCTTATCATCATCGCTCGTGTTATTCAGGAATGAAAAATTCCTAAGCTTCATCAGAAGCTGTAACCGTTATTTTCAAGCTCAGTCAGCAGATCTTTGCCATCGAACTTGACATTTTTGGACATGATAGCGAAAGTCTTCTGAGCCATCATTTTTATCTGAGCTTTGTTTGCGTAGGCAACGCCGGAAAGAAAATCAAGTATTCTCTTAGCGTCATCACTCTTAACCATTTCAAGATTCAGTATTACTGTTTTATACGCATTAATATCATCGCCGATGCTCCTTACCTCTGAAAAATCAACAGGTCTGGCAAGTACGATCTGTAAAGTAGTTGTCTGATCAAAGCTCATAGTGTGCTCCCCCTCATATCTGTTTGCTGAGCTTGTCCCTGTGCTGAACGAGGACTCGCTCCCGGTCTTGGATCTTGCAAAGCTTTCTTCAAAAGTGAAGGGTCTTTCGGTGAAGACATCATTCTCTTTTGAACGTGCGCCTGACTTGGATTTTGAACCGCTGAAATCATTATCATCAAAGAAGCCGTCTTTTGTTGATGAACTTTTGCTGCTCTTAGGCGAACCGAATTCCTGTCCGAAATCAACTTCGTCGGAATCATCTTCACCTATAAAAAGATTTGTAAAACCTTTTATTATGCCCATTTTCTAACCCTCCAAATAATTTCTGGCACCGAACAGTGCAGTACCTATACGAACGAGGTTTGAACCATGCTTAATTGCAAGCTCATAATCCCCTGACATTCCCATAGAAAGTATATCCATGGAAACGTTAGGCACAGATCTTTCCTTTACACGTAGAAAAATGCTGTGCATACGGTCGAACATATCCTCACCGCAGCCTGCGGGCGGTATAGCCATAAGTCCTTTGATACGGACATTTTC
Organism: Ruminococcus albus AD2013; assembly: GCF_000526775.1. Lineage (NCBI taxonomy): Bacteria > Bacillati > Bacillota > Clostridia > Eubacteriales > Oscillospiraceae > Hominimerdicola > Hominimerdicola alba. The sequence continues at coordinate 963,979 of NZ_JAGS01000001.1, forward strand.
AAGCTGTGCAGTCTCATAGATGAGTTCGTCAAGCTCATCTGCTGCAACACCGCTCTTGCTCGCTTCATCGCCGATATTTATCTCTAGAAGAACATTCATTGTTCTGTTATTTTTTTCGGCAAGTCTGTTTATCTCTTTTGCGAGCTTGATACTGTCAACCGACTGTATCATCGCAACTTCGTTGATAATATATTTTACCTTGTTTGTTTGCAGGCGGCCTATCATATGCACCTGCGCCGTTTTGATATAACTGTCTTTTTTTGAAAGATATTCCTGTACTCTGTTCTCACCAAGCAGAGTTATGCCCTGCTCAATTGCAAAGTTGATCTTTTCCGGTGCAACAGTCTTTGTCACAGCCATAATGTCTATATTTTCATCACTGCTGCGGTACTTGGCTCTTGCATTTTCCACATTTTCACAAATGCGTTTATAGTTTTCCAATACTTCACCGAACTCATTCTGAGGACACTGTATCCCCATCGGTCTCGCTGTTGACTGACACATCTTTGTTTGATACCACCTCTAGCAGAATTTGATCGTAAAGCAGCAGATAATCCTCGTCGGAAGTATTCTCGGAAAGGACGAAATCATCACCCTCATATATGACCTTGATCTTCTTGAAAGATATATCCTTGCCAAGTATTACGTAAACGCCCTTTTCGTCTCCACGGAACCTTAGTGCGCTTCTTGGCACTTTAATGCCCTGATATTCATCAAAAATAAGCTTTGCGGAAAGAACTCTGGAATTAACAAGAGTCTGATCCACTCTGTCACAGTCCAGTACGATTATCATATTATCGCCACTCATTTTAACCGAATCGACTGTACAATTATATACTGTTCTTGAAGAATTCAGTTTGAGTGAGACTTCGGCGTCGTCCGTTATTCTTGAATCTGCCTTTACTATACCGACGATCTTGCAGTTATAGCTGTCAAAAGTCTTGCCTATCGCATTTGCGGGGGCAGACTTTCCGCCCTTTATGATATCACGGATATCACTTTCACTCAAGTTTCCTGCATCTGTGGTCTTGAGCGTTTCCTCGTAGCCGTCTGCATAGGATACAAAATATCCTGTCCTATCGGACTTGATAACATCATCGGGCTCTGTTGCGAAATCAACAAGGTTGTTACGCTCGGATCTCAGATCATCGATAGCATCGGAAAATCCTGCTTCGGTACCTGTTATAACACTATACATATTACTGTTCAGTGCTATCCTTGATCTGATATCAGGTATCCTGTCAAGCTCTCTGTTCTCCACAGCTTCAAGAAGATCGTTATAACCGTTCTTAACTCCCGATATCAGAGCATCAGGTTCGGCATAATTGGTAGTTGCAGGATCCTGAGCTTTTTCAAGCTGCTCTATCTCAGCATCTATCTCGGCTATCCTGTCTTTAGCATATATCGCCTTTTCAGAGGAATATACCTCAGCGATAGTATTGTTCACCGAGACTTTGCTGCCGTCCGGATACTTATAATCAAGTATACCGTTGCCGTTATAAGTTACCACGCTCTCGTCCCTTACTATTATGCCATCAAAGACGATGTCCTCATTTACGGTGGCAAGCACCGCTTCTTCGGTATCGTGCTTATCGTGCAGAAAGTAATAGACCTGAGTGCATATGGTGGTCAACATCAAAAGTGAAACCAGAGCCGCAAGTATCTTTACGGTCAATGAATTCATTTGTGCATTACTTCCTTATCCTTCTGAATGTTCGTTTTTAGCTGCATCAAGGATATTGATGGAACGATCGGGAACTATTGTAGATATCGCATGCTTGTACACTACGTTCTGCTTGCCTTCGCAATCGAGAAATACTACATAGCTGTCGAATGCCTTAACTATACCCTTAAACTGATAGCCGTTCATCAGAATGAACTTGACCATCACCTGTTCCTTTCTTGCCTGATTCAGAAAAACGTCCTGAAGATTGATATTTTTGTTCACTATAAACACTCCTTCTCTTTATCTGCGTGTGTCTGAAATAGGGTGTGCAGAAATGTGCTCACCATACCATACGAATACCGCAAAAGAAACCAACGGCGGTATTCAAACCAAAGAGATGCATTTTATTATACATCACATTATATTATAACACATTATTTCGGATTTGGCTACTATATTTTGAACATTTTCAAATATTTTTTTCGATTCGTCAAAATTATCAATTTTCACCCACGAAATATCAGCAACTCGCCTAAACCAGGTAAGCTGTCTTTTAGCATAGTGTCTTGTTTCGAGGATTATTTTGTCAAGACAATCTTCCAGTTCGGCTTTACCCTCGAAGAATGGAACAAGCTCCTTGTAGCCTATCGCTTGTCCCGCAGTTGCAAGTCTGCCTTTCTGCCAGACTTCCCTGCATTCCTCGACCATGCCGTTTTCAGCCATTATATGCACTCTCTTTTCAATACGATCGTAAAGATACTGTCTGTTTTCAGCTGTAAGACCAATAATGCAAGCTTTGTAGGGGGATTCTTCTCTTCTGCTGTTGATCTTATGTTCGGAGAGTTTTGTTCCTGTAAGCTCAAAGACTTCAATCCCACGTATAACTCTTGGCAGATTGTTCTCGTGAACTTTTTCGGCAGTTTCCGGGTCTATTTCTTTCAGCTTCAGCCAAAGCGCATGAACCCCCTCTTCTTTAGCTTGTTTTTCAAGCCTTGCACGTATGTCGGGATCACTGCCCGTGTCATCGAATATAATATTGTCCACAAGCGAACTAATATACAATCCTGTGCCACCGCATACAATCGGAAGTTTCCCGTGAGAACGTATCTCTCTGATCTTCTGCCCTGCTAATGTAACATAATCCGCCACGCTGAAAGGTACGTCAGGTTCAAGAAAATCAATCAGATGATGAGGGATACCTTGCATTTCGTCAATTGTCGGCTTAGCGGTTGCAATGTTAAGACCCTTGTAGATCTGCATGGAATCTGCCGATATCACCTCACCGTTATAAAGCTTAGCCATTTCAACCGCAAGGGCTGTTTTGCCCGATGCAGTAGGCCCCGCTATAACAAGAAGCGGTATTTTATTTTTATCCATGCGCTCACCTCTGTATTATAATAGTATATCTGTCATACCAGTCTTCTGAACTGCTTTTCGATATCCTTTTTGCTGAGAGTGATCAGCACAGGTCTGCCGTGGGGGCAATACCTGATATTTTCATTACCGTAGACGGCATTCAGTAAAGCCTGAAGCTCGATGGTGCTGTTGTTATCATTTGCCTTTATCGCAGCCTTACAGGCGATGGAGTGATAAAGGTCATCGAAAATTTCAAGCTGAGGATCATTCCTGCACTGTATGAAATTCCTTGCAAGTTCTGTGATTATATCCGTGGGATTTTCCAGATCTCCAAGGATTATCGGTACGCCCTTAACAGCCACAGTCGGTGCAACATCGGGTTCAACTTCAAATCCTAGTCTTTCAAGTTTATCGACATTAGCCGCCAGTGCATCGAATTCTTCATATGAAAGCATGACCATAACAGGTTCAAGAAGCATCTGGGTCTCAAGCTCGCTGATATCGCCTTTTATCTTCTCAAAAATATATCTCTCATGGGCGGCATGCTTATCCATCAGCAGCATTTCATCGCCCACCTGAGCGACAACATATGTCTTGAAAAGCTCACCTATAACGACAGGTTTTGGCTTTTCCGGTTCTTTTTTGACTTCCTGTACCACGGAACGAATAAAGCTGCGGTCATTTATAAAGTGGAAGCTGTCGTTTTTTTCCTCTTCTGCGGGAGCTTCGGGGAGGGGCATTTCCTGAAGTGCCTTGTTTATTTCCTCAACAGTTATCTTCTCGGGCTTTTTAGGCACCGGCTGAGGGACAGGTTCTTCAAGACTTGCAAGAAAAAGGTCTTCACCTGATTTTCTGTCTTCTTCATCGATAGGGATATTTTCCACTTTGGTTATCTTAGGCTGATATGGTTTGGGCACGGGCGGTTCGGGGAGAGGTATCTCCTTTGAAGCTATGGGTTCAGGAACCGACTGAGATTGTACAGGTTTCGGTACAGGTTGACTGGCAATCTCCTGTAAAACTTTATCAGCATCGGGAAGCGTTTCTTCTTCAACTGCAAATTCAAGCTGAACGCTTTTGTCTTCAGGCGGAAAATCATACAGCTCATGATTGGTAAAATTTCTGCGGTTTTCGAGTTTCAGTTCATTTGGCTCGTCTTTTTCCATAAGACAATTCTTGACTGCAAAGTATACGGCTTCATGTATCAGCCTTTCGTCAGAAAAACGAACTTCTATCTTTGTTGGATGAACATTCACATCGATAGTATTAGGCGGAACATCGATATACAGTACACAGGCTGGAAATTTGCCAACCATAATATTGTTGCGGTATGCTTCTTCGATCGCGGAAGCACAGGCTTTCGACTTTACAAATCTGCTGTTCACAAAAAAATTCTGGAACTTGCGGTTAGGCTTGGCGGAGAGCGGTTTTACGGTATAACCGTAAACGTGTATCCCCTGCCACGTATAGTCGACTTCGATCATACTGTTTGCGAACTCTCTGCCGTACACTGAATAGACTGCAGAATATATCTTGCCGTCTCCTGCAGTGATTATTTCAGCTTTGTTATCGCGAATAAGCTTGAAAGATACATCGGGGTGTGAAAGGGTCAGTTTTGTGACAAGGTCGGCTACGTGGTTAGCTTCTGAAGTATCTTTTTTCAGAAATTTCAGTCTTGCGGGAACGTTATAGAAAATATCTCTCACAACAAATGTTGTACCATCGGGACAGCCGCACTGCTCGCTTGTTTTTTCAACAGCGCCTTCGATTGAATAATGAGTACCATAGCTGTCTTCACGTCGTTTGGTCATAACATCGACCTTTGCAACAGCGCAGATTGAAGCAAGGGCCTCACCTCTGAAACCGAGGGTCATTATACTGTCAAGGTCATCTTTTTGAGATATTTTACTGGTGGCATGACGAAGAAAGGCCGTAGGCAGATCTTCGGGAGCTATGCCCTTGCCGTTGTCGGTCACTCTCATATAAGTTCTGCCGCCATTCTTTATCTCAACGGTTATGACTGTTGCGCCTGCATCTATTGCGTTCTCAACGAGTTCCTTTATAACTGATGCGGGTCTGTCGATGACCTCACCTGCGGCGATAAGCTCGGAAACTTCCTTGCTCAAAACTCTAATCTCTGACATTTTATGTTCCTGTTCTATGTGATTTGATTATCTGATCACTTTAAAGTATTTTCGTATGGTATCAAACGTATCTCAGCAGATCTTTTACAAACTCTCTAAGTTCCTCATCGTTCATCTCGTCAATGTTTGTCTTGCGGAGTTTGTCGGTAACTATACTGTCGCTTATCCTGTCAAAGGATATCTGACCGTTGTCAGCCTCGGAAACCGCCGCTTTAGCCTTTATGGACTCCGCTTCCATCTCACCCAGCAGAGATTTCGCCCTGCCGATTATCTTATTCGGCAGACCTGCCAGCTTTGCAACCTCTATACCAAAGCTCTCGTCCGCGCCGCCCTTTACTATCTTACGCAGGAACTTGATATTGTCCCCCTGACGCTTGACGGCAACGGAATAATTCTTCACGCCGTCAAGCTCATCTTCAAGAGCGATAAGCTCGTGATAATGAGTAGCAAAAAGTGTCTTGCAGCCAAGAGAACGTGAAGTGGATATAAATTCAGATACTGCGCGTGCAATAGCAATACCATCAAAAGTTGAAGTGCCTCTGCCGACCTCATCGAGAATGACAAGGCTGTTCTTAGTAGCGTGTTTTACGATGTCAGCGACCTCGCTCATTTCCACCATAAAGGTCGACTGTCCTGCAGTCAGGTCATCGGATGCGCCTATTCTTGTAAATATCTGGTCTACAACCGATATCTTGGCATAATCAGCAGGTACAAAACAGCCTATCTGTGCCATAAGGGTTATCAGCGCAACCTGACGCATATATGTGGATTTACCCGACATATTCGGACCGGTTATGACAGCCATACGGTTGCCGGTCAGATCAAGATAGGTGTCATTCGGAACGAATACCTCGTCCTGCTGCATAAGTTCAACAACAGGGTGTCTGCCGTTTTTGATATTGATAATACCGTCGATGGCTATCTCTGGCTTAGTGTAATTGTTCTTTATAGCCGCAGTAGCATAGGAACACAGTACATCTATCTCAGCAACAGCAGTAGCAGTCTCCTGAACAAGCCTGAGCTGAGTAGCAATAAACTCTCTTACCTCGCCGAATATCTCCTGTTCGAGGGTAAGTATCTTGTCGCTTGCACCGAGTATAGTGTTCTCGGCAACTTTCAGCTCATCGGTTATGAATCTCTCACAGTTTGCAAGAGTTTGTTTTCTGATGTAATGATCGGGTATCAGATCATAGTAGGATTTTGTGACCTCGATATAATATCCGAAAACCCTGTTATAGCCGATCTTCAGGTTCTTGATGCCTGTCTTTTCCTTTTCTCGCTCGGCAATATCATCTATCAGACCTTTTCCGCCCGAAATGATATTCCTCAGACCGTCAAGCTGTTCATTGAAACCTTCGCGTATCACTCCGCCGTCCTTTACGTTTGCAGGCGGTTCGTCAACGATGGCATTTTCAACAAGGTTTGATACTGCGTCAAGGGTGGATATCCTGCCCGTGCAGTCCTTGATAAGCTTACCGTCGAATGCGGAAAGCAGCCTTTTAAGTTCGGGAAGTTTCAGCGCAGTGAGCGAAAGGGATTTGAGGTCGCGTGGACTTGCCGAACGGTACATAACTCTAGTCATAAGGCGCTCAAGGTCGTAAACTCCACTCAGGACTTCACGTATTTCTCCAAGAGATACTGGGTCACGGACAAGTTGTTCAACAGCGTTCAGCCTGTCAATTATCTTTGCGGGATTTATAAGAGGCTGTTCAAGCCATGATTTCAGCATACGATTCCCCATAGAGGTCTTTGTATTGCTTATTACCCACAGCAGAGAGCCTTTTTTCTGCTTATTGCGAAGTGTCTCTGTAAGTTCGAGATTCCTGCGGGCAGTAAATCCGATAGTCATTATCGGGTCGGCATCGTGGCGGATTATCTCGGAAAATCTTCCCACCAGAGCTTTCTGCGTTTCGTGGATATACGCGAAAAGTCCGCAGACTGCAAAAGCGCTCAGACTATCAGCTTTAAGCCCCAGAGAATCCAGGCTGTTGACAGAGAACTGTGTCAGCACTTCATCGGTATGATTTGCAGGATCGAAGTCAGCATCTTCAAGAAGCTGAACGCTGGTTTTTATCTTCTCACGGATAAATGCTGAGATCTCTCTGTTAGAAAGAATAGCGTCATTTATCAGTATCTCCGAGGGAGAAAATCTTGAAAGCTCGTTAATAGCGCTGTTGGCTGTGTCTTTACCTGTAAAATCAAAAAGATGTACCTCGCCCGTTGAGATATCCGCCAGACAAAGTGCTGCCTCTTTTGACTGCATATAAAACGCGCAGAGATAGTTATTTGAAGACTCGTCCAGCATACTGCTTTCAATAAGCGTACCGGGAGTGACTACCCTGATGACATCACGGGGAACAAGGCCCTGGCATTCGGAAGGGTCTTTTGTCTGTTCACATATAGCCACCATATGACCTTTTTCTATCAGCTTTTTAAGATAAACATCACAAGCATGGAAAGGCACGCCGCACATAGGGGCGCGTTCATCAAGACCGCAATCTCTGCCTGTAAGGGTAAGCTCCAGTTCCTTTGAAACGATCAGTGCGTCGTCAAAAAACATTTCGTAAAAATCACCCAGCCGGTAGAAAAGAATGTGGTTCTTGTACTTCTTTTTCACCGCCAGATACTGCTTCATCATGGGTGTAAGCTTTGATTCATCTATCTCTTTAAGTGTCACTTCTGCCCGCTCCGTTCTATTTTAGGGATATAATCAATGTATTTAGCCGCAGCCGCCGCAAGTAGAGCAGCTTCCTGTGCAGCCTGAAGGTGCCTGTGCAGGACAAGTTTCAGGGTCTTCGCCGTTTGCTGCCTGCTGAAGGATATAATAAACGCTCTTCATCAATGCATCGATATCAGCCTTAGCTTCGTTGTATTCGATCATCTTAGGCATAGCCATGATCTTGTCATAAAGCTCCTTGATATCGTGATCCAGAGTTGTGAGTCTGTCCGCATCTTTATCAGGCTTTCTCATCTCAACACTGAGATCCTGACGCATCTGGTTGAACTTGCCTATCTCGTTCTGGATCTCGGTATCGGTATCATTCAGTGCGCAGGCTGCCTCGTACTTCTTATATCTTTCATCTTCCTGAATAGCTTTTCCAAGCTGTCTTGTAAGTTCTATAACGTTCATTTTTACTACTCCTTAAACTATATATTATTCAGTGACCATTTCGCCTTCAAGTGCCCAGTTCATCGCTTTGATTATGCGCACTTTGACGAATTCACCTATATACTTTTTATCAGCGGGAAACTCAACGATTATATTCTCATCGTTCTTGCCCGTGAGCCATCCCTCTCCTGTTCTTCCCTCGCCATCGACAAGAACCTCAACGGTTTTACCGACAAATCTACCAAACCATTCGGAGGTTATCTCACGCTGTTCCAAAAGAAGTTCTCTGAGCCAAAGACCTTTCTGCTTATCCGAGATATTGTCTTCCATTTCAGCTGCGGGAGTTCCCGAACGTCTTGAATAAACGAAGGAATATATGTTGTCATACTTGACCCGTTTGATGAGTTCTTTTGTCTGACAGAATTCCTCGTAACTCTCCCCCGGGAAACCTACGATAAGGTCTGTTGTGAAGGAGAAATGCGGCATACGTCCGCGGGCATAGTTTATCATTTCCATGTACTTTTCAACTGTATATCGGCGGTTCATAGCTTTCAGTACCCTATCGCTGCCGGCCTGTACAGGAAGATGCAGATGCTTGCATATGTGTTCGCTGTCAATTATGGTATCTATCAGTTCCATGGTAGCGTCTTTAGGATGACTGGACATAAAGCGTATGCGGAACTTCCCCTCCATCTTGTCGATATCTCTCAAAAGCTGCGGAAATCCATATGCATAGGAGTTAACATTCTGCCCAAGCAGAGTGATCTCTTTATAACCTTGTTCAATAAGACTTTTTACCTCAGCAAGTACAGCCTCGGGTTTGCGGCTTCTTTCTCTGCCACGTACATAAGGAACTATGCAGTAGGTGCAGAAATTGTTACAACCGTACATTATTGGTACAAAAGCCCTGAACTTGTCGTCGCGAAGCTGAGTCATTCCCTCGTCTATCTCAGTGCAAACTTCAGACTGATTAAAAAGACGGCGGTGCTTTGAAATAACTTCCCAAAGCATGGAATACAGCTCGTTATAAGCAAATGTTCCGAATACAAGATCGACCTGTCGGTAAGATTCTTTTATCTTATCAGCAACGTGCTTTTGTTGTGCCATACAGCCACAAATACCTATTATAAGGTCTTTGCTGTTCTCTTTCAGTTTTTTGAAATTTCCGATATTGCCGAATACTCTGTCCTCAGCATTTTCACGTACAGCACAGGTGTTCAGCAGAATTAGCTGTGCAGAATCGGTATCCTCTGTAAAATCATACCCTATTTTAGACAGCATACCTTTTATTTTTTCGCCATCACTGACATTCTGCTGACAGCCGTAGGAATGTAAAAAAGCCATCGGTGCATGACCGTTGTCGGAACGATATTTTTCAGCCCACCCTATCAGATTTTGTAAAGCTTCTTCATTCCCGACAGCAGGAACATATTTTTCTGACATCATTAACCTCATTTCCAGCATAAGCATAGATACTTCGTGCCATGACCGTCAAATTCAAGTCCTGAAAAGCCAATATCGGTCATTCTGCAACATACTTTATTATTATATATCTTTTCGTAAAATTTGTCAACATTAAAAGTGCTGACCACACGGAAATCAATTTTCAAAAATCACCCTCGAAATCATCAGCGGCTCCATAAGACATTCAAACATAAGTTTGGATATGGCGGCTTTAGAATTGTTCCGATTTTTAAAGTTCTTGATTAAATTTATCGCAGCTTTTCTGAACATATTCAGGCATTGCTGAACGTCTTTGTTTTCGACTCTGCACCAATCTTCTTCAAAATGAACATCAAGCAGCCAGTGCATTGACTCAACTGACCATTCCATTCTTGCATGATGAAGGAGCTGTTCCGCTGTCATTTCGCGGCTTGAAAGGTAATAGTGCCATTCGCTCGAAGTGCCTTTTTTCGTTGCAAATTCAGTATGAATGGCTCCTATGCACTTCAGATTTTTCCACTCTTTTTTCTGTTCCAGCCAGTTGATATCTGTTGTTACATACGCTGTCCTTGTTTCAACTCTGCCACGGTTTTTCTCCGTTCTTGAAACTGTTTGCATAGTGTCTCTGAGAGAACTGTCCTGCACATAATCCTCGATATCTTTCTTCAAATTTGGGTGATTATCCTTAACGCAAAGCAGATAATCTGCCTTTTGTTTTACGATAATCTCAGCAGTTTCTTTCTGACAGTTCAGTGCATCCGCAACAACTATATTACCCTTTATTTTCAGTTCTTTCAGAAGCTCCTGCACCGCAGGTATCTCGTTGCTTTTATCGTCCGTGCTGCGTTGTGCCAGGGTCAATCCAAGTTCGCATACCTGTGCGCTGATGATGTGCAGAGGACTTTCGATCTTACTCATTTTAAGTGTCGAACAAACAGTTTTCCCGTCAAGAGAGATCGTCATACTTTTGGACTTTTCGGGCATAAATGAATAGACCCAATCCGCAAAACAGCGGTTGAGCGATTCGGGCTTGACATATTTCAGCAGGCTCAATATCCAATAATAGCAAGGGACATGATCGATTCCGAATTTCTCCTTTAAGAATTCGCTTACTCTGTCATTTGTCGCCCATTGATGAATCTGATGAATGTTTCTAAGTCCACAGATACTTCCAAGAATTGCTATTGTAATGATATCGGGGATACTGCAAAAATAGCCGTCATATTCCTCATATAATTCAATATCTTCAAAATACTCGGTTATTCCATTATTCATGCCTATATTATATCATTTTCCAGGTGCTCTGTCCAGTAATTTGTACAATCTGAAATATAAATGTAACTTTTGAAACCTGATTTTTTGAAAATTGATTTCCGTGTGCTGACCAAACCGTTTAAAGCGCTCAACAGAAGTAAATTTTTTCTGTCCGTGAGATTTAACAAAAAGCAAAAAGCACCTTCGGAAACGAAAGTGCTTGATATACAAGTTTGATATTGAAAAAGAGAACGTTATTCAATAACAAGTTTACCATCAGGATCACAGTAAACGTGTCTGCCAAGGATAGTCCTAAGTGCCTTGATATTTTCGATATCGGTTGAAGCAAATTCAAGGTGACACTGCTTTGAGCCGTAGTAGATATCGTACTCAAAATAATCCTGAACATAAACTCCAAATTTATTGAGGATGTCTTCCAGCGGATGCTGTGAGATATCGCTTGCGTCCTCGTGTTCACCGTACTCGGGTTCCTGTTCAAATGAAATGCTTGTAAAATACAGCCCCTCGTATTCATAAATTCCTGCGGCTACGCAGTTTACACCGTCAGCGCAGTATTTTGAGGGATAATAATCGGTTATATTCTTCATTTTAGTCCTCCTCGGGATCAATGTCAAATAAAGGCAGAACCACTTTTTCGGCTGCATCAAAGCCTTTCTCACTTTTTGATGCGAATATAACAAGACTCCCGCAGCTGTCAGGCAGAAGAGCCATGTAGGAATTTTCATTGATACGGTAGAACTCTGCACCCTGATATATTCCGCTTTCCGCACGTTCGATATGTTCAAATTTACTGCGGATATTTTCAGCCTGTTCTTCATCAGCTTCAAGATAATCTTCCGTCGCATATTCTAAGCCGCTTGCGACAGCACAAAGATAGCCTTCGGAGATAAGAAACTTTGAAAGACTATCTCCTGTGAGAAACCATTCACCACGGTCATAATTCTCATATACAGGAGGATCAGGCTTGCCCATATCCTCAAGCTTTATGCCCCAAAAGGATACGCTCTGGTTTTCACAAAAGAAAACATAGTATCCCTGCTCTTTGTACATACCGACTTTCTCTGCAGGCATAAGATAATCACCTGCAGAATTAGAAGCAAGCAAATCATAGCCAGCACACTGCCTGTAATAATCCTCCAGCGCAGAAGGAAGACTGCCGTATTCAGCTTTCAATGATGATATGGTTTTCTCGCTCCAGCCAAGTGGCTCAGTTATATCAAAAAGAGCTCGGAGTTCCCTGTAATCAAACATTATTCAGCATCGTCAAGCAGCTGAACTGCCTTCATCAGTATAGCGACTTCAAGGCGTTTCTTCTGTATCTGACAGGAAAGCTTGTGAGCCGCATGGATATCATGCTGATATATGTAGTTATTGGCGTTACATCCGCCGCTGCAATAGAACTTTGCCCAGCACTTTTTACATTCGGGCTTGTTATAAACGTGAGCTTTAGCGAATTCGTCTTTCATTTCGAGATTGAAGCTGCCGTCATAAAGACTGCCCATCTTGTACTCATCGATACCAACGAACTGGTGGCAGGGGTAGATATCACCATCGGGTGTGATAGCAACATACTCATTGCCGCATCCGCATCCGCGGAGTCTCTTTATAGCGCAGGGGCCCTGATCGAGATCAAGCATGAAATGGAAGAAGTTGATGAATTTACCTTCCTCTCTGATTTTCTTGATCTTTTCAGCAAGGACTTCGTACTCCTTGAAAATACGGGGCAGATCAGCTTCTGTAATGGCATAGGGTTCTTTAGCATCAGCCATAACAGGCTCAACGGAGATCTGTTCAAATCCGAGGTCACGGAGATGAACTACATCTTCCGAAAAATCAAGATTGTACTTGGTGTAAGTACCGCGAACATACCAATCCTTGTCATTTGGACGCTTGTCCACCAAACGCTTGAAATTCTTGGTGATAAGGTCATAACAGCCTGTTCCGTCAACACGAACTCTCATTCTGTCATTGACTTCTTTTCGGCCGTCAATTGAGAGAACCACGTTGTACATCTCCTTATTGATGAAATCGATCATTTCATCGGTAAGATGCATACCGTTGGTAGTTGTGGTGAATCTGAAGGTCTTACCAGTTTCAGCCTCTCTTGAACGTGCATATTCAACAGTCTGCATAACAACATCGAAATTCAGCGAAGGCTCGCCTCCGAAGAAATCAACTTCCAGGAACTTTCTGTCGCCTGATTTTTCTATAAGAAAATCGATAGCACGCTTAGCAGTTTCAAGGTCCATCAGCTTTCTGCCAACGCCGAAATCACCTGTAGAAGCAAAGCAATACTTGCATCTCAGGTTGCAGTCATGGGAAATATGCAGGCACATAGCCTTGATAGGTGAAGCCACAGCTACAAGCGCATACTTTTCGTAATCATCATCCGAATACAGTATCTTATCATTGTACAGAGATACTATCTCCTCATAACACTCCTTGATATCCTGTGCAGGATAACTTCTTGAAAGCTTAGCAACTACCTCGGCAGGACATTCATCAGCAAAAGGCGGGTCAACACTGTCAAGTATGTCATAGGTAAGATCATCTATGATATGTACACCGCCGCTGTTGACATCAAGCAGGACATTGTATCCCGCAAGTTTATATTTATGGATCATTTTCTTCCCTCGCAAATCTTAAAAAATAACGGACGACCAAAGCCCAGCCCTACGGGTCAGCCAAGACCGTGTAGAGTTGACCTGTGCTCGCCCGCTGTATCGGGAGCTTAAAAGCTCCCTAAAAACGGTCCTTGTGGATCAAGCTTCCTTCTCGCACTTCTGGTTAGCAACAGTGCAGGAAGTCTTACATGCAGACTGGCAGGAAGCCTGGCACTTGCCGCAGCCGCCCTTAGCAGCAGTCTTCTTCAGATTAGCCTTATTGATAGTCTTGATATGTTTCATAATATCATACCTCCATATACGATTTACAGATATTATAGCATATTATGACACAAATTTTATGAACTATAATTTAACGGGATATAAATATTTGTTAAATATACCAAAATATTTTAGCTATGGTACTCTTTTGGCATTGACGCCGATCACACCGCCTAACGAAGCGGAAGAAATAGTAAGCAGGAGTTTTCCAAAAGAGGTTATCTTCGCGGTATATCCCGCGAAAATGCTCCCGGCAATCAGTATGATAACAAACATCAGAAAGCCCGTCAGTGCTCCGGCTGCAAGACCATTGCGCTTTCGTCTTCTGCCACCGGTATATCCTCCGAAATAAGCACCTATGACCAGCGCCCCGGTGGACATATCTGACAAAACGTTCTTCCCTGCATCTATCTTTGTAAGCAGAAACGCCATCGCACAGATGATCAGAAATATCACACCGGCAGCAACAGTCAGTGCGATCAATTGTTCAGCGGCGATTCCCGTACCTCTTGCGTAACTTCTGTGCTTCCTCATAGCAGCCGACCTCCCAATTAGTCTTTACTGCTATAGTATTCGAGTCAAATTCAATATATTACAAAAACAGCACCGCTATAAAACGGTGCTGAGATAATATTATACTTTGTCCTTGCTGTCCTCATCGTCATCGGTAACAACCTTAGCGATAGCCCATTTCATGATGCGGATCTTGCTTCTGTCACCGCCTGTTTCGATAACTACATTATCTTCTTTGACCTGAGTAACGATGCCGATTATACCGCCGTTTGTGATGATCTCGTCACCAACATCGACGTTTTCTCTCATTTCTCTGTCAGCTTTTTCCTGCTTCTTCTGGGGCTTCATGATGAAAAAATAGAAGAATACCAGTATCAGTACCAGCGGTAAGAAAGTGACAAGATATCCTCCTGTTGTAGCGTTACCGCTTGCAGACATCAGTGTTGCATAAGCATTATTCATTTTACTGCCTCCCGATTTTAGTTTTGCTGCTTATGATTATAGCAGAATACAAATAATTTATCAAGTGATTTAACAGAATGTTTACTCTTCTTCGTTGATATTCTTGATGTAAGCGTCGATAGCTGCCGCGGCCTTTTTACCTGCACCCATCGCGAGAATAACTGTCGCAGCGCCTGTAACAGCGTCACCGCCGGCATATACGCCCTTCTTGGTGGTAGCTTCTGTATCATCAACGATAAGACAGCCGCGCTTGTTTACGTCAAGTCCGGGAGTAGTATTCCTTATCAGCGGATTTGGAGATGTACCGATAGCCATGATAACTGTATCTACATCAAGTTCGTAATCAGAGCCTTCAATAGCTACGGGACTTCTTCTGCCGCTCTCGTCGGGTTCGCCAAGCTCCATCTTACGGCATACCATAGCGCGAACTCTGCCGTTGTCATCGCCCAGCAGTTCAACAGGATTATTGAGAGTCAGAAACTCAACGCCTTCTTCCATAGCGTGATGGACTTCTTCCTTACGCGCGGGAAGTTCTTCAAGAGAACGTCTGTAAACCACATATACTTTCTTAGCACCTATTCTCAGTGCAGAACGCGCAGCGTCCATAGCAACGTTACCACCGCCCACAACAGCAACTTTCTGAGATTTCATGATAGGAGTAGCGTACTCTTTTCTGTAAGCCTTCATCAGATTGATACGAGTAAGGTATTCATTAGCTGAATAAACACCTATAAGACCCTCGCCGTCAATGCCCATAAATCTGGGCAGACCTGCACCCGAACCAACGAAAACAGCTTCATAGCCCATCTCAAAAAGCTCGTCAACTGAAAGCACCTTGCCAATGACCATATTTGTCATGATCTTAACGCCCATCTTGGTCAGATTATCGATCTCGTGCTGAACGATGGTCTTGGGAAGTCTGAATTCGGGGATACCGTACATCAGAACACCGCCTGCTGTATGGAACGCTTCAAATACAGTAACATCATAACCCAGCTTTGCCAGATCACCCGCTGCAGTAAGTCCGCTGGGACCAGCGCCAATGATAGCCACCTTGTGACCATTTGGCTCGGGCAACTCTACTTCAGGCTCCTTGCCTCGCATGTAGTCTGCAACAAATCTCTCCAGTCTGCCGATAGCAACAGGTTCGCCCTTTATACCTCTGACGCACTTGCCCTCGCACTGATTTTCCTGCGGACATACTCTTCCGCAAACAGCAGGCAGGGAGTTAGTAGTCTTGATGATCTCGTAAGCCGCTTCCATATCACCCTCAGCTACCTTGGCGATAAACTCGGGTATCCTTACACCAACAGGACATCCGTTCATGCAGGGTCTGTTCTTACAGTTAAGACAGCGCATAGCCTCTCTTACAGCTTTTTCGAGAGAGTAACCAAGTGTTACCTCTTTGAAGTTCTTCGCCCTGACTTCAGGCTCCTGCTCAGCGATAGGTGTTTTTTCCATTCTCATATCAGCCATTAGCCGCACCTCCCATAAGTCTGCAAACGTGCTGCTTCTCAGCCTCGTTATAAGTGGAATTTCTTCTTACAAGCTCGTTGAAATCAACTTTGTGACCGTCAAAATCAGGACCGTCAACACAGGCATACTTTATCTCTCCGCCGACCCTTACACGACAACCGCCGCACATTCCTGTGCCATCGATCATGATCGGGTTAAGAGAAACAATAGTTTTTATATTGTAAGGTTCTGTTACTTTACAGATGAACTTCATCATAGGAACAGGGCCTATTGCAATTACTTCGTCAAAATTTGCACCTGCATCGATAAGTTCCTTGAGCTTGTCGGTAACAAATCCGTGATAGCCGTAAGAACCATCATCGGTGCAAACGTGTAAATTGGTGGAAGCGGCTCTCATCTCGTCTTCAAGGATAATAATATCCTTGCTTCTGAATCCTGCGATCAGCTGAACATCAATACCCATATTGAAAAGCTTCTTAGCCTGAGGATATGCTATCGCACAGCCAACACCGCCGCCAATGACTGCGACTTTCTTGATATTTGGCTCATATTCGGTAGCCATGCCGAGAGGTCCCACAACATCACGTATAGCTTCGCCCTCTTTAAGTGCGGCAAGCGACATTGTAGAGCCGCCAATTGTCTGGAAAATAATAGTAACTATACCCTTTTCACGGTCAAAATCCGCAATAGTAAGGGGGATCCTTTCGCTGTATTCGTCTGCTCTTACTATTACAAACTGACCTGCATCGGCCTTTTTTGCAATAAAAGGAGCATCAATATCCATCAGCACAACGCTGTCGTTTAACTGTTTCCTTCTGATTATCTTAAACAATCCTATCCCTCCGCAAAAATATTTCATTTTATTATACATCATTTCCTTGAAAATTACAAGGGTCTGAAAAGAATTATAATCATCAACGATAAAATTATTTAGAAAAAATTAATATTTTCCAAGCACTTTTCTGATCGCTTCCCTTTCATCTTTAATCCGCTCTTCTTCCCTGTCCTCACCAAAAAGGCTCTCGTAAGTATAAAGCGATACTCCTTGACACTCTTTGCAATCATCTATCTGACGGGCAATTATTCCTGTGTTGTCAGTAAACTCGACATCCTGACCGATCTTATACACAGCCAGACCTATATCAAGAGCGACGCTTCCTTTACTGCACATTTTCTGCCACTCATCAAGTGTACTCTTGAAAGGCTTGACAGTGTTTTCGTAACCGAAATATATCTGTGGTATTATTCTGTCACAGTACCCTTCCTCATTTATCCACTTTTCCACATCTGCATAAAGTTTGTAATAATTATTTTCCATATTCCCCTGCGGTGATATACTGACCTCTATTCGTTTATCGACTGACTTGACACTCTCATATATCCCGCGGCACATTTCAGAGATATTATCCCTGCGCCATTCATCAAGAGTACTGCCCATTCCTCTTTCAGCGAAGCACTTAGCATCAAATTCGCTGTCGGTTGTCGGATAGAAATAATCATCGTAATGTATACCGTCAACATTGTAATTTTCGGCTATCTCATATGCACCATCAGCGATCAGCTCACGTACCTCCTTGTAAGCAGGATCTAGCCACAGATGACTGTCCTCATCGACAGAACTCACCTTGTCATCACCCTTTTTAAACCATTCAGCTGTTTGAAAGCCTGTAAAGTTTATTAGCTTGTCTGCTGTTTGCAAACGAAGAGGATTTATCCATGCATGAACCGAAAGGTCATGTTCATGAGCTGTTTCGCAGATTATTTCAAGAGGGTCATAATCTCCGCAGAGATACTCCGATGGTGGAAACAGAGCCGAATCATATATTGCGTCCCCGAATGGTCTTACATGAACGTAAATAGTGTTGCATCCAAGGTCGGCTATCTCGGAACAAGCGATATCAAAAGTTGAACGGAAATCATCAGCATTATCTGCCGAAAGTATGGGTGCGAGGTCTATATAGGATATCCACATTCCTTTACGGCGATCATAGTTCAGCGGCGTATAAGCATCGTATTCGGTGGAAGCAGCTTCAAGCCCCGGGGACGGCGATTGTATGCGTTCGTATATTTTCGTATTCTGTGGTATATCTGTGGTACAGCCTGAAAGCATTATGACAATCGTAAGCAGTATCTTTTTCATTTGCATCACTCCCGCATAAAATGTATGCGAAAAATACTGCTCATATTACAAAAATACCGCCGGCGAACCGACGGTATTGATATCAGATTTTTTTGCTTCCAAGCATCGCAAGCATTATACCCGCAAATACCAGATGATAAACGATTATCAGTGTTGGTGTTATCTGCGCGAATGTACCAAGAAGCATCGAGATAAGGCATATAGCAGCTCCAAGTGCCACTGAGCCGACCTGAATTGCGATACCAAGCTGAGCCGCAGATCTTATCTTCTTTACCCCGGTTATCAACATGGCAAATGACGGAAAACTTCCGCTGCACATCATCGGCGAAGATTCACGCTCGTTGAATCCGACTTCGTTTTCATATTCCTTGTGATACCTGAAAGGTAGCATCTTTATAGAACCGTTGTCGAGGTCAAAAAGACTTTCAAGAAACTCTTGTGTGAGGAAGCCGTCCACATTTCTGACAACGGTGACAACACCTTCTTTTTCAAGTGCCTGCATCCATTTTGTAACTGAAATAGATGGTGTGATTTTCAGAACAAACATTGTACATATCACACCGGATATGGACAGATAAAGTATCACATTGCCCTTACCGTATTCAGCTTCTTTTGAAACAGGTGGCAGACCGTCAATTGAATGATCTTCCATATGCTGTCTTGTGCCGAGAAGTACTCTTTTATTATCTATCCAGCCCGATAACCCTCTTTCGTCCTCATAGATATAGCTTTCTACGGGATAAAGCATATCAAGCTTGCCTTTGAGTATTTTATAGAACGAATTCTTAAGAACACTGTCCGAACGAAAAACCAGGCTTGAAGCCAAAAGTATACATTCATCCAGCGGTTCGGTGGAAAGAAGTTTAAGATTTATAAGATCAACGCTTTCCTTCGGGAAAAGATGAACTGCATCTACCATTACAGAATTTGTATCAGAAAATTCCTCAACGGCGCTGTAACCAAGTATTACCGAAGAATACTGCAGATATTTGTTGGTTGCCTTGCTTATCGGTAAATTAACAGCCAGTATCAGCGATAGCGAAGAACACATTGTTACAGTTCCCGAAAAAGCAGCAAGAGCCACATAAATTTTATCTACGCTTGAACCTGCGTGCTTGTCACAGATAAAAGAGAGAAGACCCGTTAAAAGTCCTGCAATAAGTATTATAGGTGCAGAGTATTTTGCAAATCTGTCTGACACATCGGGGGCATAGCTGTTTTTTATGAAATCCTCGATAAAGCTCGTCTTGCGCATAGCAGCCATATTGGCGTTCACAGGCACAGCTCCCCTGCCGAGATTCACAGCAGTGCTTCCGTCAACGCTTTTAACAGCGTATCTTTCGAAATCACCTGCGATGTATCTGAAATTCTTTTCTGTACGCTGTACAGTCATCATTTTGCCGAGAGTATTGAATATCAGACCCATGATAGCAGCCGAAACATATACATGGTAATAGCCGTCGCGTACAGAATCGGGTTCAAACAGAGTTGCTATCCCCGCGATGACAGAAACAAATATCCCTACTGCTGCGATCGAATCATTATCCGGCTTTCTCAGGAACATATTTTTCAGACCTGCAGTCATGACCGAATAAGAAACTCCAAGTGCCAGCAGACCCATTATCGTATTTGAAAACAGGAACGCTGATGGTGATACCGACCTGTCAAATATTCTTATAACAGGAAATTCCAGATCATTTGCAACGGTTATAAGCAAACTTGAAAGACCTGTAAACAGAAGCACGCACAATCTGAGAAACAGATTGCTTTTTATCTGAAGTATATCGTTCAGGACTTTAGGTGCCTCATCGTAGTTTTCAAACTCTTTCTGACCATAAGATATCTTTTTATGTTTGCCGATCTCAGCAGCTTCGTCATCGTCCATACTGTCAAGTACAAAGCTTTCTACTTTCGACTTCCTGTGCCTTTCCAGTTCTGCCGAACGGCTGTCATAATCGTCTACGGTCGCGTTATCCATAGTATTTTCTTCATCGGAAATATCATCAAGGTATTTGCTTTGAGGAATGATCTTTCCTTCGAGACCAAACTTAATATCCTTAACGCTTGTACGCCTTACCGGTTCAGCAGACAGCTCACCATTTTTATCGATATTTACATTCTTTTCCGAAAGCTTGCTGATCTTTCTCGCATTCCTCATTGCCAGGTCTTCATCTATAGGACTAGCATTATCAAGAAGATCGTCTGACATTAAAAGGTCGTCACTTCTTTGAGATGATGCCACAGCTTTTTTGATGACTGCATCGTCAGCACTTTTTTCGGAAGATGTATTATCAGGGACATCATGATCCTTTCCAGCTGTTCTATCGGAACGAATATCCGGGATAACAGCGGCAGGATTTTTATTCTCAGGCTTTGAGAAGCTTATATCGAAGTTATCAGGATCATCAGCCTTGGGTCTGTTATTTGTTTTGTGTTTATTGCTGTATTCCGACAAAATATCGTCGATGGAATATTTATCAGCCAATCCATATCACTCCCAATCTACTTGATGGCGCGTTGGCGCACTATCTCATACATAAAGATTCCCGCGGCAACAGAAGCGTTAAGCGAGGTTATCTTGCCCGCCATCGGCAGGCTGAGAAGCATATCGCATTTTTCTTTCATAAGTCTTCCCATGCCGAAGCCCTCAGAACCTACAACAAGCCCGATAGGACCGCGAAGATCAGCACCGGAATAGTTTTCACCTGCACCGTCTGTTCCATAGATCCAAATGCCTTGTTTTTTCAGTTCATCAACTGCCGCAGCAAGATTTGGTACTCTTGCAACAGGCAGCCAGCTTGCTGCACCTGCAGAAGTCTTGAATACCGTATGGTTCAGCGAAGCGCTTCTTCTCTTAGGTATGATTATACCATGAGCGCCCGCAGCCTCGGCTGTACGTATTATAGCACCGAGATTATGCGGATCTTCGATCTCGTCACATATTATTATGAAAGGATCTTCACCCTTCTTTTCAGCGATAGCGAGAATATCCTCGACTTCCACATACTCAGCACAGGCACCCACAGCTATAACGCCCTGATGTGCCGCACCGCCTGCCATGTAATCGAGCTTGACTTCCCTGACCTGCTTTACGGGTATATCCCTTTCCTTGGCAAGTTTCAGTATCAGCGATATTGAACCTTTAGCTTCCGGATTCACGAAGATCATATCAATAAGCTTATCGGCTTTCAGTGCCTCGATAACGGGATTTCTTCCAAGGATAAGCTCTTCGTCACGCTTATTTTCGGTAGTGTTATTTCTGTCTTTATTCATAATCAAAAATCCTTTTTCAAACAACAGTTATTACGTATTATAGCACAAAAATCCTCAAAAGCCAATAGTTTCCGAGGATTTTTTGCAATTTAAACAAATAGCATATAGGATTTTTAGAAAATATGTGCGCTATCATAAAGCAAAAGAACAACTACCATCACCGAAATAACTACAGCGCCGAGGAGCACAGCCGGAAGTGTTTTAAGGGTTTTGCTATGGTGACTTTTACAGCAGCTTTCTCTGCTTTCCATTTCATCAGTCAGCTTTTGAAGAAACTCACCTGCCACGACCTTAGGTTCGGTTTCCGAAAATAGTTCACAGTTTGAGTTCACGAACAAAAGTGCTCTTTCAAAATATTCATTGTTCGTACACTTAATTTCAATAATCTGCTTGTTAACGCCTTTTATCACCTTTCAGACATCTCCTTACCATTGATTTTCACATTAATGTCCGATAGAATGTACTTCTCAACAATTTGCTGTTGAAAAGTTGAAAACTCATTTCATGTTCCAACATTTTCAAACCAAAACTGTTGAAAAAGCTGTTGAAAAGGTTGAAAATCATGAAAATTTCCGAGGTTTTCAACATTGGTTAATTTTGTTGAAAAATATACTCAAGGACAAAAATATGTACATCAGGTGAAAACGAAGACTTCAGAAACTCTTATTTATGCCGTAAACTATTACTATTCTATGAATGCCGCAACATTTCGGCAAAGCATAAAAACTGTATTCCCTAATTTCCAGGTATTTTCGGAGAGTGTTAATTTGTTAGGCTATTTACGGGCTTATATATCCATAAAAATGTACTCGTTTTACTCTGTCGGGCAAATAACACTCATCTCTGAAAGTCTGTACAATATTATGTATTTTTATTCAGCTGGAAAGCTAAAAGAAAAATTACATTCTGTTACGAAATTATCGTGTTGTCAGAAACTTTATCGCTCTCTCGATTGAATCCTTGGAATTGCCCCAGTCGGCATCACTTCCGTTGTTACGGTAGTCGTACATATTGCAGTAATGGGTGACATCTTTTTCAAGTTCAGCCAGATATTTTTCTGTCAGAGAAGCACAGGCTTCCTTGAAACCAGCCTGTATCTTCTTGCTCATCTTATCCTCGCAGGCGGAGACAAGCATATCATAATGTGGCAGACAAAGCATTTCCTGCTCGGCAAACAGCTGACGGAATTCGCTTTCCTGTTCGTAGAGTTCGAAAAGTGTAACCATTATCCGAGACATTCCCCACTCTATCTTATTGCAGACGAAACAATCGTTATTCACTGCGGAAACACGCTTCTGCTTGGCTGACTTTCCCTCGAAGATGCTCTGCCTTTTAAGGACATTCTTCTGGAGTGACTGTAAATGTGTTGACAGCATAAGCGCCAGTGAAAGACGGTTCTTGCAGGCACGCATCTGCTCGAAATGAGTTTTGCAGAAGCCCTGTTTATTAGTTTCTATACGTACATCGGGCTCCATCATGGCGGCACCCATGATATAGTCTATGGTTCGCTGTTCAAGAGTATCGCGCAGTCTGCATATCGGACAGCCGCATTTCGGCTCGAATATTTCGGTAACGGGTATGGTAAGTATACTTTCTCTCATCAAAAAACTTCCTTTCGCATATAAGCAAAAAATATCTTGAAAAATATTCCATAATATAGTATAATGTATTTTAATGAAATTTGCAAGTGTCTTATAAAAGGTGAAGCTATGCGCATTAGTTACGAAAAAGGTGACATCACTCTCTCCGATATCAATGAAGTTATCTCGCTGATATTAAGTCTTTCCGAAAAAGGAATGGCTGAGATATGGATAAGCGAAGATAGTACAGATTATCCTGCCCTTGCCGTGCTCGTCAACCGCAGATATGCCTGTCTGAACTATTTCGGGGATGATGATGGCGATATGTATATGTCACGCTGTGATGAAAACATCGAAGTCACATTTAACCCCGGCGGTATCGAATGGACAGCCCCTGCGGACGCTGTTGTTTCAATTGAAATCGCTTTTGCTTGCATAAGACAATTCTGCGAAAACTATAAACTGCCCGACTGTATAGAATGGCAGTACGGAGTGTGAACATAATGGACTACAAAATAGACGGCAAAGATATACTGCTCTGTCAGGCTGATTTTGATCTTGACCAGACCCTTGACTGCGGTCAGGCGTTCAGGTGGGAAAAGACTGACGAAAACACCTACAGTGGAGCATTTTTAAATAAGAAACTGGTTATTAGCTGTGAGAACGGCGCTGATGTTTTCAAGCTTCACGATACCACCGAGGAAGACTTTCTTTCTTTATGGGCAGATTATTTCGATCTTTCCACTGATTACAGTGAACTTAAAAGGCGTTTTTCCGAGGACGAGACCCTCTCCAAAGCCTGCAGATACGCAAGCGGTATACGAATACTCCGTCAGGACAGCTGGGAGGCGCTTTCCTCTTTCATAATCAGCCAGAATAATAATATCCCCCGCATAAAAGGGATAATAGGACGGCTTTGCGAACACTGCGGCGGCTATCCCGCATGGCAGGAACTCACCGAGGAGACCGAGGAGAGCCTTGCTTATCTCCGTGCGGGATTCAGGGCAAAATACCTTGTTGACGCAGTGCAGAAGATACGAAGCGGTACCATAGACCTCGAAAAGATACGAAGTATGGATATCGAATGTGCTCGTAAACTTTTGCAGACCATCAAAGGCGTAGGCCCCAAGGTTGCCGAATGTGCACTGCTCTTCGGATTTTATCGTACAGAAGCTTTTCCGATAGATGTATGGGTCAAACGAGTTATGGCAAACTGGTATCCCAATGGTCTCCCTGAATGTACAAAAGGATACGAGGGCATAGCGCAGCAGTATCTTTTCCATTATATAAGAACTTCTGAGGAAGCAGCTGCTTCACTGAAATAAAGGAGGAAATTTGATTGACATTAGCTCTTATTGGTATCGCATTGATACCTACCATAATTATTTTTTCTGCGGTGCTGAAAAAGACACCGACTGTAAAAAAAGAACCCTTTAAAAGAGTTACTAAAGTATTCATTAAGAGTGCACTATCAACTATAATCGCTGCAATATTAGAAGTTATTGGTGCGGTTATAGTGGCTGTTGCATATAGTTCCGACGCAGATAAAATAGCAAGTATGTCCGGATTTTTTATACTTTGCCTGTTCGTTATCGGTCCATCAGAGGAAGCCTGCAAATATTTCACATTCAAGCGAAATATCTTTAATGACAGACAGTTTGATCATACCTATGACGGCATAGTTTATGGCGCAGCCGCAGCTCTTGGTTTTGCTACCCTGGAGAATGTACTTTATGTATTGCAGTATGGTGCTCTGACAGGGCTTTTCAGGGCGGTACTTTCAGTTCCTCTCCATGCGTTCACAGGAATTTTAATGGGTTACAATTTCGGTATCTCTAAATACATAAAGTACAATAATCTAATAAATGCAGTAAATAATAAAAATCCTCAGCGGCGCGCATTTCTTATTTCGGTCGTAGTACATGGTATGTTCGACTTCCTTCTGTTTGCAACCAAAGCAACTGATGCTCCCGAAAACTTCGAATATGTAGCTATCGCAGGAGTTATCGGTATTATGATATTTGTATATGTGCTGATGTTTAAGACCATCAATAAAGCAAGCAAACAGGATCTCATCATATACGGTGAATATTACTACCAGCACCTGAACGGTCAGTTGCAGGATATGGTCGGAAAAACGAATGAGAAAGGTGCCGTATTTGTAGCCACAGAAACTATACCAAACTATACCACAAATACGAATGGATACCAACCGAATGCGATGTCAGGTCAGCCTGTTGCATGGCAGTACGGTCAGCAGGCAAACAATAATTATCAGCAGCCGGGAGGTTATCCTTACGGAAACACACAGAACGGTCAGTACGGCTATCAGCCGCACAACACCTATCAGCAGCCTAATAACGTCAATCCTTACAGTAACGGACAGTACAGATATCCTACTCAAAATACATATCAACCTCAGCAAAATACATATCAGCCCCAGCAAAACGGTACCTACGGACAGTCATATGATCCAGTCCGCCCGATGTACACACCGACACAGGCTCAACCTCAGCCCGCTGAAACGATAAAATTCTGTACCGAGTGTGGAAACAGGCTGACTACGGATTCAAAATTTTGTCCCGTCTGCGGAAACAGAATATAAACACAAATAAAGGCATGAGTATTATGGTAAACTCATGCCTTTATTCTGTCAATTTATACTTGCAATAGTCTACCTGTATCTGCTGTCGACCTGCCATGGCATTGGCTCAAGCATCACTACTACAGGAATTTCACACGAAGAATATGTTATGCTGTCATCACTTGCATGGATACTTCCCTTATCGACAATGCCCTCGTCCTCAAGCTGTCGGAGACATTCAAGCATCTTCTCTTTTTTGCCTCCGGTATCCATTGCCTTGAAGTCTTCGGACGCCTGCAGTTCATTTATCTTGTTTCTTGCAGAATCCATTTTTTTCAGTTCTTTATCGGTAAAGCTCTCGTAAACAAATATCTCCGCGGTGTTTGTTCTGTGTTCGGTAGTACCGTCGATATAACGAGCATAAAAACGGTATTTCCTGTCCTCTGATACGTCTGGGTCGGCGGGAAAAGTATCATCTAACTTATAACGCAGGCTGTACCACGCATCACCCATTATATCATCGCCTGACTTTTCAAATTCTCCATTATCCAGCATCACGCCGATAACTTGGGCTGTATCAGCATCGATAAGCTCGACTTTCTGTGCGTCAATGATATCGCGGGCAACGAATATTACCTCGCTGTCATCGACACCAATCTTGATATCCCTTTTATCGGTAAAAAGCGCAAGGTCTTCAACGCTCTCTGTGAACTGTTCTTCAGGAATATCAACTGTCGATTCTTCTGTTTCAACAGCGCTTTCGGTTACTTCAAGCACTTCGGAAGATACCGGTGTATCAACGGACTTACTTTGTGCCGCTGAACTTGCATCTTCTTTATTATCACCTGTTCCGCACCCTGACAGGATCACTGTCATCAGTGCCGATAAAACAGCTATTGTTTTCATTTTCATGTTTTTGCCTCCTTCATTAATATATTAATAAAGATAACATAAATCACTCTGAAAGTCAAGTAATTATCCTACGATAACCGTACCTGAAAATATGTTCTGCTTTACAAAAAAGATTTATTTTTTGAAATAAAATATACTCATATCGCTGTTGACATTTTTCCCGAAAAGGGTTATAATATATAAGTATGTAAAATCTTATCCGAAACGGGAGGAATTTATTAAATGAACAGAACATACATAAAAGACGTTAAAGAGCATCTTGGCGAGACCATAAAGGTCCAGGGCTTTGTTGAGAATTACAGAAATGCCCGTGCTATGGCTTTTATCGTCGTTAAGGACATTACAGGCAAATTACAGGTAACTGTTGAAAAGGAGAAGCACCCCGAGCTCAATGAAAAGCTCGATTCACTGACAGGCGATTCCGTTGTTACCATTATCGGTCAGGTATTCGAGAATGACTACGTAAAACTGGGCGGTCTGGAAATGATACCCGAGGATATAATCCCCGAAAGCATCGCTGACGCTATCCCAATAGCAAGAAAAGAGATCCCTGCTACAAAGAAGAAAAAGGCTGTTGAACGTTCAAGCATCGATCAGCGTATCGACTACCGTTGGATAGACTTGCGTACCGATGAGAACCAGCTGATGTTCAAGGCACAGACCGTTATGGTAAATGCAATGAGAAATTTCCTGCTGGGCGAGAATTTCATCGAGATACACACCCCAAAGCTGATAGGTGCTGCTTCCGAGAGCGGTTCCAGCGTATTTGAGGTAAAATACTTCGACAGAAACGCATACCTTGCACAGAGCCCTCAGTTCTACAAGCAGATGGCAATGGCAAGCGGCTTTGAGCGTATCTTTGAGGTAGGACCTGTGTTCAGAGCTGAAAAGAGCTACACAAGTAAGCACACAACCGAGTTCACAGGTTTCGATCTTGAATTCAGCTACATCAACGATTACAGAGATGTTATGGCTATGGAGGAGCAGCTCCTCAAGGCAGGTCTTTCCGCTGTTAAGGAAAAGTACGGCGATGAGATCAAGGAACTCTTCGGTCAGGATATAATCGTTCCCGAAACTCCCTTCCCTGTTGTAAAGCTTGCAGACCTTTACAAGGCGCTCGAAGAAGAGTTCGGCTACAAGGTACCCGAGGAAGAAAAGGGCGACCTCACCACCGACGCTGAAAAGCTCAGCTATGAGTGGGTCAAGAAGCACTACAACCACGAGTTCCTCTTTGTTACCGATTTTGATGCAGAGAAGCGTGCGTTCTATCATATGAGAGATGAAAAGGGCGTTCCTATGGGCTACGACCTCATCTGGAGAGGTGTCGAGATCACCACCGGCGCACAGCGTGAGCACAGATATGAAGTTCTTAAGAAGCAGGCTGCAGAAAAGGGTCTGGATGAGGATGTTAAGTTCTATCTTGAGTTCTTCAAGTATGGCTGTCCTCCTCACGGCGGTTTTGGTATCGGCGTTGACAGACTGACTATGCTGCTCCTTGGTCTGCACATCAAGGAAGCTATGTTCATCTTCCGCGGTCCTAACAGACTGAATCCATAGTATAAAAATAAAGGCTCGTTCCTGTTCGGGAGCGAGCCTTGTTTGTTGTATTCAGATCTTAACTATTTTATTAAAAAGCACGTTGAACCTTGGTTCGATCTCACTTGTCATATCCGTGTGATAATGTCCCGAGAACCATGCCTTGTAATCAATTTTTTTGCCTATATCTTCAAGAAATGCATTGAGCTTGTTGTCGGGATATTCGTTCTTCAGACCTAGTTTCACTGCTATCTCATGCTGTATAGATGAGGGTGCGCAATGGGTCAGGACATAGTCTGTTTTCCAATCATTTTTTTCAAGAGTAGCCAGAGCGTGAACATACTCTTCATCACTGGGAAGCTCCTGCTCCCATATTGATGTACCTAATTCACGGAACTCCTTATCGTGAGATTCAGCGCCACCCATGGTGAAAAATTTCTTTCCCTGCAATTCAAACATTTCGCCCCGCTTCAGATGATAGATGCTGTTCCCGATCCTGTGAGCTTTTCCGCCGCAGTATTCCACTTCTTCAAAGGTTTCAAGCAAATCGAAATTCTCGTGATTGCCGTCGATGAAAAGGGTGGTATATGGCTTCATATCCAGCCATTTCCGCCACCAGAGATCTTCCGCATCGTTATTCCAGACCAGACCAAAATCCCCCGCGATGATAAGAAAATCCTCCTTAGTCATCAGTTTCTGGACAAGGTTTGCCTTTGCGGAAAGCTTGCCAATATCCGTGCACCCATGGATATCACCCGTAACAAGTATCATTTTTCTCCCCCCGAAAAATCTTAAAACTCTATATCCAATTCAACAGGACAATGATCGCTGCCTTCTATATCTTTTAGTATCTTTGAATCCTTGACCTTGTCCATAAGCCTTTCTGAAACTACAAAATAGTCGATACGCCACCCCGCGTTGTTCTTTCTCGCATTGAACCTGTAGGACCACCATGAATAAGCTCCCGTAACATCGGGATAAAGTCTGCGGAAAGTATCAGCAAATCCCGCCGCAAGAAGCTCCGTGAATTTGCCGCGCTCCTGATCCGAGAAACCTGCATTGCCCGCATTGCTCTTTGGATTTTTAAGGTCTATCTCCTCGTGAGCAACATTGAGATCTCCGCAGTATACCACAGGTTTTTTCTTGTCAAGTTCCGAAAGATAGGCTCGCATATCGTCCTCAAATTCCATACGATAGTCGATACGCTTCAGTTCGTTCTGCGCATTCGGTACATAACAGCACACAAAATAAAAATCCTCATATTCACAGGTGATAACCCTGCCCTCATCTGTATGAGTGCCGTTCAACCCGAATTTAACATCGAACGGTTCTTTCTTTGTATAAACCGCCGTACCCGAATAACCTTTCTTGATCGCGCTATGGAAATACTTATGATACCCCTCGGGCGAAAAATCAGCCTGATCGGGCTGCATCTTAGTCTCCTGCATACAGAAGATATCAGCATCCGCAGCGGTGAAAAAATCACCGAAACCCTTTTGCAGGCAAGCCCTGAATCCATTAACGTTCCATGATATAAATTTCATAATACCCAACCCTTTCCGATGCGCACTATTCTAATTTTTATTATATCACATTATTTAACAAAAGTAAAGACTTCGGGCATTGCATATCATGTTAGTTTATTTTAAATTATATTTATAATAAACTCGATAAATTAACATATCCAATAATCCGTAATGGCTGATGCTGAAAAATGTCCATATATAATAGTGGTAATAATATGCAATCGATAATATCATACTTTTAATGATATGACATAATAATGCCACAGTACCCCTGAAATAATATCAGGAATACTATGGCATAAACACTTGTCTTAATAACTCAAAGCAACGAATCATCGACCTCAACTGCTTTACCCTCTTTCAGAGAGCGCTGAACATCGATAAAACGCTGATTTGAACTTCCACGGAATTTCAGCTCGAGAGAACGTTTTTCTTCCTCGAATCTTCCGTCAACCAGATAATCAAGCTTTTCAAGCAGAGCCTTGCAGTCAGGTTCGGTCTTCCCTCGCTCAATAAGCTGTTCAAAAGTGTAACCTGTATAACTTATGATATTCAGTCTGCGTTCTTTGAATCCGCGTATCTTTTCAGCCAGTGAGAGAAGAGCGGAACACTGACAGAAAGGTTCTCCCCCGCTGAAAGTGACGCCGTCAAGCAAAGGGTCTTTGATTATCATATCAAAAATACGATCCGTGTCATCGATCATGCCGCCCTCAAAATCGTGGGTCTGAGGGTTCTGGCAGCCTTTGCAGTGATGAGGGCAGCCCTGGGTAAACACAGTGAACCTGAAACCCGGTCCGTCAACTATAGATTCCTCAGCCAGACCGGCTATCCTGATCTCCATAATAAACCTCCGATATATGCGCAAAATCATCTCCTGTACAATTGAGATGGACAGGAGATGATGGTAGTCTTATTTCTTCTTGGTCTTAGCGGTCTTCTTTTCAGATGTTTCAGCAGGCACAGCGTCGATCTTGATACGAGGTATCCTCTCATGTGTGGACTTGCGGTGCTCAGCTTCCGATCTGCCGCATCTCGGGCAGCGGTCACCGATTATACCTGTGTATCCGCACTCCGGGTCTCTGTCAACAGGATGGTTGATAGAGCCGTAGCCTATGCCGACCTCTTTCATGTATCTTACGATCTTTTCAAAGGCGCTCAGGTTGCCCAGCGGATCGCCGTCAAGTTCAACATAACTGATATGACCTGCGTTGGTCAGCTCGTGATAAGGCGCTTCGATAGCAAGCTTTTCAAAAGCGTTGATCTTATAGTATACAGGTACATGGAAGGAGTTTGTATAGTAATCTCTGTCCGTAACACCCGGAATGTCACCGAAAAGTTCCTTGTCCATCTTTACAAAACGTCCCGAAAGACCCTCGGCAGGTGTAGCCAGCAGTGAGTAATTCATGCCTGTAGCCGCAGTTTCCTGATCCATGCGCTCGCGCATATGCTTGATTATCTCAAGACCAAGTTTACGCGATTCTTCCGATTCGCCGTGATGCTTGCCTGTCAGAACTTTAAGGCACTCGGCAAGACCTATGAAACCAACAGAAAGTGTGCCGTGCTTGAGCACTTCACCAACACTGTCATTGTAGGAGAGCTTTTCCGAATCCATCCAGACGCCCTGTCCCATGAGGAAAGGATAGTTCTTAACTCTCTTGCTTGCCTGTATCCTGTATCTGTGCATCAGCTGATCGATACAAAGCTGAAGTTTCTCATCAAGCAGCTGATAGAAAAGATCAATATTGTAATGTGCTTTAATGCCAAGTCTCGGCAGATTGATGGTAGTAAAGCTGAGGTTACCTCTGCCTGTAACGACCTCTCTTTCAGGGTCGTAAGCGTTGCCGATAACTCTTGTACGGCAGCCCATGTAAGCAATCTCGGTATTGGGATCGCCCTCTTTGTAGTACTGAAGATTGAAAGGCGCATCGATAAAGGAGAAGTTCGGGAAAAGTCTCTTTGCCGAAACTCTGCACGCCAGTTTGAACAGATCATAGTTCGGATCTTCTGGGTTTACGTTAACGCCCTCTTTGACCTTAAAAATGTGTATCGGGAATATAGGTGTTTCACCGTTTCCGAGACCTGCCTCCTCAGCAAGCAGGATATTCTTTATGACCATCCTGCCCTCGATAGAGGTATCAGTACCGTAGTTTATGGAGCTGAAAGGTGTCTGAGCACCTGCTCTTGAATTCATGGTATTGAGATTGTGTATCAGTGCTTCCATTGCCTGATAGGTAGCCCTGTCAGTCTCCTTTACAGCACACTTGAAAGCGAAATTCTGAATCTTTTTAACGACCTTTGCATCGGCATATGAGGACAGCAGCTGAGCTTCTTCCTCCATATAGCCGTTATCGTTTGCAAGCGTAGGAGTAAGTCCCCTCTTAGCCAGAAAATCAGCACATCTCTGAGCTATATCGGGATTATCGGGTACATCAGCCAGAAGAGATAGTCCTCTGCGGATATTATCTCTGTAACGGTGGCGGAATGTCTTCTTGACACCCTCAGCCATATCATAATCAAACTTAGGGATAGACTGACCGCCGTGCTGGTCGTTCTGGTTGGACTGTATAGCTATACAAGCCAGTGCCGCATAGCTGGTGATATCATTAGGAGTCCTCAGATAGCCATGACCTGTGGAAAATCCGCCTGTGAACAGCTTGGTAAGATCTATCTGGGTGCAGGTAGTGGTGAGAGTATAGAAGTCCATATCATGGATATGGATATCGCCGTTTTCGTGAGCTTCGGCGTGTTCCTCTTCAAGAACATACATCTCATAGAATTCCTTGGCACCAACGGAACCGTATTTAAGCATGGTACCCATAGCGGTATCGCCATCGATATTGGCATTCTCTCGCTTCAGGTCGCTGTCCTCTGCGGACTTGAAAGTGAGGTCTTCATACACCTTCATAAGGCGGGTATCCATCTCACGCGCCTTAGTTCTCTCGGAACGATAAAGAATATAGGATTTTGCAGTAGCCGCATGACCCTCCTCGATAAGAACCTTTTCAACGCAGTCCTGTATCTCTTCAACGGTAGGAGTCGAGATATTGTTTGCCATCAGCATATCGACTACTCTTCCCGAAAGTTCAAGTGCGGTCTCATAGTCGCTTCCGCCGACAGACTGAGCTGCCTTGTAGATAGCCTGAGCTATCTTTTCAATATTGAAAGTAACGGTACGGCCGTCCCTCTTCTTTATTTTTACGATCATGGTACTTCCTCCATACTTTATTGTAATAAAGTGTTGAACAATATTCAACCACCATATCTAGTATTCAAAATGCGTTCGTATTCTAGTATATAGTAATATCCTTCCAAAGTCAAGGCAGGTGTATGCCAAAAAGTACGTGTGATATTTGTACATTTTGCACAACGCTTCAATTGGTTTCTTGTGCAAAACAATTACATTTTGGAAAATCATAGCAAGACAAATATCCTGACCCGACGTGCTGTTTTATACATCGATCAGCTGTGACAAGCAGTATTGCTTGCCATATATAGCATACTTTTTCGGCGTTTTATTGATTTGAAGTTCATTAAACAAAAAATGTCATATTACATGTAGAATACAACTTCATCTTAAAAGGTTACAATTTGTAATTTTTATATTCTGACAAGTGAAATCGCCTGACAGTATTTGAACAGCCTTTTATTCATAAAAAAGCACCTTTACCCTAACAGCAAAGGCGCATATCAGAAATCAAATCAAGGAATATTTACTTTTCGCTGCTGTAATCATGAGTGACCACCGGAGCACCGTATTCCTTTTCAAGTACTTCTTCAAGACTTGTGTTTACCATATAAGCCCCAAAAGATATGAGCATGGCGAGCAGTCCTATAAGCAGTGCGATATCCGGTCTGAAAAACTTCTTCTTTTTCTCCTTCATGCCCGTATCCCCCTTAAAAACCTTAATGGTTTATTATATT
Organism: Ruminococcus albus AD2013; assembly: GCF_000526775.1. Lineage (NCBI taxonomy): Bacteria > Bacillati > Bacillota > Clostridia > Eubacteriales > Oscillospiraceae > Hominimerdicola > Hominimerdicola alba. Next base: position 997,777 of record NZ_JAGS01000001.1, read on the forward strand.
ATTTATTATACACTATCTTCTCTCATTTTGCAAGGGTTTAAAGCAAATTATTCAAAAAGGCATTAAAAATCAGATATTGACTGCTATTTAGACAATTTTATGCATCTGACTTTGTTTATTTTTACAAAATACCTATTGCAAATACATTCAAGGCGGTGTATAATATAAATTGTATTTGCAGCGGAGATACCATCCGCTTTATGATCATTCAGATTTATTCTGGGAAACGAGGGTATTTATGTGTGGTATCGTAGGATTTACGAACAGTATTGATAATGCGTCCGATGTACTCGGAAAGATGATGGACAGGATAAAACACCGCGGTCCCGATTCTGATGGCAAATATGTCGATGACGGCGTTGCAATGGGATTTCGCAGACTTTCTATAATCGACCTCAGTGATGTTGGCAGTCAGCCTATCTTCAATGAGGATAAGTCACTTGTTCTGACTTTCAACGGTGAGATATATAATTTCAAAGAACTCAGAGAAGAACTTATCGCTGCAGGTCACAGCTTCTACACTAAGACTGACTCCGAGGTGCTGATCCACGGTTATGAAGAATGGGGCGAGAAACTGCTGGACAGACTGCGCGGTATGTTCGCTTTCGTTATATACAATAAAAATACAGGCGAGCTTTTCGGTGCGAGAGATTTCTTCGGCATCAAGCCTTTCTATTATGCACAGATGGACGGCACTTTTATGTGGGGCAGCGAGATAAAAAGCTTCCTCGACCACCCCGCTTTTAAAAAGGAACTGAACACCGATGTTCTTGAAACATATCTGACATTCCAGTACTCTCCCACCGAAGATACATTCTTTAAGAACGTAAAGAAACTTCTGCCTGCACACTGCTTTACCTACAAAGACGGCAAGCTGAATATCCGCCGTTACTGGGAAGTAAAATTCAATGCAGATAATGCCCCCGACCTTGAAACATGGGTCGAGAAGATATCCGATACTTTTAAAAACTCGGTGGAAGCTCACAAATTTGCTGATGTTGAGGTTGGTTCTTTCCTTTCAAGCGGCGTTGATTCAAGCTACGTTGCGGCAGTTGCTGATGTTGACAAGACTTTTACCGTCGGCTTCGGCGAGGACGAAAAGTACAACGAGATAGGATACGCCAAGGAGTTCTCTAAGTACATCGGAAAAGAGAATTTCTCAAAGGTCATCACTCCCGAGGAATACTGGGACAATCTCAAAAAGATACAATACCATATGGACGAGCCTCTTGCTGACCCTGCGGCTATCGCGCTGTTCTTTGTGTGTCAGCTGGCATCTCAGCAGGTAAAGGCTGTTCTCTCGGGCGAGGGTGCTGATGAAATATTCGGCGGATACAATATCTACCATAACCCCGCTGATATGGCTTCCTACTTCAAGATACCCAGACCTATCAGAAAAGGCGTGGGTGCTATCGCCGAAAAACTGCCACACAAACATGGCGTCAACTATCTGATAAGAGGTTCAAAAGACCTTGACGAGCGCTTCATAGGAAATGCTTATATCTTCTCTGAAAAAGAGCGCAAAAAGATACTGAAGATAAAAACAAACGCTCCCGACGCTATGGCTGTCACCAAGCCTTACTACGATAAAGTCCGCGACCAGGATCAGGTGACTCAGATGCAGTATCTCGATCTCCACCTTTGGATGGCAGGTGATATACTGCTGAAAGCCGATAAAATGTCCATGGCTCATTCCCTTGAACTGAGAGTTCCTTTCCTTGACAGAAAAGTCATGGAACTCGCCGAAAAGATACCTGCAAAATACCGCGTTACCAAAGAGAATACCAAGTATGCCATGAGGATAGCAGCCCTCAAAGCCTGCCCGCCTCAGACAGCAAACAAGAAAAAGCTGGGCTTTCCTGTACCTACCAGAGTATGGCTCAGAGAAGATAAATACTACGGTATAGTAAAGGACTGCTTCACTTCTCCTGTCGCAGAAAAATTCTTCAATACTTCAGAACTGGTATCCCTGCTGGACGACCACAGAGCAATGAAGTATGACTACTCGAGAAAGATCTGGACCGTATTCACATTCCTCATCTGGTATGATGTATATTTCGGTGCAAGTGTCTGAACCTATATAAAATTAATAACCGCAGTACTTACAAACATACCGAAAGTACTGCGGCTTTTGTATTGGCATTAAATAATGTGGTATCACCGTTGATCAGAAAGATACCAAAATATACGGTCGTATAGTATGGTATGATTTCGTATACATTCGGTTACGGCACAATATCATCACAATCCCCGCTCTTTTTATATACTGCGGATACTGCCGCACTGCAGGCGTACACTTTCTTTGCTCCCATCGACTTTAGCTGTGCCGCACAAGCTCTGATGGTCGAACCCGTCGTGATAACATCGTCACAAATAAGCACTGTTTTTCCCGATATATCACGATGTTTTGACAAAGCAGTATAAACCTCCTCCGCATGGAGCTGACGTTCATCACGTTCCAGCTTGTGCTGTTCGGTGCTGTCTTTTTTTCTTTTAAGTAGATGGAAATCAGTCGGTTTGCCAAGCTTGTCAGCGGTAAAACGTGCTAAAAGTTCCGCCTGATCTCTGCCTCTGACCATCTTCTTTGAAAAATGCATCGGCACAGCGGTAACAATATCGATACTTTCGGAGATACCTCGATCACGAAGCTTATCAGCTATCATATCCGCGCTTAGCTCAGCAAAATTGAACACAGAATCACCGTGTTTCAGCTTGTATATCAACCCGATTATATCGCTTTCGTAATAAAATACACCTACTGCACCGTCAGTGTTTTCGATATGTATAAGACCTTCAAAAGTTTCGGGCATATCCCCTGCGCATTTCTCGCACATAAGACCGTTCCACTTTATCACCTTTCCGCATAAAGCACAGGTGTTTGGAAAAACGATATCAGCCAGATATTTGTAGACCCCTTTCGTCGCAAGCATAACATCACCTCAGCAAAAAGCTCCGCCTTATTGGGACGGAGCTTTGTTAGTACAATAACTATAGTATTTCCTGCGCTAGCATAATTCGGAATGCTGACGCTGAAATACAATTCAGTTTGCTATAAGAAACCGGTATATTACAGATATGTACCGTAATCAGCATTCTCCTTGTTGATAGCCTCGATCTCCTCATTGATATCGCTGACTACCTTGCCTGCCTTGTCCTTCTCGTCGATAAGAACAAGCAGTTTAGCCTGCATTTCCTCGATCTCCTTCTTCATCATTTCGACCTTGGTGTTGCAATCGAAAGCATCGTTCTCTGCATCAGTCTTTTTAGACTTCAGCTCCTCGATCTTCTTGTTATTTGCCGCAATCTGTTCCTGTGCAAACTGCTTCATCTTTTCCAATGCGCTCATGCCCGGATAAACCTCCTTCACTTCCTTGGAAACAACTTCCTCGGTATTATTTTCATATCCGATCTCAGGGATATCTTCAACTGGCTCAGGTGCCTTTACAAGTTCCTTTTCAAGCTCTTCAAGGCTTACCGATTCGATAGATGGGATCTCAAGTATCTCATCCATAGCAGGATCTTCAGGCACATTATCTACAAGGCTTACCTTGTGATCTTCAGCGGGTGCACCGCTTTCGTTATCGTCATCGTCAGGCAGCAGGCTGACCTTATGCTCTTCAACTTCTTTTTCAATGATAGGAGGAAGATTTGCTTCTTCAACAACCTTTCTGAGAAGCTCTGCCTCATCGATAGTTTCTGTGGATGTCTCAGCCTTTACTGTCTCTTCTGCAGCCTGAACCGGTTCTTCCACAGGCTTTTCTTCTGCTGCAGGCTCATTATTTACAAGACCGTAAGAAGCAGAAACAGGCTTGGGATCATCACGCTTTGAATACGCAGGCGGAGTGTATTTAGGTCTTACAGGCTTAGCGATCTGTTCGCCTTCAAGTCCTGTTGCAAAATTACTGAACTTATTATCTTCATTATCAGAAGTCTTAGCGGGAGCAGGTTCAGCTTTTTTATGGGCTTCGACCCTTCTGAAATGCTCGTCCATGACATCGCGTACCGCGAGGATATCAGCTTTGTCCTTATTGAAAAATTCTGCGATATCGTTTACACTTCTGCCATCTTTGAGCATCTTTGCTATGCCCTCTGTATGCTTGTCGAGAAATCCCTCGTCGTCCATGTCAAGGTTTACTGTTATCTTAACAGGATGGTCGTCATTCTTGGAATTTCTTTTCAGAAATCCAACACCGGGGAACTTAGCCTTCTGACCTTTTTCATTTTCCTCGGTAATAGAATGATCCACCTTGGGCTGAACATAGCTTTTATACTCAGGAAAATACTTCTCTACTATACCAATAACGTTCGCCTTTGGGATATTATTCATCGATCTTGATATTTCATCAAAACTATAACCCTCTTTATACAAACGAACGATCTTTTCATTAGTGCTTTCTTCCTTCTTCTTAGCCAAATTAATCAATCCTTCCATGCATATTCCGGTATCAAGCTGTAAAACAGCTATTTGAAAATACATCAGACACCGTTTTTATCGCTCTTATATATTATACAATATTCGAATTAAAATGTCAATACAATTTGTCGAAATTCTCTACAATATTTTAATATTTTTCTTGGTGGAATATTTTCATAATTGTCAGAAACATGATATTAACATTTTACAAAACTCAATTATGCCATTCGTGCATTTTTTACAAAGGCTAATATCTTGTTTCTGTCCTTTCCGATACCAACGTCTTTCTCAACTCCCGATGAAACATCGACACAGTCGGGTCTTACACGTCTTACGGCATCAAAAACATTTTCTGGATCAAGTCCTCCTGCCAGTATGAACATTTTACCATCGCGGGGAATATCGTCCAGAAGTTTCCAATCGAAACATTTTCCGCTTCCGTACTCCGCAGCATCAAAAACATAGCCGCAGACCTTATCCAGCTTTGAATATTTTTCAAGCATATCGATATCCGTCACGTTGAATGCTTTAACTATCGGTATAGCGGAAGCCTCATATGCTTCATCGGAAAGTTTCCCGTGCACCTGAAGTATATCAAATCCTGCTTCGCTTATCTCCCTGACCTGCTCTGCATCCGGGGATACCGTCACCGCATATTTTTTTACGTTATCTGACAGCGCACTCATTATCTCCTTTGCCTGTGAGATGCTGACGTTTCTCTTGCTTTTCGGGAAAAACAGCACCATTCCTGCCATATCAGCTCCGCTTTCAGAAACGTTAACAGCGTCCTCGGCAGATACAAGCCCGCATATTTTTATCTTAACTGACAATTATATCACCATCCATAGATATTTGGTTCATTCTTCGTTAATTATTATAGCATATTTATTTTTTTTATTCAAGGTCAGTTTGGTGGTTTATTCAATTCCATAATTTAACATTTTGTAAACTGTAATTTCTCTTAACTTGCTAATCGTCTGCTTTATATAACAAATTATTAACTAAATTTAATTTTAATTAGTCTATGTTTAAATTTATACATTTGCCAATATTAGTCAGCTTCAATGACATTTCTTTGTCTGAACAGTAAAATAGTTTGCCTAAATTAAGCTTCTCATTGTGACATTCTTAGAACTTTTAACATAAGACTTGATTTTTACGTGCTTTCCTGTATAATGGTATTAAAGATTGGGTTTGTTACCGATAAAGTATTATTGTTTGATATTAATATCGGGGTGGTAATTTGAACGAAAAATTTAAACTTATAAAGCAGTCCTTCAAAATGCTTGAGGGTCTGTCTGTGTTTGATGAGGAGGTCATTCGCGAAGCTGTAAAGCCTATAGCCGAAGTTTACGGTGCTGCGGCGATCATGCTGGAGATCCCTTTCAGGTCCAACAAGCAGATCTTCTATCTATACGGCGATAATTCTGTTGATATCGTCGGCAAACAGATCTTCACCTACGAAGGCAGGCGGAGAGCGGGCGTAAGGACTGTCATTACATGGATAAGCAGCGGTACAATATGGGACGATGAAGATCTTGAAGACCTTGATTTCATCAGCACCACTGCCTGCACGCTGTCTGAGAAATTAAGGCTGGATGCCATGGCAAACAGCTATTATTATATCGATACCGTCACAGGTGTCAGCAATAACAATGGTCTTGGCAGATTTGTCAGCAAGCTTATACGACGCGGGATATTCCATCAGTACGGCTGTGCACTTCTGGATATAATCGGGTTCAGCTATGTAAACAAAAAGGTTGGCTTCCGTACAGGAACAAAAGTCATTAAACAGTATGCATCTAAGCTGAAAGAAATATTTGGCGCTGATGAACTTGTTGCCCGCCCCGGGGGAGATAATTTTATTATCATATTCAAAAAATCGAATATCGACAAGCTGACCAATCTGGTCAGTGGAATTGATGTTAAGGCTAGAGTCAATTCTGCAACCATGAGGTTCACCCTAACTGCAAGAGCAGGTATATACATGGTGAATTCTCCTGACCAGACTTTTGATAATGTAGTATCCTACCTTTCCACTAGCCTCAACTACGCCAAAAGCTATTCACGTACGAACGTTGTCTATTATAATAAGGACGTTGAACACAAAGTCATAGAACACAAGGAGTTCTGCCAGAAGTTCAAAAATGCTATCGACAAGAACGAGTTCTATGTGCTGTATCAGCCTAAGGTATACACCAAAAATAATACCCTTTACGGTGCTGAAGCCTTAGTCAGATGGAACAACGACGGCAAAGTGATCTACCCGGGAGATTTCGTTGAGATATTTGAAAAAGAACATCTGATATCAGCACTTGATTTCTACGTTCTTGAACAGACCTGCCGTGATATGCGCAGTTGGTTGGATAACGGTCTTGAACCTGTTACGGTATCCGTAAACTTCTCTAATGATCATCTCGGCGATGATGAACTTGTTGACCGTATAATTGCAATAGTCGATAAATACGGCATCGATCATCATCTCATCGAGATCGAGATGACTGAGACTGTAGATGTTTACGAGATAAACCGTCTTCTTACCTACGTCAATGGTCTTCATAAGAACGGTTTTACTGTGGCGATAGATGATTTTGGCATCGGCTATTCTTCATTGCTTATGCTCCAGAATATCTCTGTGGATGTTCTGAAGATCGACAAGGCTTTTATTGCCGAACTCACAGGTGATGCAGAAAAGCGTGAGAATATCATTCTTCGCCATATAATAAATATGGCAGAGGAATTAGGTGTGGAGATAGTTGCCGAGGGCGTAGAGACCGATGAACAGCGCAGCAACCTTACAGATATGCACTGCCATCGGATTCAGGGTTATTTCTATGATAAGCCGCTTTTTACCGATGCTTTCCGCTTGAGATTATCCGCAAAAACATACTGAAAAAAACGGAGCGTTATTCAAATGAACGCTCCGTTTTCTATTCCTTGAATTCTAATTTGTAAAGATCGGCTATCGGTATTCGTGAGCCGTCAGTAAAAACAACAGTATTTTCATAACTGTCGATGATGCGCACTGCTCCCCTTTTTACATTATAACTTCCGCCCACTTTTCGTTTGTCGGGCAGAAAGTATACAGCTATTATCTCGGGTCTTTCGGACAATTCTTCCATAAGCCTGCAAAGCTGAGAATTCAGCCTGTTGATATCGTCCTCGTCAAGCACATGCCGACAGTCCGTGTACCGTGCAGTCTCACTTACCGCATCATCATAACCGGTCAACGCCGCAAATGGCGCAAACTGTGCGGCACGGTCATGCCTTGACATACACGGAAAATCGTCATAATAGGGTCGGTCCATATCCTTTATATCACTGTAATCATGAAACATATCATCACCTTTTTACGCCCTGTGTCCGCCGATAGTTCCGTTCCTCTCGCGTGCAGTGCCACCTTCAAGGTAATTGAAGCCCCGAAGCACTGCGTTCTTACCATATCGGTGCTTGATCTTCAGCATAGCCTGCTGTATGGCTTTTTCTTTGTGATAAGCTTTTTCGCGCTCCTCACTCTCCTGCTGAGTCGAAGCTATCGTGAATATATCCAACTGTTCGCACATCTCGTATTCAGAGGCTTCTTCCTCGTATATCAGATCGCAGGCGGCAATGTTCAGCCTGCGGAAAAGAAGTCTGCTGTCAGCTATCCGCTCAAAAACTTCTGTAACCGCCGCAGTTATCTCCTTTGAAGATGCAGTGTGCCGTCTGAGATTAACAGTACCCCGTGAATGTTTCGGTATCGCACGACCGTAATGGTCGCATACTACCTCGCCATCATAATTTCTGCCAGAAAGACTTTCCCTGTCATAACCCAGCATCAGCACCAGCTGATCTGTTACCAGCCTTTTTTCTGCCAGATCAAGGGAAAGAGCATCAGCCATCTCACGTATTATTATGTGAGCGTCCTTATACTCCGTGGGCTTTTGCAGTACCTGCCCCGCTGAGAGACTTTTCGTTTCGGGACGGTATGCCTTGACATCAGCCATCGTAGTAGGCTCGATCCCCCATGCATGATCTATCAGAAGCTCCGCATTTTTTCCCAGCTCCCTGTAAATATTGCCTATCCGCCATCTGTCCAGTGAATGTCTTGCTATATCGCCCATAGTCCTTATCCCCAGCTTTTCAAGACGCTTTGCGATACCTCCGCCGACACGCCAGAAATCTGTTATCGGTGTATGTTCCCACAGCTTTTCACGGTAAAGTTTTTCATCAAGATAAGCTATCCGCACGCCGTACTTATCCGCAGGTATATGCTTTGCAACTATATCCATAGCTACCTTGCAGAGGTACATATTAGTACCGATGCCCGCCGTAGCGGTTATCTTTGTTTCCGAAAGAACATCGCGCACCAGCATAGCGGCAAATTCACAGGGAGATACACCGTATGTCGCCAGATAACCGGTAGCATCAATAAATACCTCGTCTATCGAATACGCAAAAATATCCTCCGGTGCAACATACCTGAGATATATCCCGTATATCTTCGCGCTTACCTCCATATACTTCGCCATATGCGGCGGTGCGATGATATAGCTGAGTTCCAGTGTCGGGTCGGCTTTCAGTTCCCTGTCAGAATCCGAACTTCCCGAAAATCCTCTGCTTTGAAGCTTGTTCCTGCGGATACTGTTTATCCCCTTGACCTTTTCCACAACTTCAAAAAGTCTTGCCCTGCCCGAAATCCCGTAAGCTTTCAACGACGGTGTAACCGCCAGACAGATAGTTTTCTCTGTACGAGTTGGGTCAGCCACGACCAGATTAGTATCCAGAGGGTCACGTCCACGTTGAACACATTCTACTGATGCATAAAAAGATTTAAGGTCTATCGCCACATATATCCTTTCCATAAGCTCACCACCTTTTCGCACATTTGTTTGTATTTATATTCTATCATACATTTGTTCGATTGTCAATAGCTTTACGAAAATTTGTTCGATTAAAAAATCACAAAAAAAACAGACAGCAAAAACTGTCTGCATAAAAAATCAAGGCAGATACTTCACACGAAGCATCTGCCTTGATACAGGAAAATTATTATTCTGTCATCATAGGGTCAGTGTAGTAACCCATGCCGTCCTCTGTAAGAACACTTTCGTCCGTTTCAGTTTCAGGGTCGCTATAACTCTGATAATCATCATATTGATATTCGGTGTCATCAGTATATTCCGACTGACTGCTGTCATCGCTCTCCGAGCTCTCGTCGGGTTCGCTTTCGGTCTCTGTCGGTTTCTCAACAGGTGCCGGCTTGTTGGATAACAGCTGACCTTCTAACAATCTTGCACCGTTTTCATCGGTAACACCCAATTCGTTTGCACCGTTTATTATCGCATTTCCGATAGCCCTGGCATAAGGTTCAAGACTAGCTTCCAGAAGCTGATTATCGATACTGCTTGTAAGATAACCCATATCCAGCAGAACACTGGGCATGACTGTAAGCTGATTTATCTTGTAGTTAGAGGTGTTATCATTGGGATATCCCGCACGAACTCCCCTGTTTTCCGATATGCCGACATCCTGCAACCTAGCCATTATCTTCTCTGCGAAAAGTTTGTCTGCTTCGGGCTTTGAAGTGTGTATCCATGCTTCAAAACCGTGGGTATCGCTGCCCTCTATTTCAGAGCTGCTGCGGTGTATCGAAACAAACAGATCAGCACCGTTATCATTGGCGATCTTGCATCTTTCCTCAACGCTGATATATCTGTCATCTGTCCTCGTCATAATGACCTTGACACCGCAGCTCTCAAGATATTCTTTCAGCGCTTCGGCGATCTTCAGGGTATCATTCTTTTCAAGCCTGTCATCTTCACCTAAAGTGCCTTTATCAAAACCACCGTGTGCGGCATCTATGCATACTGTCAGCTCGATACCGTCATAAACTACATCATTCTCCTTGTTTTCAGGAGCTGCGTAGTAATCATCGCCTTTTTTATCAGCCGATGATGTAACAGCAGACTTCGCATCATTGCCTTTTTTTGACTTTCCCGAAACAGCACCAGCGATCTTGACGATACCAACTATCGCAATGATAAGCACGACCGCCGCAATACTTATCCTGCCCCAGTATACCTTGACCTTTTTCTTCTTGTTTTTATTTTTACGCGGCATACGACCGTATACCTGGTAAAACTCTTCATCTGACATTTTATACATGGACATTGCTCCCCGTTATAGGCGGAAAACTTTTATTCCACCAGTGTTCTCTCGTCACAGTATTCACATTCAAGCATTGTGCCGTCGCCCCTGAAATAGTGAGGCAGATAAGTTTCCTTATGGGTTATGCACAAGGGGTTCGAGCATTTCTGATGCTCATGGACCTTACCTGTGATGAGTGGTACCTTCATACTGTTCTCTTCGAGCATAGTGAGTATCAGTGCCATTCGGATATACATACCGTACTTAGCCTGCTTGAAATACATAGCTCTCGGGTCATCATCAACTTCGATAGCTATCTCATCAACTCTGGGCAGCGGGTGAAGAACTATCATGCTGTCCTTAGCCTTAGCCATCTTCTTTTTATCGAGTATGTAATGACCTTTCTGCTTTTCATATTCCTCGGGACTAGCAAATCTCTCGCGCTGTATCCTGGTCATATAAAGCACATCCAGCATACCGACTGCATCATCAAGAGAAGATACTTCCTTGTAAAGATGACCGCCTGCTGAAAGGACATCTTTGATGTAAGCCGGCAGAGCGAGCTCGGGAGTTGATATCAGCACAAAGCTGGTTCCCTTGAAGCAGGACATAGCCTTTATCAGCGAATGTACTGTTCTGCCGTTTTTAAGGTCTCCGCAAAGACCGATGCAAAGTCCTTCAAGTGAACCTTTTTCCTCTTTCAAGGTCAGCAGGTCGGTAAGAGTTTGAGTAGGATGAAGATGTCCGCCGTCTCCTGCATTTATAACAGGACAATCAGCTGTCAATGCTGCTGCCTTTACAGAACCAGCAACAGGGTGTCTCATTACCATTATGTCTGCATAGCCTGAAACTATCTTTGTGGTATCCTTGATGTTCTCGCCTTTAGCGACTGAAGAAGTCGCGGGGTTGTCAAAGCCGATTATAGTTCCGCCCAGCCTTAGCATAGCAGTCTGAAAAGACATCTGCGTTCTGGTAGACGGTTCATAGAACAGCGTACCCATTATCTTGCCCTTGCAGCTTTCAGCATAAGCAGAGGGATCAGCCATTATCTTGTGGGCTCTGTCCAGCAGATTTTCCCACCAGCTAACAGAGTAATCATTAAGGTCGATAAGGTTGAGGTTGTTGTAAAGATTTGCCATAAATAAACTTCCTTTCAGCACAAAACATACCCTTAAAACATCATACAGATATATTATAACACATCTTGGCAGAAAAGTAAAGACACAGCAAATAATTTCCCGCCTGTTACTAAAAAAATCAGGATAGTACGTATCTGATGGTATCAGGTCAGCGTATCAAAATATGCTGCATTTGAAAAGCTGTCAATATCAAATATAACAAGTATCTGATCGTAGTCATCGGGATCAACAACATCAGAAAGTTTCATGTCAGCCTGCTTCATCCTGTTTGGATCTACCATGGTTATCCTGCTGTAATGGGCAGTATAGAAAGGCACGATGGTGTTTGCGTAACTTCCCTTGATAATAAGCAGCTTAGGGCTGTCTTTCAGGTTTGTGAATACATCTGTTCTTATGTACCTGTTACCCAGCAGAAAGATATCCGTCTTTTTACCGCTTTTAAGTGCCGATCTGAAATAAACCGACTCGGCTTCTTTGCTATCGGATGTTCCGTACATTCTGACCTTAGTCACAGGACTCTGATACTTCGACCTGAAAATATTTATCCTGTCAGGCTCGATGCTTCCTACCATCGCTTTGTCATACAGACTTCCTGTGAGGTTTGCATCGGCATATTCCTGATCGTAATTATCAAGAGATACGGCGGGGAAACCAAGTTGTCTGACGGATTCGGTGTAAGCGTAATATGCGCCGAAACTTGTCCACAGATCTTCTGTACGATAATAGACATACTCATCACGTGCCGAATAGAGCGGGTAAAAAGCATCGATGGAGATTATCCTCTTATCGAGCTGCATATAGGCATCATTGATCCTCTCCCGCTGATCTCCGCACCCAAGCAGTCCGGGAAGATCAGCACTGTATACTCCTCCGGCTGTAGGTGCAAGCATCATGTATATCGGACTTTCAGTGTTTGCCGCAAGTTCATTTATATATGCCACATTCTCGATCGTATTGTCATCGTCGTGATTATCTGATACCTTTACAAGACGATCCCCTGCTATGAATGTATCACCGAAACGCTTTCTGCCCACAAATCCCATCAGATTTCCGAACATGGAGCGCCAGTTTGAGTTCAAAGGAAAATTCTGCACAACGTATTCTGTACAGGCTTCCTTGGGAGTATCACTGTTTTTTGATATGTTCTCAAACGATATCTTTCCCTGAAAGAAAAGTGTGCTGACAGCAAACATTAAGAGTATCGCAAAAAAAGCTATAACTGTTATCGCATCTGAAAACTTTTTCACTCAGCACACCTCCTAGAACATATAAATGCAGTTATCGCCCGAAACAAGGAATGCCGTGCATATGATAAGCAGGGCTATGACCCATACGGGCTGTATTATGGTCGTCAGATATTCATTGTTAAAAACCTTTTTCCTCTTCAGATAACCGAAAGCGCCTAATGATACAACCAGCGCCATGATCATCGGCACACTGTAGCTGCCGAACAAATAGCTCGAAGCTGTATCAAGTGTGTTGTCGCCGCTTCCGAACATCGCCGATATGTACAGCAGTGCCTCAGCAGGCTCGGAGAAAGCCATAAAAGGGATTATGACCAGTGTCAGGAACAACAATAAAATGTATCTGACAAAGCCGGGCAGTTTTTTTTAGCGGACATTCCAGTATCTTTTCAAAACACAGCACTACTATAAGCGCTGCCCCGAACATAACCGACCTCATTGAAACACCATACCACAGCACTGCCAGCATAACCGAGAACATTATAGCTAAAAATTCTGAAAAACCGTTATCATCACGTTTTATTTTTCTATAAATATATTTTCTTGACCAGTGATAAAGCGAAGGGTTAGCGTGTCTGCACAGCCCTCTGAAACTCTTTGATTGTATCGTTACGGGAAGACTGTAGCACAGCTCTACACCCATCAGCGAGGCCATGCCACATGCCATACAGCAGAAAGCGCAGACTTCAAAGTAGAAGAACATGGCAAATCCCAGAGCACCAAGCCATGCAGCCGGTACAGGCATACTCTTCAAAGGTATGTCTGTTACATCATGCCACATATCATACATGGCGTTTGAAATGAAAAGCTTCATTATAAGACCCAGCATCAGCATTCTGACACCAACCGCGCATTTCGCAAAGCCGGGCTTGGGATCTTCAAACTGAGGCTTCATCTTATCAAAGCTTAGTATCGGTCCCGCGCCGAATGTCGGAAAGAATGCGATATACTCTGCTACTGTAGTGAACTTGTGTTCGCAGACATACTTCTTTTTGTAAACATCAATGCAGTATGCCACCGAATGCAGCGGCATGACCGACGCACCTATCGCAGCAGCACTTTTTACAAGTGATCTCTGCCCGAGGAGCGTCATAAGATCGGAGCCGTCAAATGCTGTGCGATGGAACAGCAGGAATACCGCCGCATTGATCGCGATCTCCAGCCCGAGAAAGACCTTTCCCCATATCTTATCCCTGAAATTATGTATGAAAATCCCGAACAGATATCCGCTCAGTATGCAGACACCCATTGGTATCAGTCCCACAGGGTCTGCCCAGAAAATAATTCCTGCTCCCGCAAGTATTACCAGAAGCCTTTTAAGAACCTTTGGTGTTATCAGATAAATACCCATAAAAACGGGCAGAAAAAAATATAAAAAGCTGATATCGCTCATTTTTCCGCCCCTTTCAGTTTATTGATATATTCTATGAATGAATCTCTGCCCATCATCGTGCTGACGGCATCACGTAAAGCATTTGAAGACAGCTTTGCAGGCAATCCCAGTGACACTGCCGCCTTTTCTCTCATAGCAGAACTGTTCGGCGAACCGTTAAGCCCCAGTGCTATCATGTCCTGCTTGGTAACAGGCTCACGGACTATATCGGTATCTCCTGAAAGACCTGCCTTTTCAAAAGCTTCTCTCAGTATCTCCACGCTCATACCCTCGACACCAAGCTTACCCTCTTTTGAAGCGTGCTCTTTTCTGCGTTCTTTGCCGAATATCACAGGGCAGTACACATTGATTATCTGTGCGTCACCAACAAGACTTTTTATACGTCCGCGTATCTGCTGACCCGCAGTATCCGAGTCCGTCAGAATGATAAGCCCGACACTTTTCGCGTACATCTGAATGAGTTTTATCTTGTCCTCACTTCTGTAAATGCCGAAACCGTCAGTGGTGATTATCACTCCGTCTATTACATTTTTCAAAGCGATCTTGTCATATTTTCCTTCTACGACTACCGCCTGTCTTACTTTGATCTTTTCCATCATTAAACCCTGCCGTTTCCCGCCATGAAACATTCTGCCACACGCTGTTCGAGCACAAGCATTGCTCCCTTTTTATCCAGCGATGTGGTCTTCATCGTAAGATCGGTCTGAGACATTATCTTCAGAACCTCTCTTATCTTAGTCAGCGAAATGCTTCCGCAGATCTGGAAAGCTTTTTTCACTGCAAATTCTCTATTCTTTGCATATCCGAAATCCTTGCAGGCATCAGCTGCAGCAAGCCCCGATGACCTGGCAAGCTTAGCACGGTAGATATCGGTCAGAGAAAAACCTATTATGCTGACTATCTCGTAAGCGTCATAATCCTGCTTTGCAAGCTCTGAAAGGCGGTTATAAACGTACTTTGCGTTGTTGTTGAGGATATTCACAGCCAGCTCGTAACCATCGGATTCAATGTGCTTAACACATATGGTGTCGATATCCTCTTTCGTTACCGAACGCCCCTGGGCATAAGCTGAAAGTTTGTCGATCTCCTGTTTTATGTAAGCCGAATCGCACCCACAGCACTCTGCAAGATATTCAGCCGTCCTCTTATCGATGGCACAGCCGTTCTTCTGCAATGCCGCGGCGATGGAGCGTCCCAGTTCGCCCGCTGATTTATAAGCAAAATCTACAACTTCGCCGTACTTAGCACAGTGGTCGCAGAACCTCTTATTTTTGTCCGTGAGATTCCTCTTGTTTTTGTAAAGGTCAACACCCGTGGCATAAATGATGACCGTAGTAGTCTCAGAAAGATTAGATACTATCTTTCGCAGTGCGTCGCCGTCTTCCTTACTTATATCCTCCATTCGCAGATCGTTTATTGCAATAACTACACGTTCGGCGAACATGGGCAAAGCTTCGCAGGCATCGACCAGCGCAGGTATATCCAGCCCCTTGCCTTCAAACTTGTGAAAGTTCATGAATTGCGCATCCTTGGGACAAAGCTTGTTTATCAGCCACTTTGTATAGCTTTCAATGGAAGCTGTATCATGCCCGTAAAAATAGTAAAGGCTCGCCGCTTCACCATTTTTTATATCTTTAGTAATATTTGAAGTATTGCTGACAGCCATTACACAGCCTCCTTAACTAATTTTTTTTAAACTACAACAGCCGCTTTAGATCCGACTAAGCTCATTTCCATCGAACTCCAGAGGTCGTTTCTCCCCGGAAATATCAATCATATCACCGTTTATCTCCATCTTTCCCTTGCCAAGGAAGAACTTACAATCCTCATAGCTGACAACAAATCCGTCATCCGCAGACTTGACTTGCATATCACCCAGATCAGCAGTATCTTCACTGTTCAGAAAAACAGCACGTCCATCAGCCGTGATAAGATCGTCGCTGATAAAAACTATATCGGGCTGCAAAAAGAAATCGGCATCGTAACCCGCAGCTGTAACAGCACCGTCATCAAGTATGAAAGCATATGGCATCTCACGGATACCGATCCTGTCCATCTGATGCTGCAACGCACTGTCCAGTCTGCCCTTGCAGCCAACATCGAATACATAAGCCCTGCCGCTAACTGATATAATGTAAGCCGATTTCTTACCGTCAGGCAGAACAGTTACTCTGATATCATTATCAAGCACCCGGGTGATATTCGTGCTTGCACACCAGACTGCAAGTACAGCCGCTGTACATACTGCAACTTTACTGCTTTCTCTGATACGAATGCAACCGTAAGTCATCAGCACGGAACCTGCGATAATGATAAAAATCATAACCCGGGAAGATGCAAAAACATAGCTGAAATCAAGCCTTGCCAGTTTATCAGAAAAGTAAAGCACGAACTTCACAGGTAAAGCCGCCGCTATAAGCAAAGGTGCTGCCAGGGCACCACCGCCTGTGAAAAGAACAATAAAACATATCTGAAGCGAAACTGTACAGAGAGGCACAAGCAGAAGATTAGTGACTACCGAAGCCGCAGATACTCCGCCAAAAAGCAATGCAGATGCAGGAGCAGTCATGAAAAGCACAGCCGCCGAAAGTCTAAGCGTGCTGCCGACTTTACCGTCTTCTTCGTGTTTAGAAAGAGTCACGCATTCGATAGCCGCAACTGCAAGGAATGACAACACAAATGAGGGCGAGATCACCGTATAAGGCTTTGACGCCGTAAGTATAACAGCGCAAAGTCCAAGGGAGTTAAATCCATCGCTCTTTCTTCCGAAATAGTAGCCACTCCGCGTGAAGGTCATCATCACCGCCGCTCTTACAACGCTCACCGAAAGACCTGCGAATACAGCAAAGCCCCATATCTCGACAAGAGTAAGCCAATATACAGCCCGCTTCGCCTTGACGATCTTCCCGACAGCGAATCCGAAAAATGCCGCCGCGATAACAAGGTGTATTCCCGAAACTGCGAATATATGACCCAGACCGCTCCTGTAAAGTTCAGTCTTCATCGCAGGAGACATCTCACTCTTGTCACCGCAAAGCATTGCCCCGAGGAAAGCACCTTCACGCTTTGGACAGACCGACATTATCCTTTCAAATAATCTGTCGCGGTATACTCGTATCCAGCGGAAAACAGGATTCACCGAGTGCCCGGAAAGCTCATAATGCCCCGTAGCATATCCGCCCTGCAAAAATACGCTTTTTGAATAATTGTAGCTTCCGCTGTCAAAGCGCACTCCGTCCTCGATAACGCTGACAGTATCAGTCACGGAGATCTCATCATAGTAATGCATATCCCCGAATGGCAGAACATAGCTTATCTCAGTGCGTATACCATCCACTTTACCGCAGACGATCACTCTGTCATAATTTCCATCTATCTGAGATATGTCTTTGATATAGCCATGCATCGTGACTTCTTTTCCGTCCATCGCGATGAGCCTGTCATATACAAAATGAGTGTATCCCGAATTCAACGCTATGCCCACAGCGAAAGCTATAAAACATACCACCGCATGACGTCGGTATCCTTTCAGAGCAGAATATACTATCACAGCAAAACCCAGTGCCGTCAGCAGGAAAAGACCATTCTTTTCACTGCGAAAAATTGCCCCAAGCGTCAGCGCCGCCCAGAAAGATACTCCCGCCCAAGCTGCTTTTCTGGTCATATTATCACCATACTTATAAGGCTGCCGAAAATTGCTTTCCGACAGCCCCTAAACCTATCTTAACCCGCAGGCCAGGTAAGCGGTCTGCCCGCAAGAACATGGAAATGGATATGGAAAACGCTCTGTCCCGCGCTCTCACCGCAGTTTGAAACTACGCGGTAACCGTCCTTCATAGCCTCATTTTCCTTAGCGATCTTCGCGATGACCTCGTAGATATGCGCGATAACAGCGCTGTTCTCTTCGGTAACGTCGCTCAGCTTTGAGATATGCTGTTTAGGTATAACAAGAAAATGAACAGGCGCAGTAGGCGCGATATCTTCAAACGCATATACCAGTTCGTCCTCATAAACCTTCTTAGAGGGAATTTCCCCCGCGATTATCTTACAGAATAAACAATCAGACATTTTTCATACCTCCTGATCAATATTTTTATAGTCCCAAATCCCCGTAGATTTTCTCGATAAACGGAGATTTGTATTCAATGTATTTATCCATATCATCAGGGAAAAGCGCCGCACCCTTTTCCTTTATACGGCTGTATTCCACTACGGCTTCGGGGTGAGAACGTAGATAGTCCCTGAACTTTATATGCCTGTTAAGCTCAGCTGAATCCTCAGCACAAACATAGAGATGATGCTTACGCAGATGCTCCTTGCCATCATACTTAAACGCCTCGCGGCCTTCGATGCCAAGGTTGCCTTCGTGGCGGTAACCTGCCTTGCCGAGAGCTTCAATCACATCTTCAAGCAAACATACATCACGTATTACAACATCTATATCAATTATCGGTTTTGAGGAAAGCCCTCTCACCGAAGTGCTTCCGACGTGCTCTATCCTCAGAGCGAGGTTTCCCAGCGCAACGTTCAGTTCGGCTTTGATAGCCTGAAAATCAGCAGCCCATTCTTCGTTATACTGTTCAACCACAACAGGCTTGCCCATCAGATTTTCCTCCGATACATATGGAAATTATCTGACGGCGGCGCAGTATCACCCACGCCGCGCGACAGAATCATATATTTATTACTTAATGAATTCGCCTGCAACCTCAGCAGCCTTTTCGAGTGCAGCACCGATCAGGGAGATATCACCAACACCTGCCATAGCAGAATCAGGACGTCCGCCGCCCTTGCCGTTAGTCAGTGCAGCTATCTTGCCAGCTATCTTGCCTGCGTGAGCACCCTTAGCAACAGCTTCCTTGCCTGCAGCAGCAACGATGTTGCCCTTGTCACCGTTTACAGTGGTCATGATTACAAGAACGTTGTCGTTAGCAGCCTTCAGCTCGTCAGCCATCTTTCTAAGAACATCAGGCTTGATGTTTGTCAGCTGTGCAGTAGCTACAGAAACGCCGTTAACATCAACAGCATTCTCCAGAACCGACTTAGCTCTCATGTTAGCCATCGAAGTTTCAAGAGAATCTCTCTCCTTCTCAAGACTCTTTATCTCCTGCATTACAGCACCACAGCGTGCAACAAGTTCAGCAGGGTTGTTGAGTTTAAGTGTCTCGGAAGCCTTGTTGATGGTTTCGATATTGGAATTGAGGAGTTCAAGAACGCCTGTACCTGTTACAGCTTCGATTCTTCTCACACCCGAAGCAACGGAGTTCTCGGAGATGATCTTGAACAGACCGATCTTTGAGGTGTTATTCAGATGAGTACCGCCGCAGAATTCGATAGATGCCGCGTCAGCCTTGTCACCCATGGTAACAACTCTTACAGTCTCGCCGTACTTTTCGCCGAACAGTGCCATAGCACCCAGCTTCTGAGCCTCGGCGATAGGCATTTCCTCCATTGTGATATCGAGAGCATCAAAAATGTACTTATTTACCAGTGCCTCGACCTTAGCCTTTTCATCATTGGTCATAGCCTCAAAGTGTGAGAAGTCGAAACGCAGTCTCTGGCTGTCAACCAGCTGACCTGCCTGATGAACGTGGTCGCCAAGAACAGTTCTCAGTGCAGACTGCAGCAGATGTGCACAGCTGTGATTTCTCATAGTAGCAAGACGCTTAGCCTTGTCAACTTTGAATGTGGCTTTCTGACCAACTGTCAGCGCACCCTCTGTTACCTTTACTTTCAGTGCGAACTTTCCGCCAACAGCCTTCTGTGTATCCAGAACTTCTGCTTTGCCGGTCGCTGTCTCAACGATACCTGTATCGCCTGACTGTCCGCCGCTTTCAGCATAGAAACAGGTCTGGTCGGGAACGATGTATACAACATCCTCAACGCCTGCGTTCTCAATAAGGTCTTCGTCATTAGCCAGATAAGAGATTACGCCTGTGTCTTCGGTCTTATCATAGCCTGTGAATTTCGTGGAAACGTTCTTGTCGATCTTGTGGAAAACAGTTTCCTCAGCACCCATGTAGCCCTGAGATTCTCTTGCACCTCTTGCAGTCTCTCTCTGCTTTTCCATGCATACAGCATAGCCTTCTTCATCAGCAGAAAGTCCCTTTTCTTCCAGAATCTCTCTGGTCAGATCAAGTGGGAAACCGTATGTATCGGAAAGCTTGAAGCAGCTCTCGCCGTCAAGAGTAGTCTTGCCCTCGGTCTGAAGCTTCTCGATGTACTCATCAAGGATCTTCATGCCTCTGTCGATAGTGGAGTTGAAGTTCTGTTCCTCGGTAGTCAGCACCTTTACGATGTAGTCGAACTTTTCTTCAAGCTCGTTGTACTCGCACTTATTGCAGTCAACAACAGTCTTTACAAGGTCTTTCAGGAACAGACCGTTTATACCAAGCAGCTTGCCGTGACGGACAGCACGTCTGAGTAGTCTTCTCATAACATAGCCTCTGCCTTCGTTAGAGGGCAGTACACCGTCGGAAGCAAGGAATGTTACAGCACGGATATGGTCGGTGATAACGCGGATAGATACGTCCTTCTTGTACTCAGCACCGTACTCGCAGCCAGCGATCTTGCAGATGTGATCTCTGATAGCCTTAACTGTATCAACATCGAAAATGGAATCAACGCCCTGCATCAGTGCTGCAAGTCTTTCCAGACCCATACCTGTGTCGATGTTCTTCTGTGCCAGAGGAGTGTAAGTGCCGTCCTCGTGTCTCTCAAACTGAGTAAATACCAGGTTCCAGAACTCCATATATCTGTCGCAGTCGCAGCCTACGCCGCAGGTAGGTTTGCCGCAGCCATACTTTTCGCCGCGGTCAAAATAGATCTCCGAACAGGGGCCGCAGGGACCGTCTGTACCTGCCTCCCAGAAGTTGTCCTCCTTGCCCATGCGAACGATATGATCCATAGGCACACCGATCTCTTCGTGCCAGATCTTCTCAGCCTCGTCATCGTCCTCGTATACCGATACGTGAAGTCTGTCAAGGGGCAGTTTCAGAACTTCGGTAACATATTCCCAAGCCCATGCGATAGCTTCTTTCTTGAAGTAATCACCAAAGGAGAAGTTACCCAGCATCTCAAAGAAAGTACCGTGTCTTGCTGTCTTACCAACGTTCTCGATATCACCTGTTCTGATGCACTTCTGACAGGTAGTCATACGTACCCTCGGAGGAACCTCCTGACCTGTAAAATAAGGTTTAAGAGGAGCCATACCCGCAACGATCAGCAGCAGGCTCTTGTCGTTCTGGGGTACAAGAGGATAGCTCTTGTGTCTCAGACATCCCTTGCTTTCAAAAAATTTGAGATAAGATTCTCTCAGATCATTAAGACTGGTCCATTCCATTATATATCTTTCCTTTCAAAAATTATTTACGTAAAAATATCCACTAATACTTCAATTATATCGACAAACAATCCGCCGACTTCAAGTCCCGAACTATCGCTGCGCTTTTTGAGCTTTTTAAGGTACTTCTTTTTCTGCTTGTCCATCACATCGCCCTTAGCGATCATTTCCCTGACCTGCTGATAATTCAGCCATTTCGGATATTCGTCAAGAAGCTTTGTGTAAAGAGAAACGTCATCTATCACCTCGATATCAGCAAGGTTCTCGATGGCAAAGAAATTCGCATTATCTACATATCTGCCGTCCATATCGTCAAGTTTTCGCAAGTACCTGAATCCATTCTTACTCGTATCGCCTATCCCAACAAACTGAAAGAATATCGGAAAGTGAGAAAGGATCTTTATAGCTTTGTCGGTATCTGATCCGTCGGCATTGTCACCGTCGGTGATAAAGAGAACATATGTCGGTATTTTCGCAAGTTCTTCCTGAACGAAATAACTGCCCACATCGCGGAGAACGGGCGCATACATCGTTCCGCCCCGCGCAGAGATCTTGTTATCCTTGATGTAGTCGTAAAAATTCGTCCTCGTTATCGGCGGATACCGCTTGAACTCATGATCAAAAGTCCATACCTCCATTGAGCCGTCATCATCAAAAGCCATAGCCAGCGGAAGCAGTCTTTCCAGCGTTGCCTGTACCATACCGCTCTGAAAAGCTTTCGTCATTGAACCCGAAACGTCCAGCACAACAGCGACTCTCGAAATAAGATGGCTCATATCTGTCTTTTTAAGACAAACTTTATGCACAGTTTCTTTTCTTAGATCCAGACGCTTTTCGGATTCTTCCTTCGATAATCTGACACTCACCGCGAAGCACCTCCCGTTTGTATATCTCCGTAAGTTCTTTTTCTCTTTCTCTCGCAAATGCAGTAAACTAAATAAAAACAGCCCCGCCCCTGTACATGGGACGAAGCCGATACTCCGTGTTACCACCCAAATTGACGCATACCAAAGCACACGTCCCCTCGACACCTTTAACGCAGATGATACGTCACTGTTTTCACAGTACAAGCTCGGGTCAGCCACCGCCGTCCGGACAGGAGCTTTCACCGACCGCTCCCTCTCTTCAGTCCTCGCCTGCGGATAATTCCGTCACAGCATTTACATATATACATATATTATATACGATATGTCCTCGATTGTCAAGAGCTTTAACGGATTTTTCACCTTTCTTCACCAAGCTTTTTTCGCTGAAAGTACATTTCTATCGATAAAAGAACGGACAGCGCTTGATTTTCTCACGCCGTCCGTTTAAATTTTGTGATCATTCAAAAAGTGGTGTGGAGAAATATCTCTCCGCTGTATCGGGAAGGATCGTCACCACAGTCTTGCCCTCGCCCAGCTTTTCAGCCAGTTTCAGTGCCGCAGCAACATTCGTACCGCTGGAAATACCGCACATTATACCCTCTTTTGAAGCAAGATCCTTAGCTGTCTGAATAGCTTCTTCATCGCTGACGATGTATATCTCATCGTAGATATTCTGGTTGAGTATATCGGGGATTATGCCGTCACCTATGCCCATCTGCAAATGTGTGCCGATAGTTCCGCCAGCCAGGATAGCCGCATTCTCTGGTTCAACAGCCCATATCTCCAGATCGGGATACTGTGCGCGAAGTGCTTCACCGATACCTGTAATTGTTCCGCCTGTACCGATACCCGAGCAGAAACCGTCAATCTTGCCCGCTACCTGTTCCATAATCTCCAAAGCCGTGTGATACTTGTGAGCATAAACGTTGTTGGGGTTAGCAAACTGCTGAGGAACAAAAACCTTCGGATCATTTGCAGCCATGCGAAGAGCCGTATCAAGGCACTCCTGTATGCAGGCACCGATATCGCCGTCATCGTGAACAAGGATCACCTGTGCACCATAGTGTTCCACAAGCTTACGTCTTTCTTCACTTACCGAGTCGGGCATGATTATGACCGTCTTGTAACCTCTCACCGCACCAACCAATGCCAGGCCTATGCCCTGATTTCCGCTGGTAGGTTCAACGATTATAGTATCTTCCTTTATAAGGCCTTCCTTTTCTGCATTCTTTATCATATTGTAAGCTGTTCTGGTTTTTATCGAACCGCCCACATTCAAGCCCTCGAACTTTACAAGCACCTCAGCATTACCGGGCTTGTTCATTCTATTGAGTCTTATCATGGGAGTATGTCCCAAAGCTTCAAGAATGTTGTTGTAAATCATATTTCTACTCCGTTCTATGCTATAAAATTATTTAATAGCATAACTATCATACTATAAAAAGGAATTTTTGTCAAGTGCTTATCTATCATCAGAATTCAGCTTATGACTTCTGTTATCCGATCAAAGTACACATATCTACACCGATAATATTGTACAAAAAGCTGTTTTATCTTTTAACTCGGACATATTTCTGCAAGAGTTGTACAAAAACGTACAACTTCTGCGCATAAATCACTGATAGTAAAAGGACTATCCCGACGCATTTCTTAAAATGCGCTGTTTACATAAAGCCCCGATGCGCACGATGGCAGGCTGACATTTGCTGTGACTACGGCACAAAAAATGACGTACTATACTGCAGCGGGACAGCATCTTGATAACCAAATATCAAAGCATAATATACATAAAAAGTAAATTTTTGCTGATTTTAGCTCTATATACTTGCAATCGGTGTAAAAATAGTGTATAATTAATTGTGATAATTTTTATTCAGAAAGGCAGGTCGCTTCTATGGATATCAAGGAAATCAGCAAAAAAGTCAATATTTCTCTCAACACCAAAACCGAGAAAGGAATAATGACCGCCGCTATATCAACAGCCCTTGCTATACTTACGATATCATCAAAAAAGAAAAAAGGCAAACCGAACTTTTTTCAGCGTATCGGTAAGTATTACGGTTCTATCGATAAACTGCTTGTGATGACTGTCGCCAAGGAAGCAGCCGAAGATGAAAAGCGCCGCGCCTTAGAACAGGAATTCAAGACCAAGAAAATCAGAGACCTGAATATAATAGATGCCGAACCTATAGACCTGTCTGATGTTTCAGAGGAAAAAACGGAGAGCGGTAATGACTGAATATCTGACAAAGTACAGGAAATATATTCTTGAATGTCTTGAAGATGAAAACTGTGACTTTGCAAAACTGCTTGATTATCACAGTGAAAAACTGCGTCATTTTCAGCACGAAAGATTCATACATCTTATAGTGCTGGTACTGTTCGCGCTGTGTACCGTCATAACCATACTTGCTGTCGCTATCTACAACAAGCTGACGCTGATACCTCTGGCGGCACTTTTTATGGTACTGCTTGTGCCGTATATAAAGCATTATTTTTTTCTTGAAAACACAGTACAGCTCCTTTATAAAGACTATGACGCCATATACAAAAAAGTTCACGGCTTTTCCCAGGAGGACTTGAAATGACATACCATAAAGAGCACTGGAAAGGCAGCGTGATAACTTCTCCCCTGCCTCCTACCCTAGTTACCTGCGCGTTTGAAGATAAGATAAATGTGCTTACTATCGCATGGACAGGCATACTCTGCACCCGTCCTCCAGTTACCTATATCTCGGTCAGACCTGAAAGATATTCATATGACCTTATAAAAAACAGCGGTGAGTTCGTTATAAATCTTCCCACAAAAGAACTGGTCAGAGCAGTTGACCGCTGCGGTGTAAAGACAGGTTCCAAACTTGATAAATTTGCCGACTGCGGACTTCACACAGAAGAGTGTGTAAATGTATCAACACCAATGATCGCGGAATGTCCCGTAAGCATAGAATGTAAGGTGAAGGAGATCGTCCCGCTGGGCAGCCATGATATGTTCATAGCTGATATCGTTGGGATAAACGCAGCAAAGGAGCTTCTTGATGAAAGCGGAAAGCTCTGTCTTGAAAAAGCAGGACTTCTTGCTTACGCTCACGGCGGATATTTCGAGCTGGGAAAACAACTTGGCAGCTTCGGTTATTCCGTAAGGAAAAATAAAAAGCGCTCCGAGAAAAAACGCTGAATGCCTTGTCTTACATAGACGGGTATCGGCTTTATATAAATTTTACGAAAGAGGAATTATTGAATGATGAAGAACATAACAACTACAGCTTCCGCTTTTTTATGCAACAAGGTCAGGGTTAATACTGCTTATGCCTGGACTTCTGATGTACACAGCTATATCGCGGAAAAGGCACTGGAGCTTCTGACAATAGATAAAAAACTTCGCCCTGCTGCTTTTTATAAGGACTGGCATGAAGAGATCAAGCTCGGTGCTGTTCAGCCCGATAAGACCGGGGATATAGACGAAGGACCAGGTATGCACTATTATTCCTGCATGAACGCTAAGGGCAAGGAACTGGATGAATCAAACGGATTCTACCGCAACAGGCTGGGCGATTTTGCACCCAGCGCGAGAACACTATTCCGTGCAAATTATACATCTGCGGTATCACTTTATAAAAGCGGCATGACCAAGGAATCTATGATATATCTTGGCAGAGCTATACACTTTGTTTCCGATATGGGCTGTACTCCTCATGTTGCGAATATGACCAGCGGCATCAAGGCAAGCAATGTTCACAACGCTTTTGAAAAGCAGATAAAGAACAGCTACACAGGTTTCAAGGCAGACAGCTTTGACAAGCGCCTTACAAAGTATTATGAAAAAGCTGATCCCGGCGATGCTTTCAACAAGCTGATAAAATACGCGGGCAAGTTTGTTGATACAATACTCCACCTCGATCCAAGAGCTTTTGATGATACTGCCAAAAACACTATTCCCGTAACCGAACAGCACGTAATGGCAGTTCTTCTGAAATTCTTCAATGACTGCAATTCTGACAGCGGCAACTTTATCTGCAACGACAAGATGTACACTTTCAAAAACGAAGCAACAGGTCTTTTGCTGACTACTACAGCAAAGAGCATCTCCGTTGATGAATCCGACAAGGATAAGGATCAGAAGCTGAAAGTAAAGCTCAGTGAGACAGGTACTTTCGGATTGAGAGCCATAAGCGGCGGATACATCAACAAAAAATGTAATGGCTACGATTACCTGAAGATCGACGGCAAGGCCGCACAGTTCAGGGCTGAAGCACTTGGCAACCGCAGATTTGTCATCAGCACCGAAGAAAGCGATTTCAAAAAGTATCTGACTGCAAAGGGCAGCAAACTTACTGTTGCTTCATACGAGCCCGACAATCACTATATGATATGGGTTCTTAGCTGAGCAAAAATATAAATAAAAATACGACCGTCTGTCACAGCATACAACTGTGTACAGACGGTTTATTATTTATAGATTGTATAGATATCAGGGTTTTGCCTGCCTTTTATATCATTCGTAAATAGCTTTTATCTCGCAGTCGCCTTTTATAGTGACTGTTGCAGTTGGTGAATTTGCGTCTGAGATGGAACAGCCTGTTGCTTCCCACTTGACGAACTTGCCAGATGCAGGGTCGGCGGTCACGGTGATGGGATAAGCAGTGTAGTATTCACCCGAAAAATCCTTATCCGAAAGGTCGAGTGCTGTGGTGTTAAGGATAACTCCGCCCTTGGAACTGTCAGAAGTTTTGACAGTCACGGAAACTTTTTCACCCGGCTTGAAAACATCGGTGATATGAGTCATGAAGACCTTGTTCCTGCCATCAAGGAACTGTTTCAGACCATCGGCATTCCACTCAAAACCATCTTTCGCGTAGTCGGGGCCGAAGCGCTTGAAGGTATCTATCACAAGTGAAGAATATACCCTCACGATGTCATTGTAAGCGGCATCGACCTTGCTTTTTTCAAAACTGATATTCCTCATATCGCAGAGGGAGAGAATGAACATCTGCTTGAAATCATCGTTATCCAGCAGGGCACGGAATATCTCAGCGGGAGGCTGGTCAAGGTCTTTGAAAGTCTGGGTACCATTGATGGCTTTTTTGATGAAATTTTCATCGTAGTTCTGTCCGCCTGTGTATATGCCGCTGGAATAGTCGGTGTCATAAGCCATCATGCGCCATTTTCCATCGGATACAGCGGTAGCATTGTCGGCATCGCGCACTCTCCACATACGCCAGTTATTGCCCTGGATAATGCTGTCTTCATTGGCGATGTAAATATTGAATGCCATGTAATCCGAGAATGTCTGCATATCAAGCATATCACAAGCCTTTGCGTAGTTATCAGCATCGGACATATCATTTTCAGTAATGAATTCATACATATCGCTGTAAAGCTTGATATCTTCGTCATTGCCCTCCTCTATCTCGCCTACTTTCAATATAACGACGTTGTTGTTATCAATTTCGTAGTTATTTGAGATATAGTTATCGCTATAATCCTCGGTAAGGGTATACATACCCCAGTATTCGCCGTCGATGAAAGCCACCACGGGAGTAGACTGGATAGTTTCAAAAGTTTTATCGCTTACCATCGACTGAAGAAGCGGGTCGCGTATCTTGGCGAAATTACAGTCATTTCCGCCGTTTCTAAGGACAAAGGACTTATACTTTTCCACATTTCCCTGATCATCAGAACGGGTATTATCGGGGATAAGTTCATATTTAACATTCTTCGCGCCGTAATCTTTGCGAGCAGAAAGACGAAGACTTTTCTGATGTTCGTTTCGGGATGCGGCACCCATTATCCTTATGCCAAGATCCTGCGTGAAAGCAGTAGTTCCGTCGGAGAGGATATACTCTGCATAGACGGGACGCTCCCATTCTTTACCGCGCTGGGTGAAGTTGGCTTCCTGCTTCCAGACATCAGCGGAAGCATTTTTGGGATCTTCCGCCAGCCAGTCATCATGGACTTTGCCCAGAACGTAGATACCTCTTTCATAGTCAAAGAGATCCGCCTGATCCATCATAAGGGATATAACAGGGACATCCCCGTATTTTTTGACTCTGTCGATACCAACAAATATCGTGCGGGAAGTCACTTTGCCATGGGTACCATCGGACTTGAAAGCCGCCGCCCTGATGACATTGCCTTTATCCACAGTCATTGGTGGAGAATAATCATGGCTTGCTGTGATATCCTTGTGTTCCGCCAGGGTTGAAAAATCGTTCTTGCGGTCGGACAAGGTCAGGGCTTCGGTATATTCGGGCGAAGACTCATTGGGGATACTGCCGTCGGTGGTATACCTTATTGTTAAGCCCTCGCCCTGTGCTGAAAGTTCAAGCTGCTGATCAATATCGTAGAAACCGCTTTCAAGGCTGAATTCCACAGAGCTGACAGACTCATCGAGCATACCATCATCTGCTGTACCGGCAGATTGGGATGAAGAATTCTTTTTGCTGCCGGGCTTTTTATTTGAGCAGCTGCTCACGCTAAGTACACAGACAAGAGCTGTCAGCAGTGCGATATTTTTTCTTATATCCATTTATGTCAGTTCCTTTCAAGTAAAACAGCCTGTCGGCATAAGCAGACAGGCTATCAACATAAACATGGTAAGAGCTTATGGCTGACACGCCTCCGCTCCCTGGTCTGCCCCCAACCCAGAGGGCAGTATATGATTCTTTCGGACGCTATCCGAATAAATCACTTCCCTGCTCATCGAAAAGCCTTAAACATCGAGATGAGCCAGCCGAATCAAAAGGCACCTGATGGCGTCTTTAAGATGTTATTTTCGCCGTGTTTACGGCAGGCATATGAAGAACTATTGCCCTTCATCAAGCATATTATAACAAATCTTCCCACAATTGTCAAGTCCTTTTGCATATTATTTATAAATATTTTCTGTAACAAAAGATAGAAAAAAGAAGATAATATATCGGATTAACAATTATTTGTAAATCGGTGTCGAGAGAAAAGTGATGTAATGATATCATTCACAGATGATATTCGATATGAAAAGGCACTTCTGTCAGCTGTATGACAAAAGTGCCTGAAATACATATATTATTAAAAAACTTAAAGCGGTCTACATGAACTGGTGGTATAGCATCTGGGGAGTGTAGACCTTTAGCTTGCCCTTGGTATCATAGTAAACAGTAAGCACCACGGGCTGTTCATCGCCGCTGTCGTTTTCGTACCAATAGCGGTAGATATATGCCTCGCCGTCCTTGGTATAAGAAACGCTGTAGTAGTCCATATCAAGCTCTTTATCCACAGTCGATTTATCCGTACCGGGATTGAATTTATCAAGGTTTATGTTATGCTCTTTTCTGACACCCTTGATATCGCTCTTGATGCTCTTGAAATTGCAGTATCGAACCTCAGTGATGCGGTTCTCGTCATCAGTCTTGAAAATGACTGCCCACTCGGGGTAGGTCACACCATCAATGCGGACTTCGGTATCGGATTCAGCTACATAGTTATAATCTATTACAGCGGTAAGTCCCTTGTAGCCTGATTCCTGCTTTATCTTGAAATCAAATTTCTTGGAAGCTATCTCAAAATCGGCACCGATATAGTCAGCGGCTTTTTTAGCGTACTTTTCTCCCTTTGAACCCAGAGACGTTACGACCAGAACTATCACGAGTACAATTATCAGAAGCGAAAGCACAACGATAGCTATGAGTTTGAGATTGTGGATATCGATATTCAGCTTAGTTTTTTTCTGACCGTTATTATCCTTGGCTTTCCTGTCGGGCTTAAAGAAATTATCTTTATCATCTGGAAGAGGATCTTCCTTTTTCTTGAAAAGACGCTCGGCAAGCTGAGTATCTATAAAAAGTTCGGCGTTGCATCGGGGGCAGAACTTGTCGTGATCCCCAACAATTTCTCCGCATTTAGGACATTTCACTATTTATCACTCCTCACATTCAGCGGAAACCGCCGATATTGGATATGGCTCAGATCACTCTGAGCATTTCGGCTTTAAGCAGCTGTTCGCTGCTATCCTGAAGATAGCATTCATAATCCTGAAAAGCTATTTCTTCATCTGCGCCGTCAAGCAGATAGAAAAGAGTCTTTTCTATAATACCGACCCAGGTAAGGAGCTTATCCTGATCATGGTCGGTGACATTATTGTTCAGACCGCCCGGTGATACGCACCATGTTCTGGTCAGACGTATTATGCTTATGATATCATAAACAAGGTTTTTATCGATGGTATCGGCTGAAAGGTCATGCTTGAGGATACGTATGCTCTCCATTATCTGGATAAAATTATCCTCATTGAGTTCTCCGCTGGAAGGACGGAGCCTTCCTACAAAGCCGTATTCCCATCTGGGATCATTCACGTTAGTGTTCCGGCATGAATGAAAAGACAATACTTCCTGTGCCTCATTTTTCGTCATATTCTTTTCCCCCAAAATGCGTACTCCATATGCACGTTATGTGATAATATATTTTATATCGCGATAATTATATCACATTTGGACAAAAAAATCAACTGCAAGCCTGCACAAAGAAAAGACGCTAATAAAGGGAGTTTCGCAACAAAAAGACCGTCGGGAAGGACCGACGGTCAAATATTTACAGCAAAAAGCTGATATTATCACACAGGGATCTTACCGTTTAGTTTGTCTATAATAACAGGAAGTTCAGCATCAACAACCTCGTTGCTAAGCTGGCAGGTGCCTGCATTTGCATGACCGCCGCCGCCGTAAGAAAGGCAGAGTGAACCGATATCGAAAGGCGAACTTCTGTTGATGATCGACTTGCCGATCATAACAGCTGTATTCTGCTTTTTGAAGCCCCATGCCACATGAACGGAAAGCTCAACTTCAGGCCACATAGCGTATACCATGAAACGGTTGCCCGCATAGATGGTATCTTCCTTTCTCAGGTCAATGACTGCTACCTTATCATGTATCTCTGTAATGCGCTTCAGCTGTTCCTTGAACATTTCCTGCTGTTCAAAATACAGATCCACACGTTCCTTGACATCGGGCAGTTTGAGAACGTCTTCGATAGAATGATCGACGCAGAAATCAATGAGTTTCATCATCAGATCATAGTTTGAGATACGGAAGTTATGGAATCTTCCGAGACCTGTACGAGCGTCCATAAGGAAATTCATAAGTACCCAGCCCGAGGGGTTGAGTATCTCGTCCTCGGTAAAGTCGGCACTGTCGCCCTTATCAACTGCTTCCATGATCTCATCGGAGACCTGGTGGAAAACAAGTTCGCCGCCGTAGTAGTCATACACTACTCTTGCTGCGGATTTAGCGTTGCCGTCGATGATATATTTTCCGAGATAATCCTCGACTTTATTTCTTATCAATTCACTTTCATGGTGGTCAAAAGCCAGACCTACACGCTTATCGAAGGGCAGATTAGTAGTGATATCATTTTCTGAAAGCTCTATCTTGCCGTCCTGTACATCTTTAGGGTGAACGAATTTGATCTCATCAATGATCTCAATTTCCTTGAGCAGCATAGCGCAAACCAAGCCGTCAAAGTCACTTCTTGTAACAAGTCTTCTCATGTTTGCCTCCATATTATTAATGATTTATTCATGTGGGACCAATGCCCACAAGTCACGTTCAAATTTACTATATAAATTATAGCAAATTATTCCGTTAATGTCAATAGAGTTTTATATAAAATAAACCATTTCTTTCAATTTTTTGTGATTTTTTGTGAAATTCCACAAATAACAGAATAAAAAATATAAGGCAGCAGAAGTTCATTCTGCCGCCTTATCATCGGGAGTCTTATAAGTTCTGAGTACAAGAAGTGCGCCTGCCTGTCCCGCTAGACACACAAGGACGGCTTTTATACCTATGAATCCAGTGAGGACTGCGCCAATTACAGCTCCTGCTATAAAGATCAGTATAATGCCGTAATACTGTAAAGCTTTCTGCTTTTGGGTGATATCCCTGGTTTTCAGGTAAGCGAAAAGACTTTCACTTCCGCTGCGCAGATTGCCTGTACACATTGTTGTCGCGTAGGCGTTGCCGTTAAGACGGCGGAAACCTTCGACCTGCATAGCACAGGTCAGAGAAACAAGTACATTGGCAATGTTGTTATGGCTCTCGGGAATAAATGCAACTGCTACGACTATCAGCATTTCCAGCGCGAGAGTCAACTGGTGCCAGTGAACTTTCGGGTCGTCATTGAATCTGGATTTTATAAGCTCCACCAGAAGCACACCTGCCACAAAAGACAGTATCGGTATAAGATAGTGGATAGCTTCGGCAAATTCTCCGCCTTTAAGTTTAAGACCCATCAGGACAATATTGCCTGTCTGGGCATTGGCGAAAACTCCACCGCGGCTGATATAGGTGTAGGTATCCAGATAGCCACCTACAAGGGTAAGCAGTGCGCCCACCTTGAAATTTTCCGCAATATGTCTTGATTTGCTCATCGTTTATATTTTCTGCCGCCGACCGGCACCGGAGTGAGTTCTTCAAGAGCATAGGGCGTTTTCTGGTATACGCAGTAGTTCAGCCAGTTAGAATATAGCAGATTAGCTGAACAGCTCCAGTTGAAGATAGGCTGCTGGTCGGGATCGTTTCCCGGGAAATAATTATATGGCACCTGAATATCCAGACCCTTGCGGACATCACGGAAATACTCTTTTGCCAAGGTCTCACGGTCATACTCCCAGTGACCCAGCTGGAAGAAAAATCTTTCGCTGTTATCACATATCAGCTGTAATCCTGCTTCATAGGATTCCGCAAGGACAGTCAGCTCGGGAACTTTGATTACATCTTCATGCCTTACCTCGGTATGCCGTGAATGTGGACAATGGAAAACATCTCCGAAACCTTTTAGTATCATACATTCGGGATGCTCGATATGGTGCTTGAAGTTGCCGAACATCTTGCTTTCAAGGGGATACTTCGGCACACCGTAGTGATAATAAAGTGCTGCCTGTGCACCCCAGCAGATGTGGATAGTGGAGTAAACATTAGTCTTAGACCATTCAAGCACCTGACAGAACTCGTCCCAGTAATCCACCTGTTCGTAATCAAGCTGCTCGATAGGTGCTCCTGTTATGATAAGACCGTCATAGCGGTTATTTTTCACTTCACTGAATGGCTTATAGAAAGCCAGCATATGCTCCTGTGAGGTGTTTTTTGAAACATGGCTGCTCATCTGGATAAGCTCGATATCCACATGAAGAGGGGTATTACTCAGCAGTCTTAGCAGCTGGGTCTCCGTGGTTATCTTATCGGGCATGAGATTGAGTATGGCTATTTTCAGTGCGCGGATATCCTGGTGCATAGCTCTGTCGTTTGGTATGACGAATATCCTTTCTTTTTCAAGTGCCTTGAAAGCAGGCAGATCATTAGGTATCTTTATAGGCATTATATTCCCACCTTTAAATCCTGATATTTTTAGCGAACCATTCTTGTTTTGTGATGGTATAGACTTCGTTGGTGACTTCCCTGCCGCCTTTCTGTTCAAGAACGCATTTAGATGTGCCGCTGTGAACAAGTCCGCACTTTTGCATGACCCTGCCGCTGGCTTTGTTTTCGGTGAAATGTTCTATGGTGATCTTGTCAAATCCGATAACGAATATCAGATAGGCAAGCACAGCTTCCAGTGCTTCTGTCATATATCCCTGATTCCACCATTTTTCACCGAGGACGTAGCCTATCTTAGCTTCGCGCTTATCTTTATCGATCTCAGAAACTCCGATAGAACCTATGGGTTCTTTTATCTCGCTAAGCTCTATTATCCAGTGGAAATAATCAAGCGCCTGAGATTCTTTTACAACAAAATTGCAGTACTCAATGCTTTCTTCGATACTCTTGTGGGTGTTCCATACAAGGTATTTTGTTACGTTATCGCTGTTAGCCCAGTTTTTGTACATAAACTGAGCGTCTTTTATATTGAAAGGTCTGATCTTCAGCCTTTTTGTATCAAAAGGCTGTGATCCGATAAGGTTAAGTCCCTCCATTTTTCTCCTCCTATGCGTAAAAACCGCAGCAGCTTACTTTTATCTTTACATCACGCTGCAGTATCAGATATTTTCCTGTTATGTTTGCTTTGACGATCTTATCAAATCCGTGAGAGGAATAGAACTTTATCGCTCTTACGTCATCGGTGCTGACTTTTGTTGTGACGAGATCGTATCCAATGAATTTAGCTTTGTCGGCTGTATATTCAAGCATCATGCCGTCAATGCCCGTATCAGCATTCTCGCTGACTAACAGTGCCGAGAGGTAGAGTTTTCGCAGGGCGACGGTAAGTGTTTCGTCGTTCATCTCAAACATCATAGCAGATGCTGCGGTATATTTTTCGCCGTCATTAAGTGCGAAGACAACACCTTTATGTTCTCTGACGATATCTTCGAGCTGTTTTGCTTCGGGTATATCGGCGGAGAGTTTTTCCATTGTCTCTGCGGACATCTGTTCAAACTTAAGCTTTATCATGGTATCACTCCGTTATAGTATTACAATCTTATGATAGTTTCAAGTGCAATATCTGCCATCATATCACAGAGGTCTTTTTCGCCGCTGCCGAGTATGCGCATATCCCATTCATCACCATCAAGGCAGTCAGCGGCATATACAAACTCATAGACCTCATATCCCCTGAACTGAGCGCAAGCCATCAGTGCAGAACATTCCATATCAACCGCTGAACAGCCCTCTGCTTTACGAGCAAGCATATTTCTTTTGGTCTCGCGGTAGAAAGCGTCCGTAGTCCATATCTTAGTCTTGCTATAGGGAACGTTTATCTCGTCAAAAACTTCTGCCAGTCTGTCAGCAGACTTTATTTTTATATAATCCGAAGGCGGCGCATAATGGTAGCTTGTGCCCTCATCACGGTAAGCTTCTTCGGGGATAAGCAGTTTTCCCGAGGATATTTGTTTATCGAGAGAACCGCATGAACCAAAGAACAGCAGTTTTTTATCTTTTTTAAAAGCTATCTCTTCCATTATACCCACAGCAGCCGCGCTGCCGATAGGAGATAGATAGAAGCCGATAGTTTCTCCTTTATATTCAAGGCTGTAAATGGGGATATTCTGTCCTGCCGACATTCGTGCCGAACATTCGGTGCAGTCAAAACGTTTGAGCATACTGTTCACTGTATTGATATTGAAAACAACGATGAGTTTTTTGGGGATATCATCGGCATGCTCAAAAATCATGTTGGGACGGAGTATCTCTTCGCCGTCTTTATCGAATGAATCAAATAAGCTCATTTTACGCCTCCTCATTTACACTTTCAAAAATAAAAGGTGCGTCCGCTTTACAGACGCACCGAGATCTCAGACCGTACCACGGCAAAAAAGCCATAGCAGTTATCCGAAAACGGCTCGTCCCGCACAGCCCGACATGACTATATTATTGTACATGACTTTAAATGCGAACATTAACGCCGCCTCCCTTACAGAAATATTATATCATATTACACAGATATTGTCAAGTGCGTGGAATTTCGGTGTTTTCAACAATCCAACACCGCGGATGACAAGAAGAAACCAGTGCTTCGTACTGCTTTCTGTCAAAGCACCAATCACAGTCATAAATCCAATCGATATTTCTGTCGTCCTGATAGCAGTGGTAAGTATAATTGATCCGTCGGCGGAACAGTTCCTCCGACCAGTGAGTGGATATCCATTCCCGCCACTCGATGCTGTTGACTTGCATAAAGGCGGCGTCAGCATACTTTTTCCAGTCTTCATCGGAATAGGTATCGACAAAAACAATTCCGTGTTCTTTTTCTTCTTCAAGTTTTTCAATTGAATGGTTAACTTTTCCTATGCGTTTCCAATAAACATGATGTTCTGTTTTTTCGACTTCGGCTACAATGACGATGCATGAAAAATCAAGATCATCGGGGCATGACAATATCGGCAAATTCAGTTTTTCTTTTTCAAGAAGCCATCGCATGAATCTTGCATCGCCGTCATTATCAAATGAAGCTGTCCATGTCACTGCAAGATCATCTGCCTGTGCTAAAGGCTTCGGTATCTCTCCCAAGTCTAGTTCTTGGTGCCACTTCGTAAAATATTCATGCAGAGGTATGTCATCGATCACAAAACAATCATTCTCGTAGTTTTGGGATGTTGTTAGTTTTCTGATCTCAATAGTATTCATGACACACCTCAATGCAATAATTTTATAATGCTATACCCTGAAAGCCTACGTCTTCTACCTCTCCGCCTTCAAAACAAACTCCAACTCCGTTTTCTTTATCCCATGTACAATCGAAAACAAGAGAGAAAGCTGTATCGTCATAGTCGTCCTAATCGGGAACGGTGATACCTATAAGCGAAACCATATCAAGTATCTCCTCAGCGGTATTTACCTCAGGATAATCGGGATTTTCCTCATCTGAATATCCGAGTTCATCTCTGCGGTCATTGTAGTAATCAAGAATACTTTCTGCGACCTTTGAGGAGTAATTTTCCATATTATTTAAAAGATCGGTAAGCACCTCTTTTGCATCATCGGGAATATTTTCCTCATCATCACTGTCGATCTGCACATCAACTTCATATACCCGACCATTAAAGCTGACCTTTTCTTTTCCGAACCAAGCACCGTCGTACTCGTAGTTTTTTTTAACGATACTCATAAAAATTCACATCTCCCATTCTGATGGAATGTCATTTTGAATGATGATATAATTATAATTTAAAGCGCGTGAAAAGTCAATAGATTATATTTAGCAATACTTATATATGTTTTTTATGCTGAGTATACTGAAAAAGAAATAAGCGCAGACACAGTAATTTTGTATTTTTTGCAAAAAATATAAAAAACCTCTTGCTATTTTCTGAAAAATAATGTATAATAATTCTATGTTGATTTTTATTTAAATTTATTGACAAGGAGAGTTAAATTATGAAGATGCTTGATTCCATCGGTTTTGTTACCGGATTCGACAAGGAAGTCGGCGAAGCTATGAACAAAGAGCTGGCTCGTCAGAGAAGAAACCTTGAGCTTATCGCAAGTGAGAACATCGTATCCCCTGCTGTTATGGCAGCTATGGGCAGTGTACTGACAAACAAGTACGCTGAGGGTTATCCCGGAAAGAGATACTACGGCGGCTGTGAGGACGTTGATATCGTAGAGCAGATCGCTATCGACAGAGCATGCAAGCTGTTCGGCGCAAAGTATGCAAACGTTCAGCCCCACTCCGGTGCACAGGCTAACACTGCTGTATACTTCGCTCTGCTGAAGCCCGGCGATACCGTTATGGGTATGAGCCTTGACAACGGCGGTCACCTGACACACGGTTCACCCGTTAATATTTCCGGTAAATATTTCAACTTCGTTCCTTACGGTGTTAATGATGAAGGTTTCATCGATTACGACGCAATGGAGAAGCAGGCTAAGGAAGTTAAGCCCAAGATGATCGTTGCAGGTGCTTCTGCTTACCCCAGAGTTATCGACTTCGAGCGCATCTCACAGATAGCTAAGTCCGTTGGTGCTTACTTCATGGTGGATATGGCTCACATCGCAGGTCTGGTTGCTACAGGTATGCACCCCTCTCCTGTTCCTTTTGCTGATGTTACAACTACTACAACTCACAAGACCCTGAGAGGTCCCAGAGGCGGTCTGATACTGACCAATGATGAGGCACTGGCTAAGAAGTTCAACAGCGCTATCTTCCCCGGCACACAGGGCGGTCCTCTGATGCACGTTATCGCAGGCAAGGCTGTATGCTTCGGTGAGGCTCTGAAACCTGAGTTCAAGGCTTACGGCGAGCAGGTAGTAAAGAACGCACAGAGACTGGCTAAGGGTCTGGTTGACAAGGGCTTCGCACTTGTATCCGGCGGTACAGACAATCATCTGATGCTGGCTGATCTTCGTCCTTTCAATATCACAGGCAAAAAGCTGCAGAATGATCTGGACGAGGTTTACATCACCGTTAACAAGAATGCTATACCCAATGACCCCGAAAGCCCCTTCGTAACAAGCGGTGTTCGTATCGGTACTCCCGCAGTTACTACAAGAGGTCTTGTTGAAGAAGATATGGATGTTATCGCTGAGTGCATTTACCTGACTGCTTCTGACTTCGATGCTAATGCTGACAAGGTTAGAGAGATGGTAACCGGTATCTGCAAGAAGTATCCTCTGTACGAATAATTTTTATACAAATACGACCCGGAAGCTTGAATGTTTCCGGGTCTTTTATGTTTATTTATCACAGTATGCTATGGCATCCGCCTGAAACTGCAAACCGTTTTCTCCGCCAACATGGGCGAACTCGGTCTGTATCGATTTGCGGACGGGATATCTTCCGTTGAAGCGTTCTTTTATTACTTTTTCCATGATGGGGATATTCCATACATCACGAAAAAGACAATCCATCTGGACAACATTTTCGAGAGTAAGGTCAAAAAGAGCAAGACGTTTTTCCATTTCATCAAATGCGCCGTTTATCTGTTCTTCAACAGTTCCGCCCACATTGCCTGCGCAGTAGTTCAGGAAGCAGTACTCCCCTGCTTTGATTATGCCTGAATGGCACCACTGTTCGTTGACATCTTTTCTGATAATTTCACTCATCGCTGTCCTCCTTATCGGTCTTCCTTTTATGTTTTGGTGCTTTGTTTCCTGCGAGGGGGTTGGCATTTGCCGCCTGACGGAGATTCTCGTTGCTGAGGTGGGTGTATATCTCGGTGGTGGCAAGGCTTTCGTGACCGAGGATATCCTTGATAACAAGGGTATCAACATTTCCGTACTGATACATCAGTGTCGCGGCGGTGTGGCGTAGTTTATGTGTGGTAATGCCGAGATTTCCAAGCCCTGCTTTTTTAAGAGATTCTTCAACTATCTCCTGAGTGCGGCGACGGGATATTCGGGTGTTTCGGTTTGAGAGGAAAAGGGCTTTCTCCTGTGTCTGTACAGAAAGACGAATGGGCAGATATGCTTGCAGTGCACTTATACAAGCCTGATTTATATAGACTATCCTCTCTTTCTGACCTTTACCGAAAAGACGGAGAGTTTCGCTCTCGAAGCTGAAATCGCTGAGATTAAGCCCGCATAGTTCAGAAAGACGCATACCGCAGTTCAGGAACAGGGTTATCATGCAGTAGTCACGCTCGAAGTGGTCGGATTCTATTGAAGAAAGCAGACGCTGAGCGTCCTCCAGTGAAAGATATTTCGGGAGAGTTTTAGGGAGTTTTGGTATCTCCAGCTGAGTGAGCGGATCGGAGGGGATAAGGTTCTTTTTGAGATGCAGGTATGAATAGAACTGTTTTAGAGCGGAGGTCTTGCGGGCGCGGGTCTTCAGGGAATTTGCACGGTCTTCCGCAAGCCATTTCAGGTAATCATAGGCATCTATCAGCCTTAGTTTACGTACATACTCAAAGGGCACTTGTGCTATGGTTATCTCCTCAAACGGGGTCTTGTTTGTATCGACTTCGTTATGAACGATCCGCAGATAGCGCAGGAAAGTTCGCAGGTCGATGTAGTAGGCTTCAACTGTTCTGTCACCTCTGCCCTTTACAAGCTGCATATATGTGAGATAATCCGCCAGATAATCCGGGCAGTCTTCATAATAGGCTTTTTTCATTTTTTCATCTCCATATCGTTACGGGACTTATCTATAACTGATTATACAACATTCCGTTTTAGAAGTCAACTGAATTATCCGTAATACAAAGCAAAAAGCCCACCTCAGCGGGCAGGCTTTTGCGATGGAGCTATCCACAGTCATGCCGCGGATAATAAATATGAGATTTATGACTATATCGAAGTTTACCTAACAAATCACAATGATTCATTATAGATTTAAGTATATCATATTAAATTTTTATTTCAATAGCTTGTACATGAACTGCAAATTTAGGTGCACAAGGTGTTTCGGCGTTAATTAATTAGTATTATTATGCACACATTAAATTCACATATCACATTGTCAGACTAATATAACTTAACAAAGCGTAATTTCGCGTTGCCCTTAGTAATCTTTGTTCACAAAAAATTGACAATCGACTGATTTAAAGATTTATCGCGGAAAAAATCATCGAAAGTGTGTACAAGATGAGAAAATTATAATATCAATACTTGATTATTGTAAGAATGAATGATATACTAAAATATCAGAGTACTGTAAAGGAAGGTGACAGCCTTGGTGAATATAGCGATCTGTGATGATGAAAAGTCCTATGTTGATACCCTGCTGAATGACATTACTGAAATATACGGTGAGAACAACAGCTTTCATTTCAGATCATTCAACAGCGGTGAGGATATAATTTCAAATTTTTCGAGAGGTGAATTTGATATTATCTTCATGGACATTGAAATGAAAGAGCTTGACGGTCTTAAAACTGCAGAATATATACGCTCAATCGACCGTAACGTTATACTTGCATTTCTTACGAATTATGACAAGTTCGTATATTCGGGTTATGAGGTGAACGCTTTTCGTTATATACTGAAAGATCAGGCACGTCCGATATATCTTAAACAGATCAAGGACACGATCGACGAGTACAGCAGGAAGTTCAAGTACATAACTATATATCTGAATGATGTTCTGCAGAAGCTTATGATAGATGATATTTACTACATCGAAGTATACTCCCGGGAGATAATAATCCATCTGGCGGATAAATGCCACAGGACAACAGGAAAACTCAAAGACTACGAGAATAGTTTCAAAGGTATGTATTTTGCAAAGCCGGACAAGAGTCATCTTGTGAATGCAGCTAACATTGATTTCGTAGAAAAGGACAGGCTGCTTTTGAAAAACGGTGAGCATCTTTACATAAGCCGCAAGCATTACAAGGAGATCGTTGATGCTTTTGTCGATTACACGAAAAGCAGGTGTATCTGATGAGCAGGACGGAATTGATAGCTGAACTGCTGAACAATGCCGCTGAATCAGTGATAATAGTATTCTTTCTGTACAAAATATTCAAGGAAAAATACTATCACGGTTCTAAGGGAATAGCGCTGATGACTGTGATATCCATATTGGTATTTTCGGCGTTGTCATTCTTTACAGTCGTACCTTTGCTTAATCTTGGTGCAACTCTGCTGATACTTGTCCTTACTTCTCGTATATGGTTCAACGTGAGCATGATAGAGCGATTATTTTACTCGGTGATGTTCATTGTGATAGCTCTTGTATCGGAATTTCTGCCTATGACAGTGCTGTATATGCTTGATATGGGAACTCCGATAGATCAGCTTTCCTCCGGACGCGGGCGGTATATAGGTATGATACTGTCAAAGATATTCATGTTCTGGATATCGGTATATATCATAGAATACCTTAAAAACAAGACCCGTTCGATCCCCCTCAGAAACTGGATGGCCATATTTCTAACGCCTTTTTTCAGCATATTTATACTGTACTGTATGTTCGACCCCAACAGGGTCAGCAGAAAGGACACGATAATTTTTATATCATCGGCGGTAGGATTACTGGCGGTAAACCTCTTTGTGTTCGACTTTTTCGATGTGTATGCAAATCAGCTTAAAATGGCGCTGATGGAACAGCAGCTGAAAAACGATGAAGATAATTACAAGCTTATTGAGGACAAGTACAATGAGATACGAACGCTCAGGCATGATTTTAAAAATCAGATAGCAGTTGCGAACGATATGTTCGAGAAAGGTCGGACAAGAGAGGCTATAAAGCATCTGAACGATCTGCAGGACAAGCTTTCGGAAACAAGCGGAGTATGCTACACAGGGATATCCTCGGTGGATTCCATAGTAAATCTGAAATGGCAGGAAGCTTTGAAACACGATATCGAGTATGTTACTCAGATAACGGTAAGCGACAAGATAGAGCTGGACGATCTTCTGCTTTGCAGGATATTTGCTAATCTTCTGGATAATTCTATAGAGGGATGCGAAAGATACACAGGTGACAACAAGTTTATCAGCATAAGGATAAGCCAGATAAACGGCAACCTGCATATCAGCATCTCAAACTCTTCCAATCAGGTAGATGTGGATGATCTGAGAACAGAAAAAAGCGATCTATCTGCCCACGGCTTAGGGGTAAAAAGCATCAAAAAGGCTGTGGAAGAACTTAACGGGATAATTACTTTCAAATGCGAATGTGAAGTTTTTTCGGTTGATATTATAATAAAGTATTAACTAAGCTGCACTTCATGCACGATTAATCATACTTCATGCAAAACTAATTGAAAAAATGAATAAAACACGCTATACTGTTTGCAGGCGGTGAAAATGATATGATCTCCAGACTAGCAAAAAGTACAGCGTGTTTTTTTGTTGACAACAAAATAATCGAAGAGGAAGATGCTGAAGTTTATTCCTACGGAATGGAACTGCTTTTATCGACAGTGTTCAACTTTGCCGTTGCGATAGCTATTGCAGTTATAACAAGATCTTTTATTCCGTGCCTTGTGAACCTCACAGCCTTTCTGACACTTCGGGTAAATGCAGGAGGATACCACGCAGATACACATCTCGGATGTACAATGACTCTGGTATCGGTGATGCTTGTGTTTATATTTGCCGAGAAGAATATATCCGAAACGGCAATGTATTTTAGTTCGCTGCTTATGCTGATGCTTTCAAACACAATTATCATAATGCTTTCCCCCGTGGAACACCACAACAAACCTCTGGATGACGATATGAAGATCAGACTCAGGAACAAGTCGGTTTTATGGGCAGGGATATGGACGGTGTTCTGCATATTATTTGCTATATTCGATGTGCATTACTGTTTTTACGCTGCATCGGGCGTGTTTACGATCGCACTTGCTATGATCGCGGAGAAAATCAAACGTAAGGAGAAAATTGGATGAGAAACCAGGTAAAAGACAAACTTATAAATGATTACAACGAACTGAATTATCATACAGACGATACGTTCACGAAGTATCGCTTTACTTACAACGGTGTTTATGTACACGTTTATTTTGACGCTTATGACTATCAGGCTCTTTCACTTTCTGTGATACTTATATACGAGAGGGATTATTATTACACCTCGCTTAATGTTGACGATACGGATACTAACGTGGAATACCTTCATAAGATACCTTTAGGTATACTAAGAAGGATCCTTGTAAATAAAAAGCTGGACGATATGTTTGCACAACTTGAAGCGCATATACTTAACAGCACTCCCGAAGAGGGACGTTATACCAACGACAAGCTTTTCAGCAGTACGCTGAAATTTTCAGGAAAGAGAAAGGATCTGCCTTTCTGGAAGAGCATAAAACACGTTAGAATGAGCGATGATACACTAAACAGGCTGAAAGTGACATCGAATATTAGTTTAAGTACTCTTAAAAAGATACAGTCCAGAAATATGACTCTGGTCAAGACACAATTTCCAAAGGACAGGAAAAACATTAAAATGATACTTGATTCAAAGGGAATAGATCTTGAACTGAGATAATAAAAAATTCTCAGGCTTACAGAATATGTACTGGTGATGGTAATTTCCGGCAATCTGGAAACGCGGCTGTTTGGTAATTTACGGCCGCAGTTGTCGGGATTATACATAAAATTTCAAAGGAGTGGGATTTATGAAAACAATGAAAAAACCAATTGTAAAGTGCGGCACGGCTTTGGCATCACTGGCACTGAAAGTTGGTGTAAGCACCAACAAACAGGCCTGCA
Source organism: Ruminococcus albus AD2013 (assembly GCF_000526775.1). NCBI lineage: Bacteria > Bacillati > Bacillota > Clostridia > Eubacteriales > Oscillospiraceae > Hominimerdicola > Hominimerdicola alba. The sequence goes on from NZ_JAGS01000001.1 coordinate 1,041,873, forward strand.
TATTCTGGTATAATCAGCCAAAAGAACCCAAAGGTATTAGTAAATTCCGCAAACCATAGCGGAGTTTATCAAATACAATATGTAACACCCGATCTTTGCTTTCAGCCGGCAGCCCCTCTGAACTGTCGGCTGTTTGCGCGGATCAGGGCAAGTGATCTCCGAGATCCTCTATTTAAATGTAAAACAAATACCGCCTCGGCATTGATGATGCTGAAGCGGTATTTGTTTTTATATTACTTTTTTCAGAAGCCCTCGGCAGTTCTTTGCTTGCGGATAGCGATGCGTTTTCTTGCGCCCTCGTATTCTGCCTGTTCGGTTATTCCCTCAGGGATAATGCCATATTCGATCGGCTTGGGTCTACCGTTTTCATCAACGTGAACGCAGGTAAGATAGGCGTGATTTATGGCCCTGCGTATACCCGAACCCTTATCTTCAACATAGGTATCGACACGCACTTCCATTGAAGTTCTGCCTACGTAAGTCACCTTTGCTATTAGCACGACTATATCATTGATAAAAGCACCGTGCTTGAATTTCAGGCTGTCCACCATAAGAGTGACGGCATCACCGCCGCAGTGGCGCATAGCGGCTACACCTGCGGCCTCATCTATCCATTCCATCAGTCTTCCGCCGAAAAGACGGTTTCCACCGTTGATATCACGGTACTGGATAAGCTTGGTTATCTCGGTGATGGAGTCCGAGACACGTTTATCGCCTTTGGGATAAGGCATGATCGTTTCCTCCTTACGGTTTTGGTGATAGAAGATATTTCATGTGGATATCGGAAAGAAGTCGGCTAACCTTTGCATTATCCGGTCTTTCGGGAAGCTTGCTGTTTTCATATGCTGTCAGGAGTTTTTTATCCATATGATTAACCATATCGAAAAACTCAGGTGAAAGAGTGTTCTGTTCGGAGTTGAAGTACTCCCCTGTTTTGATGCTCATGAGAAGGTCGTGTTCCTTTTCACGGTATGTTATTATCTCGCCGCGGGTAAGGATATCCTCTGCCATAAAATAGAGTCTCAACAGGTGCATCGCGTGTTTGTTCAGATGGTAGCTATCCTTTTTATGGTTACGGTGTCCGAGATGCTTATTGAACTCCTTAACGCAGGAAGTTATCTCATTAGTGACGACGCTGAATTCATTGGCAGGAAGCATATCAATATTGAGTGAAAAGCACAGCTGCACTTCTTCATCGCTGATCGGCTTGCCGTCTACGGTTATCTCAGTGACGGTATCGTTGAAAAGCACACCCACATCATAGGCATCAACAGGAGTGCCGTTGACGGTTATCTTATTGCCGCTCATGTCTGTGACAAACATTTTCAGGCACTCACGCTTATAATGTTTGCATTCCTCTTCAAGATGGCGCTGTATGCGTTCGATGGAATCAGCTAGGGATATGCTTTTGAATACATTTGAGCCGTTATCCTTGCCGATGGCATTTTTAAGCCGCTGGAACTGACCTCGGGCGTATCCCGCGAATGAACCGTAGGCGAGTTTGCTCAGAAAGATCTCGCGGTTATCGAGAAGAAGTTTACCGTACTCACTTACCATAGCGTAATGTTCGGGCTTACAGCCAAGCATTTCGATGGTGTTTGGATTGCATTTATAGAACAATGCGACTATCTTTCCGAGAACATAAAGTGTGGTATCGGTAGTTCGGTCGATGTACTGTTCAAATCCGTTCGCACCGTAGATATAGTGTTCGTTCTGCTTCGCTTTATCTTCCACGATAAAACCGCAGCCGAGCAGATCAGCAGGTTCGGGCAGTACTATGCCGCGAATATCGATATCCGATTCGGGAGTATTCAGCCCGTAGGATATACTTCCTCCGAAAGTCAGCAGTGCTATTCGTTCGCCAAGGAAGGGATCGCTTTTAAGAAAGCAGTATTCAGGTGCGGAAATCACTGTGTTTATATCCATGGTATCACCTGTAAAGCCCAAGTTTCTTGATGGCAGATGCTACAATGACGCTCCTGGGCTTTAAACTGTATTTATTGCCGTTCCGATAAATAAGGGCATTGAAATCCGTGCCCTTTTTGTAGGGAACAAAGGTATAGAAATCAATATTCCAGTCATAGCCCTCGGGTAGTGCGGGGAGTTCGATGGAACATTCCTCCCAGTAAGCATTTATGCCGATGAATACGGCATCATCGTTGCCTTTTTGATCCTTGCCGGCGAACATTACACCGATAACGTGGTCGTGATCGTTGGTATTTTTGTTCCATGCAGTGGTATTGTGTATGCTGGTATCGGGAAAACCGAAAGCGCCTTCATTGGTGGCGTGTCTTATTACCTCATGCTTTTTTCGGAAAGCTATCATATCACGGACAAAATCATGTATCTCGCGGAATTTTTTCAGCCTTGACCAGTCAAGCCATGATACTTCGTTATCCTGACAATAGGCATTGTTATTTCCGAACTGGGTGTTGCAGAATTCATCGCCTGCATAGAACATGACTGCTCCCCTGCTGAAAAACAGAGTTGCAAAGGCGTTCTTTATCATTCTCATACGCAGACCCATTACCTCGCGGTCATCGGTTTCACCCTCATATCCGCAGTTCCAGCTGGTCACACTGTTATCACCGTCTGTATTGTTCCAGCCGTTGGCTTCGTTATGTTTGGTATTATAAGAGTAGAGGTCGTACATTGTGAATCCATCGTGGCAAGTCAGGAAGTTGACAGAAGCGTTATGGCAGCGCTCAGGCGGATAGAGGTCGGCTGAGCCTGTTATCCTCTGTATTGCAGCCCACGCCATACCGTTATCGCCTTTAAGGAAACAGCGCAGATCATCACGGAAACGCCCGTTCCATTCTGCCCATCTGTTCCACGATGGAAAGCTTCCCACCTGATAAAGCCCGCCTGCGTCCCATGCCTCTGCTATAAGCTTACAGCCACTGAGAATGGGATCGTATGCAATGGTTTTAAGCAGGGGCGGATTCTCCATGGGAGTACCGTCCTCACTTCTGCCGAGGATAGATGCAAGATCAAAACGGAAACCGTCAACACGGTATTCAATTACCCAGTAGCGCAGACAGTCAATAATAAACTGCTGGACTATGGGGTGATTACAGTTCATGGTATTACCACAGCCGCTGAAATTTACGTACTTGCCGTTAGGTGCAAGCATATAATATACGCTGTTATCAATTCCTTTGAAAGAAAATACAGAACCGTCCTCGTTACCCTCGGATGTATGGTTGAAAACAACATCAAGAAAAACAAGTATTCCGTTTTCGTTACAGGTACGGATAAGATTTTTCAGTTCGTCGCCCTCATGATTATACTCGACCTTTGAGGCATAGCTGGTGTTCGGAGCGAAAAAGCAGGTGGTATTATAGCCCCAGTAATTCATCAGCAGATTTCCGTCATGTTGGCGTTCCTCGTAGAGTTCGTCGAACTCAAATACAGGCATAAGCTCGATAGCGTTCACACCAAGCTTTTTCAGGTAGGGTATCTTCTCGATAACGCCGTCAAAAGTACCGGGGTGTGCTACACCCGAAGTCAGGCTGTTGGTGAAGCCCCTGACATGAAGTTCATAGATAACGAGATCGCTGAACGGAATATTATGACTGACGAAATTTCCCCAGTCAAATTTATCAGTGGTTATCCTGCCGTGATAGCTGCCGTCGCCGGGTGCTTTTTTGCCCCATACGCTCTGTCCTGTAACTGCCCTGGCATAAGGATCGAGGATATTCTTTTTTTCGTCGAAAAGCAGACCTTTTTCAGGTGCGTATTCACCCGAAAAACGATAGCAGTATTCTATTTCAAATATATCAAGTCCGTAGATCATGATAGACCATGTATCACCTATGCGATAGCTGTCGGGAATAGGGACAATGGCAAAGGGTTCAGTATTCCCGCGCCTGAAAAGTACTACGGAGCAGCCTGTGGCTTTGGAGGAATGGATAGTGAAATTAACAGCATGGAGCATAGCAGAAGCACCATTCAGGGTATATATACCAGGTCGGCATTCAAATCCTGCGATGACATCGGTAGCTTTGTAGGTAGACGAATTTTTCATTATATCACAGCCTTAATTCAATAATTATAGTATGATAATATAGCAAAGTGAATATATCATATAATTGATTATATACCATTTTGTACAAATTTTCAATTGAATTTTTGTATAAAAAATGACCGCTATATTTGGTCAAGCGGTCACGGGATAGTATGAATTGATGTTATCATTTTACGAAAGCATCACAGAATACCTTGAGATTTGGGAGATTTTTAAGAAAACAAACACAGCTCACTTTACTATCAGACCAAGGAGCTTTGCAAGGTCGGCTGCCTGTTCGTAAGTTACTGTAACGCCCCGAAGTTCGGATAGTTCGCGTGAAAGGACAATGCCAGAAATATCACACTTTGTGAAATCTGCACCTCGCATTTTTGTTATAAACATTTCGGCGCCGACAAGCTTTACATCTTTAAAGGCTGTTCTTTTTAATTCGGCGCGGGAAAGCAGCGCCCCCGACATATCGCATTCGGTAATGGAACAGCTTTCAAAGGAGGATTCGGAAAAAAGTCCGTAAGCGAAGGAACTGGTTTTCAGTGTGGACTGCTTGAATACAGCACGTCCAAAATCTGCGCCGTTAGCCTTACAGCCCGAGAATTCACAATCCTTGAAATAGCAATCACCAAGTTTGCAGTTTGAAAGATCGCATTTATCAAATTTGCAGCCGTAGAAACAGGCTTTGGTCAGATCGCACTGAATGAAACGACAGCCTTTGAATACGACCTCGGAAAATTCAAAGCCGCTTATATCCTCGGAAGCTATGGTTTCGCGTTCATATTCGGCATTTTTGATCTCCATATCCTGATCTCTGACTTTTGAAATATCATCTGTAAACATAATTTATCACCCGAAATATCATACCATATTATTTTATAAATGTAAAGGACTTGTGCAGTAAAACATTTCATATCAAGGGTGTTTACTTGACAGTCTTCATTATAACAAAAAAGCCGCCCGAAGGCGGCTTGAAATTATCACTGAGTATCCTTAACGATCTCCTTGAGACCTGTTGCAAGACCTGCAAGACTCTGTATCTCACTGGGGATAATGATCTTGGTTGCCTTGCCGTCAGCTGCCTTGCTGAATGCTTCAAGGCTCTTGAGCTGGATAACTGCTTCATTAGGATTAGCAGCATTCAGCTTTACGATACTATCAGCCAGTGCGCGCTGTACCATATCGATAGCCTGCGCTTCACCTTCTGCTTCGAGTATCTTCTGCTCCTTGACTGCGTCTGCACGGAGTATCATTGACTGCTTTTCAGCCTCAGCGGCAAGGATCTGGGATTCCTTGTCAGCCTGTGCACGGAGTATCTTGGACTCCTTCTCACCTTCTGCAACAAGTATCTGGGACTTCTTTTCAGCCTCAGCCTGAATGACTTTTTCACGTCTTTCACGGTCAGCCTTCATCTGCTTTTCCATGGCATCCTGGATCTCTCTGGGAGGGATGATGTTTTTCAGCTCAACACGCTGCACCTTGATGCCCCATCTGTCGGTAGCTTCATCGAGGATAGCAGTGATACGAGTGTTGATGATATCTCTCGAAGTAAGAGTTGCTTCGAGGTCGAGGTCGCCGACGATATTTCTCAGTGTGGTAGCTGTGAGGTTCTCGATAGCGGAGATAGGTCTTTCAACACCGTATGTGAACTGCATAGCGTTGGTTATCTGGAAGAAAACAACGGTATCTATCTGCATGGTAACGTTATCCTTGGTGATAACGGACTGGGGTTTGAAGTCAACTACCTGTTCCTTGATGGATACTTTCTTGGCAACTCTATCGATAAAAGGAACCTTAACATGGAGACCTGTGCCCCATGCTGCGTGGAATGTACCGAATCTTTCAACGACATAAACATATGCCTGGGGTACTATCTTGATGTTGGAGATTATCACCAACACGATAAATGCGATAAGTATCAGTACAATTAATAATGGACTCATTTCTTCTTTACCTCCGAATTTAATTCTTATTTGTTACAATTAGTTTTGCGCCCGAGACTTCGACTACGCTTACGGTAGCGCCTTTCTCTATTTTGCTCCCGTCTGCGGAAACAGCCGACCAGTCAGTGCCGTCCAATCTGACTCTGCCTTTATTCAGACTGTTGTCGATGCTCTCGATGACCTGTGCTGTCTTACCGACATCAAGTTCAAAATTCGTGGGAACAGCAGTCATCTTGACTTTTTTTGCAAGTGGTCTTGTCGCTATCAGGAAGATTATCGAAGCGATCACGAACACTGCAAACTGAGTCACGAACGATAGCTTCGCTATAGCACAGAACATAGCCGCAAGAGCGCCCAGTGCGAACCAGATGCTCAGCAATCCTGCACCGTTTGCGATCTCGATGATCACAAAGAAAACGAATGCTACTGCCCAGATGATGATGTAAGTGGTAGCCATAAACAGATCAACTCCTTTCCTGTTCTGAAAAATATATTTCTCTCTGCGGCTTTAAATTACCGCAACATAATTATAACATAATTTTTGGATTTTTTCAATAGGTAAATTCGTATAACAGAAAAAATTTTGCTGACAGAAAAGTGATAGAAAAACAGCCGATCTATCAAGTAATACGACTTGTCATATAAAAAATCATATCAAGCGATTTACTTTACATATACTTTCCTGATTATGCCGATATACTGCACATGGTAATCCCCTGCGGCGTAGTTCGCCTCGATAAGGTCTTTGTTGATGAAACTTTCGGCATTCATCTGCTGGACGTATGCTTTTTCACAGACGAATACGAGCTTTGCCTGTTCAAAAGTAACAGAACCATCAGTTTCAACGGGAACAAGCCCTGTTTCAGCGGATTTATCGCAGTCTCTTCCGCTGTGAGAGCCGCAGAAAGCCAGCGCTTTTCTCTCAGATTCATCAAAGAAGCTTATTGTAAAGGTATTTTCCTTGTCAAGAAATTCTTTAGTGTATCTCTGGGGTCTGATAACTGTGGTGAAAGTCTGCTTTCCCCACATGATGCCTGCAAATCCCCATGAAGCTGTCATAGTGTTCCAGCTGTTCCCGGTTCCTGCGGTAACAAGGAACCAGTCCTTGTCTATCATCTTATATGGATCAAAACCCATTGTGTGGAGTTCAGAGGGGTCAACCTCTTTAAAACCATATTTCTCAGTAAGTATGCTCATTTTCCGTTCCGCCTTTCGCGTAAGATTTATGCCTTATACAAGCATGATACTATTATACTCCATATTTTATGAAAATGCAACCGTTTTGTAATTGCTTTTTTACAGAAATGGTGCTATAATGTTCTATATGTAGGGCGTTTTTGTCTTGGGATATCTGTATGCAGTGTTGATGATTTTTTCATAATATGCATGATATTCTGCATATTATACCGATTTATGCACGATATTCATCAAAAATTTGCATATTCGTGTAATTTTATGCGTAAAACCCCTTGACAAATCCGAATAATGGTGTATAATATGATTATTGTTTGACATACTATTCACCTTATGCCTGAATTTTTTATTTTTGGAGGAATACATCATGGCTAAAGAAATCAAAAAAGTTGTACTCGCTTACTCGGGCGGACTTGATACTTCTATCATCATTCCGTGGCTGAAGGAAAACTACAATAACTGTGAAGTTATCGCAGTTTCAGGCGACGTTGGACAGGGCACCGAGCTTGACGGTCTGGAGGAGAAGGCTATAAAGACAGGCGCTTCCAAGCTGTACATCGAGGATCTTACAGAAGAGTTCATCACTGATTACGTTTACCCCACCGTACAGGCTGGCGCTGTTTACGAGAATCAGTATCTGCTGGGTACTTCCTTTGCTAGACCTATCATCGCTAAGAGAATAGCTGAGATCGCTATCAAGGAAGGCGCTGACGCGATCTGCCACGGCTGCACCGGCAAGGGCAACGATCAGGTAAGATTCGAGCTGGCTATCAAGGCATTTGCTCCCGATATGCAGATCATCGCTCCCTGGAGAATCTGGGATATCAAGTCCAGAGATCAGGAAATCGACTATGCTGAGGCACACAACATTCCTCTGAAGATAAACAGAGAGACTAACTACTCCAAGGATAAGAACCTGTGGCACCTTTCCCACGAGGGTCTTGATCTTGAAGATCCAGCAAACGAGCCTCAGTACGAGAAGCCCGGTTTCCTGGAGCTGGGTGTATCTCCCATTCAGGCACCCGACAAGCCCACTTATGTTACTATCCACTTTGAAAAGGGTATCCCTACCGCTGTTGACGGCGTTAAGATGGGCGGCAAGGATCTCGTTGCAAAGCTGAACGAACTGGGCGGCGCTAACGGTATCGGTCTTGCAGACCTCGTTGAAAACAGACTTGTTGGTATGAAGTCCAGAGGCGTTTATGAAACTCCCGGCGGAACTATCCTGTACAAGGCTCACGAGATACTCGAGACTATCACCATCGACAAGGAGACCGCAAGAATGAAGAGCTACATCGGCATCAAGTTTGCTGATATAGTTTACAACGGTCAGTGGTTCACACCTCTGAGAGAAGCTCTGAGCGCATTCGTTACCGAAACACAGAAGAACGTTACAGGTGACGTTAAGCTGAAGCTGTACAAGGGCAACGTTATCAATGCGGGCGTTACTTCTCCTTACACCCTGTATGATGAGGAAGTTGCTACTTTCGATGAGGATGACGTTTACAATCAGGCTGATTCCGCAGGATTCATCAATCTGTTCGGTCTGCCTATCAAGGTTCGCGCTAAGCTTGAACAGAAGAGAAACAATAAGTAATCTTACGCCTAAAAAAATCTTTTATTAGGAGGTCATAGTATGTCAGACAAGAATCCTTACTTTGAACCGGGCTTCGACAAAAAAGTTGAGATATCTTACGATAATCTTCCCAATTCTTCTTTTGAAGACGTTAATCTGGGCGGTGCGACGTTTACAAATGTCAATCTGAAAGGCTCAAACTTTGAAGATGTCAACATGGACGACACAATTTTTGACAACATCAGTATGCAGAACACCAGATTCACCGATATGTACATGGTAAATTCCCGTTTCCTGGGCGTTAACATAAGCGGTTCGCGTTTTGGCTGTTCTATCATGAACAATGTTGAATTCAAGAATCCTGATCTGAAGAATTCTCAGTTCATACATTGTGACCTCACAGGTGTTGAGATCAGCGACTGCAAGATCGACGGTCTTAAGATCAACGGCATCGATATCCAGAAACTTCTGGAGCAGCACGATAAGGATTGATCGTCCGTTTGACGGACGCTAGCAGGTGTTCGGGCAGAATAACTCCTTGGTTCGGGTTATTTTGCCCATGCCTGTTTATACAGACTGCCCTGCGCAGGACGGTCTGTATAAGCAGACTAAACGATCATTAATAATACTAGGAGAAGTATCATGACACATAAAGACAAGGCTTTGAGTCTTTTTAGTCAGGGTTTTCATTGTTCTCAGGCTGTTCTTGGTGCTTTTGCAGAAGAGCTTGGTATAAGCGATGAACTTGCTCTCAGCGTCAGCGGAAGTTTCGGCGGCGGTATGCGGAACGGCGAAGTCTGCGGAGCCTGCACTGGAGCACTGATGGCGATAGGTCTGAAATACAGATTTACTAAAGCCGATGATATTGGCAGCAAGGAAAAGAACAACACTGTTACATCGGAATTTATGAGAAAATTCAAGGAAAAGAACGGCTCTTTTCTTTGCAGAGAGCTTCTTGGATATGATCTTTCAGATCCGAAGCAGCAGGCTGAGGCTCGAGAAAAATGTATGTTTACGGAATTCTGCCCGAAGATGGTCGCTAGCGCCGTTGAGACAGCAGAAGAACTTATGAATGAATAAATAAAAAGGACGGTAAGTAAAATGGCTGGAAAAATGTGGGCAGGACGTTTCACTAAAGAGGTAGACGAGAGGGTAAATGATTTTAATTCATCTATCTCATTCGACCACAGAATGTACAAGCAGGATATCGAAGGTTCTATTGCACACGCTACTATGCTTGGCGAGTGCGGTATAATCGATATTGAGGAGAGCAAAAAGATAGTTGAAGGTCTGAAGGGCATACTGGCTGATATCGACAACGGAAAACTGGAGTTTGATCCCACTGCCGAAGATGTGCATATGTTCGTTGAAGCTGAGCTGACTTCAAGACTTGGTGATACAGGCAAGAGACTTCACACTGCAAGATCGAGAAACGATCAGGTGGCACTGGATATAAGAATGAATCTGAAAGTTGAGACTGACGAGATAATCGCACTGGTAAAAGAGCTGGAGCAGACTATACTCAATATGGCAGAAAAGCATCTGACCACAGTAATGCCCGGATATACCCATATGCAGAGGGCTCAGCCCATAACTTTCGCACATCATCTGATGGCTTATGCGAATATGCTGCTGAGAGACCTGGGCAGACTTGAAGACTGCAAGAAAAGACTTAACATAATGCCTTTGGGCAGTGGCGCTCTGGCTTCGACTACTTACCCTATCAACAGACAGAGAGTATGTGATATACTTGGTTTTGATGAGATAACACAGAACTCGCTGGACGGCGTTTCGGACAGAGATTTCTGCATTGAGCTTGCATCTGCTATATCCATGCTGATGATGCACCTTTCAAGATTCTCAGAAGAGATAATACTCTGGTGTTCATGGGAGTTCAAGTTTGTTGAACTGGATGATGCCTATGCAACCGGTTCTTCCATAATGCCTCAGAAGAAAAATCCCGATGTTACCGAGCTTATCAGAGGTAAGACGGGCAGAGTTTACGGTGATCTGAATACTCTGCTGGTAATGATGAAGGGTACTCCCCTTGCATACAACAAGGATATGCAGGAAGACAAGGAAGCTATCTTTGATGCAGTTGATACCGTTAAGCTTTGTCTGAAAACATTTATACCCATGCTGGATACTATGACAGTTCTTAAAGAAAATATGAGAAACGCTGCTGCAAGAGGTTTCATTAACGCTACCGACTGCGCAGACTATCTGGTAAAGAAGGGTATGCCTTTCAGAGATGCTTACAAGATAACAGGTACTCTGGTACATACTTGTATCGAACTGGGCTGCACTCTTGAAACTCTGCCTATGGAGGAATACAAGAAGCTTACCGATACTTTTGATAATGATGTTTACGGAGCAATAAGCCTTGATACCTGCGTTATGCAGAGAAAGGCTGTGGGCGGTCCCGCTCCTGAATCGGTAAAGGCACAGATAGCGTATGTACGTGAAAGGATTTGATAAGATAAGGCAGAGCGAAAGGCTAAGCGCAGCGGCGATATTCCTGCTGTGGCTGGTTTTCGGGGCAGGGCTGGTACTTCTGGTAGACAAAGTCATACCAAGTATACTGACTCTTATGCTGGCATTCGGATTTATATATCCCGCAGGGTGTCTGGTGATGTTTTTCAGGCTCTGCAAAAGACACGGAGTTATGTGGTACTTCCCTGCCGCCGTGATAACAGCGAATGTTATCATGTACGCCGCATGGGGTACTTACAGGGCGATTATCCCGAATATGATAGTTCTTACGGTGCTATGTGTGTTATTCGGCTGCGGACTGGGCGGCTGTTTCGCGGACAAGGAAGCTGTCAGGGCTTACCGTGAAAACAGACGTTTGAAAAAACTCGGTGAAGACAAGCCTTATTCTTCGATAGTAGATGACAAAGAAGTCAGAAAAAACAAGAAATGATCTTTTGGGAAGTGTGACGTTATGAGCAATAAATTCAAGGTTTTTATAGATGGCAAAGCAGGAACTACAGGTCTGAAAATATATGAGAGACTTGGTAAGCGCGACGATATCGAGATACTGCTGATAGATGAAGACAAGCGCAAGGACAGCGCAGAACGAGCTAAGATGATAAACAGTGCGGATATTGTATTTCTCTGTCTCCCGGATGCAGCTGCTAAGGAAGCTGTTGCACTGTGTACTAATCCCGAAACAAGGATAATCGACGCTTCTACCGCGCACAGGATCGACCCTGCATGGGATTACGGTTTCCCCGAGCTTTCTGAAAAGCACAGAGAGAACATTCGCAAATCAAAGAGAGTTGCTAACCCCGGCTGTTATGCAAGCGGTTTCATATCTCTTGTTTATCCGCTGATACAGGCAGGTGTTCTGCCTGAGGATTATCCTGTAACCTGCCATGCGGTATCGGGTTACAGCGGTGCCGGCAACAAAATGATAAACGTGATCGAGAGCGATGAAAAGACCTTTGAGATGAATTCCCCCAGACAGTACGCACTTGGTCAGCAGCACAAGCATCTTCCCGAAATGCAGAAGATATGCGGCATGAAATACGCTCCCATGTTCAACCCTATCGTTGACGACTATTACAGCGGTATGGTAGTGAGCGTTCCTCTGGTAACAAGATGCCTGACAAAGAAGTACACTCCCGCGGAGATACACGAGATAATGACCGCTCACTATGCAGGTCAGCATTTTGTAAAGGTAATGGAACTTGGCGGCACAGAAACACTGGCTGATGGTTTCCTTGCGGCAAATACACTGGCTGATACCAACAATATGCAGATATTTGTATGCGGAAACGACGATCAGATACTGCTGTGTTCGAGATTTGACAATCTCGGAAAGGGCGCAAGCGGCGCTGCTATGCAGAATATGAACATCATGCTGGGCATTGATGAAACCACAGGTCTTGAATAGATTATTTAAGGTGAATTTATGAAAAAAACGTTCGCTGCAGCATTGGCACTTTTAATGACAATATCAATGGCGTCATGCGGCAATTTCGGAAGACCCGATCCTAAGACCCTTGAAAGGGCAAACGAAGATCAGGATTCTTCACGGAGAAGTCTTGTTGATGAGATGTTCACATCTGACGAGGAAAGCTCAGCAAACGATAACGCTGAGTGCACCATCGAAGATGACCCCGAAAATTTTGTAAAAGTCACTGTCGAGAACATGACCCTGGAAGAAAAGATCGGACAGCTTTTCTTTGTGAGGGCTGATGCACTGGAAACAGGATATGAAAACAAAGTCGTAAATGACGATAATATCGGCGGAGTAACTTATGTTGATGATATGATGATCGATGCTCTCAAAAAGTACCATGTGGGCGGAGTTGTCCTGATGGAAAAGAACATCATAGACGAAGACAAGCTGGTTAAATTAACTTCTGATCTTCAGTCGAATTCCGATTATCCGATTTTTATCGGTGTTGAGGAACTAGGCGGTGAATTGGCGCCTATCGCAAACAACATGAATTTCGATGTTGCTTTATTCGGTAATATGAACGAAGTCGGTAAAACCGCCACAGCGGCAAATGCAAAGAAGGTCGGCAAAGCTATCGGCAAATATCTTTCTGGCTATGGCATAAATCTGGACTTTGCGCCGATCGCAGATGTTTCGGATGACGAAGAAAAAGTTAAAGCCAGCAATTTTGCGGCTGACCCTGTGATGGTCGGTGAAATGGCAGAAGCTGAGATAGAAGGTCTTCACGAAGCTGGTGTTATGACGGCTGTAAAGCACTTTCCAGGATACGGTGACGCTGTGACGAACAAGAAAAACGTTCCCGTCAACAATATGTCGTGGGACGAGATAATGGTGGACAGCGGTCTTGCTTTTGCAGGGGCACTTGAAAAAACTGATATGCTGATGGTGGGACATATAATGCTTCCCGAGGTCAGCGACGATGGTCTTCCCGCTTCGATGTCACAGCAGATAATTCAGGACAAAATAAGAGATGAAATGAAATTCAGGGGCGTTGTAATAACAGATGCGATGTCGGCTAAATGCATAACAGAAAACTACGTTAAGCGCGAGATCGCTGTAAATGCCATAATCGCAGGAGCTGATATCATACTGATGCCTTACGACCTGGATGAAGCTTATGACTCGGTGCTGACTGCTGTAAAGGACGGCAAGATAAACGAAGCAAGAATTAATAAGAGTGTTGAGAGAATACTCTGGCTAAAAGTTAAAAACCATCTTTTTGATGACAGAGCTGAAAAGTCTGATGATTCGTCAAAAGACACAGACAGTGATTCATCGGAAAGGTAAGGAGAGATAGATATGAAAGAAATAAACAAGGTCGTATACAACGGCTACAAATATATCGATGGCGGCGTTTGTGCTGCTAAGGGTTTCAAAGCAAACGGTCTTTACTGCGGCATAAAGAAGGCAATGGATGCAGCTGAGACTCCTGACGGAAATGAAAGCCCTGTTTCAAACACCAAGCCTGATCTTTGTCTGGTGGCATCTGACGTTATGTGCAGTGCTGCGGCTGTTTTCACACAGAACAAGGTAAAGGGTGCGCCTGTAACTGTTTCGCAGAAGCATCTTGAAAAGACAGGCGGTAAGGCTCAGGGATTTATACTGAATTCAAAGAATGCCAACACCTGCAACGCTGACGGTGAAGCTAAGGCACTGAAAATGTGCGAACTGGCTGCAAACAAGCTGGGCATCAAGACCGAGGAAATGCTTATCGCTCAGACAGGCGTTATCGGTCAGATAATGCCGATAGAGCCTGTTGAAAAGGCTATGGACGATCTTTACAGCGGACTTGCTTATGACGGCAATGAAAAGGCTGCCATCGCAATAATGACTACCGATACCGTAAAGAAAGAGGTAGCTGTAGAGTTCGAGATAGACGGAAAGACCTGTCACATAGGCGGCATGGGCAAGGGCAGCGGCATGATACATCCTAACATGGCTACTACACTGAATGTCATCACCACTGACTGCGCAGTTAGTCCCGAGATGCTGAAAAAGGCTCTTAGTGAGATAGTTAAGGTAACTTACAACTGTCTTTCGGTTGACGGAGATCAGTCCACAAACGATACCTGTGCTGTTATGGCTAACGGTCTTGCAGGAAACAATGAGATCAATGCCGAGGGCGCTGATTTCGACAAGTTCAAGCAGGGTCTGTTCATCATAATGAGCAACATCACAAAGATGCTGGCTAAGGACGGCGAAGGCGCTACCAAGCTGCTGGAATGCAATGTATGCGGTGCTAAAGATCAGGACGATGCTATCATCATCGCTAAGAGCGTTATCTGTTCTCCCCTGTTCAAGTGTGCTATGTTCGGTGCTGACGCTAACTGGGGACGCATACTGTGTGCCGTCGGTTATGCAGATGCTGAGTTCGATATAAACAAGGTAGATGTTAAGATCGCATCAAAGCAGGGCGAGATACACGTTTGCGAGAACGGTGCGGGTATACCTTTCTCAGAGGAAGAAGCCAAGAAGATACTGCTCGAAGACGAGATATTCATAAATGTATGCGTAGGTGACGGCGAGGGCAAAGCCACTGCTTGGGGCTGTGACCTTACATATGATTACGTTAAGATAAACGGCGATTACAGAAGTTAAGAAATAAAAATAGTTCTGTAAATATCAAAAGAAAGGACAGCAGAATATGGAAAACACACTCGGAAATGTTTTTGCGCCGTCTGAGGAACGCGGATTCATCAACCGCAACGCGCTGAAATACATAGTTATCGTGGCTATGCTGATAGACCACATAGCTGAATTGTTCGAGAGTTCGATCGACCCTACAGTATACCACATAATGAGGTTCATAGGCAGACTTACGGGTCCGACCATGGCATTCTTTCTGGCGGAGGGTGCCAAGTATACGCGGGATATAGCTAAATATCAGAAAAGGCTTGCGATATTTGCTGCGGTATCATGGCTGCCATTCCTTTTCGCAAACATGGGACCCCAAAAGCTTATTTCGGCTCCATTTAATTTGATTTTTCAGAGTGTAATTTTCACGCTATTTCTGGGAATAACGGCTATCAGGCTTTGGAACAGCAATAGGTATGACAAACAATCGAAGATCATATTGACAGTTGGGCTATGTCTTATCTCGGTTATAGGCGATTGGCCGATAATGGATGTTCTTGCGCCGCTGTTTATGTATCTTTACAAAGATGATAAGAAGAAGCGTTACATCTCGGTTACGCTTACTTACCTGCCGCTGATGCTGATGGTTATCATATTAAGCGGCATAGATAAGGATTTGCATACTTTAGGTGCCGTCATTTCAAACGGTTGGCAAAAAAACTGGCATCAGGTGGGTGTACTTATGGTACCGCTGATAATAATTTTCTGCTACAATGGAAAAGGCGGAAAGAAGAATGCTTTCAACAAGTGGTTCTTCTATATATTCTACCCTGCACATCTGCTGATACTGGGCATCATTAAATGGGTAGTGCTTGCATAAGGAGTTAATATGGCTTTCGATTTCAAGAAAGAATACAAAGAGTATTATATGCCGCCGAAAAAGCCTGTTATCGTCGATGTTCCCGAAATGAGCTACATCGCGGTGAGGGGCAAGGGCGACCCGAATGAAGAAGACGGCGAATACAAGCAGGCTGTCGGGGTGCTGTATGCTGTGGCGTACACGCTGAAAATGAGTTACAAGGCCGACCATAGAATAGAAGGATTTTTTGAGTATGTAGTACCTCCGCTGGAAGGTCTGTGGAAGCAGGACGGTTCGGACAGCATAGATTATTCCCACAAGGACGGCTTTCAGTGGGTCGCGATGATACGTCTGCCCGACTTTATAACCAAGGCGGACTTTGAGTGGGCGGTGGAAACTGCCACGAAAAAGAAAAAGCTTGACTGTTCAAAGGCTGAATACCTCACGCTTAATGAGGGGCTTTGTGTGCAGATGATGCATATCGGTTCTTACGATGACGAGCCCGCATCTGTTGAGATGATGAACAGATTCATCGCAGAACAGGGTTATGTCAATGATATATGTGAAGAAAGACAGCATCACGAGATCTATCTTTCAGACCCGCGAAAAACTGAGCCCGCGAAGCTCAAAACGGTCAGCAGGCACCCTATTAAAAAAGGCTAATAATTTCCCATAAGGGATAATATAAAGGAAGATGTAAAATGGATATTTCAAACAGCATAAGAAGTCAGATACTCAGTGATGCTTTGCCTTACATACAGAAGTATCACGATAAGGTAGTTGTTGTAAAATACGGCGGAAATGCCATGACTAACGAAGCTCTTAAAGAGGCTGTCATGAGCGATATCGTTCTGCTTAGCGAAGTTGGCATAAAGGTCGTGCTGGTACACGGCGGCGGCCCCGAGATAAATGCTATGCTCAAGAGAGTCGGCATTGAGAGCAAATTCATCAACGGTCTGAGATACACCGACAAGGAGACTATGGATATAGTCAAGATGGTACTTTGCGGCAAGCTTAACAAGGAGCTTGTATCGGCTTTGCAGCTTCACGGCGGAAATGCACTGGGACTCTGCGGATGCGACGGCAGATTGATCATCGCTGATAAGCTTGACCGTGATGACGGCGAGGACTACGGCTATGTCGGTGAGATAAAGAAGGTCACCACAAAGCCCATACTTGACGCACTGAAAGATGGCTATGTGCCGATAATCTCCACTGTAGGTATCGGCGAGGACGGACAGAGCTACAATATCAATGCTGATACTGCGGCTTCGAGAATAGCTTCCTGCCTGAGAGCTGAAAAGCTTATACTCATGACAGATATCGTTGGTCTGCTGAAGGACAAGGACGATGACAGCACACTTATCCCTCAGGTAAATGTGAGCGAAGTGCCTTTCCTGAAGAAGTCGGGCATAATCAGCGGCGGTATGATACCCAAGATAGACTGCTGCGTGGAGGCAGTCAGACGCGGCGTCAAGAGGACCTCCATAATCGATGGCAGAGTTCCCCACTCGATACTTATCGAGCTGCTTACAAATGAGGGCATCGGTACACAGTTCAACTGATGGACAAAAATTACAAGCCATACATTAAGAATGTTACCGAAGAGTATGATGATTCCGCTGAAGGATACAAAATGCGGGACGAGATGAAAGCTTACAGGAAGAAAACGTTCCTGAGTTGGACGATCGGATTATTTTTAGCAGTGAATTTATTCTTGCTCCTCCCTTATGGATCTGCGCTGATAGTTGACTTCAAAAAGATACTCATGAATGAACCTCCTCATGCAAATCTGAAAGAAGTGCTCCCCTATGTTGGCTTACCGATTATCGTAACTGCGATCATGTCTTTGTTGATAGGATTTGTGAAGTACGATGGTGCTCTAAAATCACAATACTCTCCGTACAAACAATATAATATCCGCAAACCCGATGAATATCTGAGGTATAAAAATACTTTCAGATTTACGGAAACAAGTGTTTTCTTTGATGGAAGGTATATATTCGGGCGTATGTTTTACAAAGACATTGAGATATTTGTGACCGATGACTATTATTATATAATACATGATAATGGATATATAATGCAAGACTATGAAAATATAATACAAGATAATAAAAAATACCGAATGGACATAAACGGTTTTGAATGCGAGCCTGAGCAATTTCTTAATTTTATGGAGAGCAAAGGGGTAAGAGTTATTACCGATAAATAACCGTTCTGAAAGGAGAAACAATGATGATAGTACTGTTTCAGAACAGCACGACCGTGAAATCAGAAAGCAACAAATCTGATTATGACATAATCCACGAGAACAATGAACTCAACAGGAGAAAGAAAAAGCTTCGCTACGGTGTTACTTTTGCAGTTGCTTTGCCACTGTTTATTATGATATACGGTCTGATGCTGCCAAGACTTTTCCAAACTTACACCACTGCGAGTGCAATATTCCTTATATGCATTGCGATAGGTTATCTGCCATCGGAGATGATAGTGAGGTCGGTTTTCGGCAAGGGTACCGGAACAGGAGAAGTTATGAGCGGACCGAAGATATTCAAATACGTTTTCACGGATGAAAAAATAATGGTAACCCGCGACTTTGATACGATAAATATACCCTACAGCGGTATCGAAAGGGTAACTCAGAATCCCTACTATTTCAACCTTTATTTTATGGGTAATAAGTATACCATAGATAAGCAAGGTTTCACCTGCCCTGTTACTGAATTTGAAAAGCTGATGTATGATATGGGCAAGGAAATCGAGATAGAATTAAGCTAAAAAAATAAATCGATTCTTTGAAAGGAAAATGAAAAATGAATACTATAGAACAGTTCAATGAACACGTTATGCCGACCTACGGAAGGTATGACCTGGTACTCGACAAGGGTGCTGAACAGACAGCTGTCGACGAGGACGGCAAGCAGTACATAGATTTTGGCTCGGGTATCGGCACAAACAGCCTTGGCTACTGCAACGAGGAATGGGTAGATGCAGTATGCGCACAGGTAAAGAAGATACAGCACACCTCCAACTACTACTACACTAAAGTACAGGCTGATTTTGCGCAGAAGCTTTGCGGTATCACAGGTTACAGCAAGATGTTCTTCGGCAACTCGGGCGCCGAGGCTAATGAGTGTGCAATTAAGGTTGCAAGGAAGTACAGCTTTGACAAGTACGGCAAGGAAGCCGAGAGGAATATCATAATCACACTGGTGAACAGCTTCCACGGAAGGACAATGGGAACACTTTCCGCTACTGGACAGGACGTATTCCACAACTACTTCTTCCCTTTCCTGCCAGGATTTGTGAATGTAAAGGCTAATGATATCGATGACCTGAACAAGGTCATTGCTGAGAACGACGGCAAGATCTGCGCTATAATGTTTGAATGCATTCAGGGCGAGGGCGGAGTTGTTGGTCTGGACGAAGCTTTTGTAAAGGCAATATTCGATGTTGCCGAGAAGAATGATATCCTGACTATCTGCGATGAAGTTCAGACAGGTGTAGGCAGGTCAGGCAAGTTCTTAGCTTGCATGAACTACGGCGTGAAGCCCAATATCGTGACCATGGCAAAGGGTCTGGCAGGCGGACTGCCTATCGGCGTTTGTCTGGCTGATGAGAAGTGCTGTGATGTTCTGACCAAGGGTACACACGGTTCTACATTCGGCGGAAACCCTGTTGTATGCGCAGGCGGGCTGGCTGTACTGAACAATGTAACAAAAGAAGGCTTCCTTGATGAAGTTATCAAGAAGGGTGACTATATCCGCGAGAAGCTGAAAGATGTTCCCGAAGTTACAGGCATCAGCGGTATGGGACTTATGCTGGGTGTCAGCCTGAAGACCAAGACCGCAGGCGATGTTTGCAAGGCTTGTCTGGATAACGGTCTGCTGATACTGACCGCTAAGGAAAAACTGCGTTTTCTGCCACCGCTGAACATCAGCTACGAGGAGATAGACAAGGGTCTGGCTATTCTCAAGGATATCCTTGAAAAATAATAGTTCGGAGGTATACCATGACTATAAGGAAAATGGTTATCACGGACTACGATAAAGTTTACAGCCTGTGGCTTTCCTGCAAGGGCATGGGTCTGAATGACCTTGATGATTCGAAAGAGGGCATAGCAAGATATCTGGAAAGAAATCCCGAAACGAGCTTTGTTGCCGAAGATGGCGAGAAAATCATCGGTGTGATAATCGCAGGTCATGACGGCAGACGCGGTTACATTTACCACACTGCAGTTTCTCCCGATCACAGAGGACAGGGCATCGGTACAAAGCTTGTAGATGCGGCTATGAAAGCCCTCAAAGATCAGGGCATAAACAAGGCTGCACTTGTATGCTTCTCGAAAAACGAAGGCGGGAACACTTTCTGGGAGAAGGCAGGGTTCAGTCATAGGACTGACCTTACATACAGGAACAAGGCAATTTCCGAAATGAAAAGAATAGATACGTAAATAAATAATCTCAAACAATGGAGGTATTACAATATGAACCACTTACTCAAAATGCTTGATCTTTCAAAAGAGGAGATAATCGACATACTCAATCTGGCTGATCAGCTGAAATACGAAAACAAGAACGGAATCGAACACAAGGTGCTGAAGGGCAAGACTCTTGGCATGATATTCCAGAAGTCTTCCACACGTACACGTGTTTCTTTTGAGACAGGTATGTATCAGCTGGGCGGACAGGCACTGTTCCTCTCCAACCGCGATCTTCAGATCGGCAGAGGCGAACCTGTTCAGGATACTGCAAGGGTACTCTCCCGCTATCTGGACGGTATAATGATACGTACATTTGAGCAGAAGGAAGTTGAAGATCTGGCTCAATACGGTTCTATCCCGATAATAAACGGTCTGACCGATTTCTGCCACCCTTGTCAGGTGCTTGCAGACCTTATGACTATCCGTGAGTTCAAGGGTCAGTTTGAGGGTCTGAAGATGTGCTACATCGGCGACGGCAACAACATGGCAAACTCCCTGATCGTCGGCGGACTTAAAGTCGGCATGAGCGTATCCATCGCTTGCCCCGAGGGCTATCGTCCCGATCCCGAGGTACTGGAATTCGCAAAGCAGTACGGTGACAAGTTCTTCATGACCGATAAGCCCATCGAAGCTGCTAAGGACGCTGATGTTCTGTTCACAGACGTATGGACTTCCATGGGTGAAGAAGCAGAGACCGAGAAGCGTAAGGTAGCTTTTGCCGGATATCAGATAAATGACGATATAATGGCTGTTGCAAAGTCCGATGCTATGGTACAGCACTGCCTGCCTGCACACCGCGAGGAAGAGATCACTGAGAAGGTATTCGAGGCTCACGCAAATGAGATCTTCGAGGAAGCTGAGAACAGACTCCACGCACAGAAGGCTGTAATGGTCAAGGTAATGGGTGAGAAAAAGTAATTAATGTATAAAGAAAAGCCGCAGTTAAGATCTGCGGCTTTTTTATGTTATTTTTTGATTCGTATAATAGAGTTCTTCGGGAAGATGCGGTCGCAAGTCATCGAGAACTTCATTGCAGCATGGTTAGCTGTCTCAATAGGTTCACCTTTTTCATCAAAGAGCTCGCTTGCTGTTAGTATCACAGGCTCGCCATCTGGCGAAAGAACTTCGACTTCATCACCTTTATTGAACTTGTTGCGCTGTTCGGCATATATCCTGCCGTCCCTGCAATCCTCGATCACTGCCACAACATCATACTCGCGGACATATCCGCTGTTTTCGTAATACTGACTCTCTCTGGGGTTGCCGAAGAGAAATCCGGGACAGTAAGCGCGGTGGCTTACCTTGTAGACCTCGTCTTTAAGCCACTGTGGCAGATGATAATTATCGGGGTCTGACTTGTATATATCCATAGCCTTTCGGTAAGCGTTGGTAATAACCGAAACATAGTAGGAAGATTTTGCACGTCCCTCGATCTTGAAGCTGTTAACACCTGCCTTGGCAAGCTTATCGATATGTTCGATAAGACACATATCCTTGGCATTGAGAATGAAAGTTCCGCGCTCGTCTTCAAATATGGGATAGAACTCATTTGTGCGCTTTTCCTCCATGAGGTGATATCCCCATCTACATGGCTGGGCACATTCACCGCGGTTGGCATCACGGGATGTCAGGTACTGTGAAAGCAGACATCTGCCCGAGAAGCTTACACACATGGCGCCGTGCACAAAACACTCGATGTCAAGATCATCAGGAGTTTTAGCGCGTATTTCAGCTATTTCTTCAAGAGTCAGCTCCCTTGCAAGAACTACCCGTTTCGCGCCCATGTTATAGAATTCATTAGCAGTGACATAATTAACTATGCCCGCCTGAGTCGAGATATGTATCTCGGTATCGGGGGCGTATTTTTTTGCAAGAGACAGCAGACCGATATCGGTAACTATCAGTGCATCAACGCCCGCATCGACTGCGTTTTTTACAAAACTCTCAAAGTGAGGTATCTCGTTATTATGCGGCAGAGTATTACAGGTCAGGAAGACCCTTTTGCCGCGTGAGTGAGCAAGTTCACAAGCCTGTGAAAGAAGCTCGGGAGTAAATTTTGCGGATGCTGCTCTCATACCGAAAGCTGTACCGCCAAGATAGACAGCGTCTGCGCCGAAATCCAGCGCAGCGTGCAGTCTTTCCATATCGCCTACGGGCGAAAGTATCTCAAGAAGATCGGACATCAGTTATCCCTACCAATTCTCGTTTTATTATTCGTTGTTATCTTCATTACCGTTATCAGCTGTATCCTCAACCACCTGATCGCCTCTTCCTGCCTTTACAAGGTTCTTCTCGTGCTCATCGAGAGTCTCGGCATAGAAGGTCTCGCCTGTTTCGATATCGTTACAGAAGTAATAGTAGTCTGTCTTTTCAGGGTTCAGTACAGCATTTATTGCATCCATACCGGGATTGCAGATAGGTCCTGCAGGCAGTCCGTCAATAGCGTAGGTATCGTAATACTCAGCGTAATGGAGAACCAGATCATCGTTTTTAGTGTTTGGCTTGATCACTTTGTTGATATAATTATAGGTTGTATCTGACTGGAGCATCGGGAAAGTATCCGAATCTCTCATACGGTTGAGGAATACCGATGCTACTCTTGGCATCTCATCAACATTTGCAGCTTCAAGCTGAACGATAGAAGCAAGGGTGATGGTCTCGTTAAGAGTAAGACCACGATCGTTCATCTTTTTGTACATAGCATCATTTATCTTTGAATCATAATGATCTCTGAGTATTCTGCATATATTATAGGCAGTATCATTTACATAGAACTCATAGGTATCGGGGAAGAGATAGCCTTCTCTTGAATAGAATACGTTCTTGTTCTCTGTAAGGTAGCCCTCAAACTTATAGCCCATATCCCTGTTGAATTCAAAGAGGAAGTCCTCAGCCTTACATACATTGTTATCTTCAAGCTTTTGGGCGATATCTACAAGGTACTCACCCTCGGTGAAGGTCACGGTAACTGTCTCATAGGTCTCTCTCTGCTTCTCAAGCTCTTCAATGATATCGGAGTAGGGCTGAGAAGGCTGAAGCTTGATATCTCCCGGGTATATAGTAGCAGGTTTCATGATCTTTAATGTATAGATGAACAGCTTCTTGTTCTTGATTATGCCGTTCTCTACAAGAAGATCTGCTATCTGCTCATTTGTAGAACCCTCGGGGATATTGAAGGATATCTCGTTATCATCCTTGCCTATACCATAGTATTCCATACCAAGAGTCAGTCCTGCAACTGCGAGAAGAAGTGATACAGTGAGGATTATGGTAACGAGGATAATTCCGCCGAAGATAGAGCCATTGAAACCTACGCCTCTCTTCTTTTTTCTTCCCGATGACTTGCCGCTTCTGCTTTTGCCTGAACTGCGGTCTTCATCGGAACGCGATGCTTTGCGGGGAGATCTTCTGACGGGTTCATCATCTTCTTCGCTCTCCTCGTCTTCATCCTCATCTTCATCAAACTCGTCTTCAATGTCAGCGTCCTTACCAAAGTGCTTTTTGATATCGTCATTGGCGATAGCTGAAGTTTCCTTTTCCTCTTCATGCTCTTCGACAGCTTCAGCATCATCGGATATTACAGCTTCTGCTTCTTTTTCTTCGGGTATTGAAGCGGGAGCGCTCACAGCCTCGGCACTGTTATCAAGCGCATCATCGGAAGATATTCTCCTTCTGGGTCTGTTTTTCAGCGAAGCCAGAAGTTCATCTATCTCATCGACATCAGACTTCTTCGGCTTTTCAGCGTTGATCGAAGTATCGCCGACGTTACCTTTGCTTTCGCCGAGTATATCGTCGATATCGAAATTTTTGTCACTCATTCATTTTGACTTCCTTTCCTTTATATTATATATTATCCGCAGAAATTTTGATCAAGCTTTTCTCGGTAATTATCATATCAACAGAAACATCATGCTCATCACAGGGCAATTTATCCTCTGTCAGGCAGCTTTCGCAGCACAGACCAACGGTAATACCCTTGAAATCAGTGAGAAATCTGTCGTAGAAACCCTTTCCGAATCCCAGCCGATAGCCCTTGGTATCAAAACTGAGGGCGGGCACAACGCACAAAGCTTTTACATATTCATCGATGCGCTCGCATTCGGCGGAAGGCTCCAATATACCAAAATGCCCCGATTCAAGATCATCAAGACTATTGATGCGATAAAAGTGCATCTCATTGGTACCGCTGACACATCTTGGACACAGCAGGCGTTTATCAGCTCCGTTATTTATATCACTAAGAACTTTTTCGATTATGCCGATGGTTCCTATCTCGATATCCCCCGAAACATATATGAGTATATCTCGGGAATTTTTATACACATCGCTTTCGGTAAACGCGGTGCATACTGCGCTGTCTGCGGCTCTTTTCTCATGCGGGTCTCTTGCAAGCCTGATGGCTTTGAAATGTTTTCTCAGCTCCTGCTTAGTCAGTCCCTGCATTGTATACCCTTTCTTATCTCCTCGGCTTTTGCTTTGGAAACGAGTTTTTCAGTTAGAGCAAGGGCAAAGTCAACAGCTACACCTGCGCCCTTTGCGGTGATGAACTTGTCATCAACAGCAACATGGTCATCTGAGATAACTGCGCCTTCAAGATCTTTTTCAAATCCGGGGAAGCAGATAGCCTTCTTGCCTTTCAGCAGACCCTTATGACCGAGTATGCTGGGCGCAGCGCAGATAGCTGCTATATATTTATCGTTCTTTGCGCAGAAATCGATAGCCGCCTGAACGTAGTCATCATTCTCCAGATTTATAGTACCGGGCATACCGCCGGGGAGGACGATCATATCAATTTTATCATCGAGAACGACCTTATCTACGGTAATATCGGGAGTGAACCTTACCTTGTGGGCGCCCACAACTGTTTCACCGCTTACGCCGACTGTTACAACTTCAACGCCTGCGCGTCTTAGAATATCGATGGGTGCCAGAGCTTCGAGCTCTTCAAAACCATCTGCAAGAAATACGTATACCATAGAATTCTCCTCCGTTCATTCAAAACTTACTGTATACTTATGCAAAAGAAATTCAGGGTGATATGAGAGCTTTGAGCGCCTGAGACCCTCGATGCCCATATCCTCTTCCCTGTTTATATATTTTAGCTGAGAAGCATATCTTTTCGCAAACTGATTGCAAAGCATGGGATACGCGCCGTTTATATCGCCCCTTGCCTTTTCGATATGCACAACAAATGTATTACTGTTTAGCTGTTCACCTATCGTAAACCCGACCATCTCGCCGCCTGAGCGGAGTATACCGCCTTTGAGACCGAGATAGTCCATATTCATCAGAAAACGGTGAATGGCATACTGCTCGATAGCCGCAGAGCCTTCACTGTCACCGACTGAATTATAGATATCAGCAGCGAAACGGAAACAATCATCGATATCACATGGTCTTATCTCATCAAAAGACCAGTCATTCTCAAGAAATCTGTTGATGTGATTCCTTTTGCCGTGATATTTTTTGCCTTCAAAGGTGATAAGCTTTTCGGAAAGATATATATAATCAGAATTTCCGCGGTCAGCAAAGAAACTGATCCTGTCACCATAGACCGCTTTCATCCACTCAAGTTCTTTCTCGGTAACGGAGCATACTCTGAATGTGTCACCCTTATCAGTTATAAACTTTTCAAGTTCTGCCAGCAGTGATATGATCTTCTCTCTGCCGATATCGTCATCAGAAACGCCGGTCGGAAACAGTATAACAGGCTCTCCATCGAAAAAGCTCATGAGTATATAAAAATCGCCATACAGACATATCAGCGAATCATTCAGCCTGTGCCACGCAAAATTATTTGCAAAGCTGTACTCACAGCCCATGCGGTCGGATACTGCAAGCCTTGCATTTATCTCTTCGCGGTCAGTGAGTTCAATTTTTCTGAAATCAAACATTTGCTATTCAATTATCTCCGTCAGCTTTTCAAATATCGTATCGATACTGAGCGGTTCATCGCCGCAGCCGCATTCCACGATATCCCAGCCCTGTTTTTCGGCGGTAAAAAGCGCTGCCTTTCGGCACATACGCAGAAAACCGATGTTCTTTTCATGGATATCCTTTTTGCTCTCATCGCCGCCGTATCTGGCAGAAAGTAACTTCTGTGAGATATCTATGGGCATATCAAGGAATATGACCTTATCGGGCTTTGGCAGACCCAGCTTGCCGTACTCGTAATCCTCCAGCCATGCAAGGTAGTTTTCCCATTCTTCCTCGGGAAGCTTGGTCATCTGGTAGATGCAGTTTGAGGTAACGTATCTTGCCGCCAGTATCAGGCAGCCGTCGTTATAATCTGCTTCCCAGTATTTTTTGTAGCTTACATATCTGTCAGCGGCATAGAAGCTTGAAGCCGCATAAGCGTTGACAGCTTCTGCACTTCCTGCAATATCACCATTAAGATACATCTGCACCAGGGTAGATGATGGGTCATCATAATCGGGAAAGCTTATGGCTTTAAGCTTTACACCCTTTGCTTTCAGATATTCAGACAGCTTTTCAAACTGAGTTGACTTTCCACTGCCGTCAAGACCCTCAAGAACTATCAGTTTATATTTCATATCAAAGCACCTTATACTTTTCACGGACTTCTGCAAACTTTCCGCAGGTCATCTTGCCCTCGGGACATTTGCCCTCAGCAACACAGGAAGGTCCTGCATTCTTAAATACATTAGGAGCGACCTCACGGCAGAGCTTCAGCATTTCATCAGCAACAGCCTTTATCTCCCACTGTGCTCTGTTGCAGCAGCGGTGTTCAAAGAAATTGAACAGGCTCCTGACATTCATAGTAACGACTATTTTAGTCTCACAGGCATTGGGAAGAACGAATCTTGCGTCTTCATTTGCCTTTTTGCGGGCGTTGCGTGCAGCGGTCTTTTCGTCCTGACCCTGTGCGATGAAGTCTGCCTTGTGTTTTTCAGTGAGCATTTCTGCTATCTTATGATAGCTTTCAACAAGCACTTCCATAGTGCGGTCGAATTCAGCCTTTGCTTCGGGCACAGCTTCTATCTCGGGCGGTGTTATAAAATCAAAACCGTCCTCGTTGACATAGCGCTGGCTCTTTTGAGAGTACGAAGCTATACGATGCCTTACCAGCTGATGCGAACAGGCACGGGAAATGCCTTCTATTCCGAAAGTAAAGCTTACGTGCTCCATAACGCTCTCATGTCCGATGGAAGCCAGCATATTGACGAACTCAGCTGTTTTTTCCTCAGTAAGACCGTCTTTAAGAGAACCAATATCGCTGCTTGAATAGCAAAGCTTTGCAGCTGTCGCGATTATCTTTTCAGGTTCGGGTGTATGAGCGATCAGCATAACTTTCATAAAACATCTTCCCTTCACTTCATAGATATAATTATTATACCATTAAATTCAATTCAAGTCAACAAATATTCGTAAATTTAACAAAATGACCACGAAAAAAGGCAGATAAACTCTGCCTTTGAATAAAATATCATAATAAATGTGCCGAAAACTGCAATTATTTTACAGCCGAGAGCAGTTCATCGGCGTTTTCAAGCATAAGCTCAGTGATATTATCTCCGCCCATTATCCTTGCTATCTCGTACTTTCTTTCCTCATGTGCGAGAGTTCTCACGGCGGTGACTGTTCTGTCGCCCACTATATTTTTCTCAATGAGCAGGTGATTATCTGCCATGACAGCTATCTGAGCAAGGTGAGTAACGCACAGCACCTGCCTGTGTTTTGAGATCTCACGGAGTTTCAAGCCTATCTTCTGTGCGGCTCTTCCGCTGACACCTGTATCTATCTCATCGAAAATAAGGGTGTCGATAGAATCCTTTTCAGCGAGTACGCTTTTGAGGGCGAGCATTATTCTTGAAAGTTCACCGCCCGAAGCTATCTTCGCAATAGGACGAGGTTCTTCACCGATATTAGCTGATATCAGGAACTCGATATTATCCATACCGTTCTGGGTCAGTTTTCCTGTCTCCTGACCAACCACCAGCTTTACACTGGGCATATTCAGGAATTCAAGCTCCCCTGTTACCTGACTTACAAATCTTTCGGCAGCGGCTCTGCGGAAATCCGAGAGGGTCTTTGCCTTATGTGATACCTCTGCCAACAGACGGTCTTTTTCTGCTTCAAGTTCCTTGACGTTCTGCTCGGAACTGCTGAGTATCTCCAGCTCTTCCTCGCTTTTTTCAAGAGTGGATATTACATCGCTGAGCTCGGGACCGTACTTTTTGCATATCTTCCGCAGGTCATCTGAACGCTGATTGAGCCAATCAAAGCGCTTGGGATCGACATCAAGCTTATCAAGGACTGATGCTAGTTCACCCGAGATATCATCGAGTTCGATAATGGCGGAATTCAACCTCTCACTGATCGGAGCAAGTTCTGCCATGATATCGGTGTAGCCGTCAATTTTATCAGAACACTCAGATACAAGTTCGGATATTCCCTCTGTATCGTCATCTCCCGAAAGCATAAGCTGAGCTGCGTAGACCGCTTCGGAAATAGCGACCGCATTCTTTGAAACTTCAAGCTCGGCAGCTATCTGCTTTTCTTCATCGGGATCGGTGATATCTAGGACACGGATATCGGCTATGATATCTTCAAGCTCGCAGATGCGCATTTCCTTTCTGCCCGCTTCTTTTCGGAGGTCGTTTATCTTTTTTGCAACGTGCTGTAATTCACGGAAAGACTTTCTGTAATCGGCGATAAGTTCTTCCGAGCCTGCATAGCCGTCAAGGATATCGATATGTTTTTCGGGTGACATGAGTATCTGGTTATCGTGCTGACCGTGGATATTCACGAGAAGATCGCCGATATCCCTAAGAAGCGAGACATTCACAGCCCGCTGATTTACTCTTGCGATACTTCCGCCGTCGGAACGTATCTCACGGGTCAGAGAAAGCTGACCGTCCTCACAGTCAACACCCATTTCTTCAAGCTGTTTAAGAACAGTCTCGCCGATATCGGTGAAAAGTCCCGAAATAACAGCCTTATCTGCCCCGGTGCGGACAATATCCTTAGTAACTCGCTGACCGAGGATAGCGTTTATGCCGTTTATAAGTATCGATTTACCTGCACCCGTTTCGCCAGTGAAAGCGTTGAAGCTTTCGGTAAAGCCGATGGATGCTTTTTCAATAACTGCAAGATTTTCGATATAAAGCTCTCTTAACATTTATTTTTCGTCCTTGCTGTACAAAATGGTATTGAGCTCACGAACCAGTCTTTCCGCATCTTTCTGGGTCCTCATGAGCATAAAGATGGTGTCGTCGCCCGCAATAGTGCCGACGGAATTCTCGATATCGGTGGTATCGAGCTTAGCGCAGACAGCCTGCGCCATACCCACATGGCACTTGATGACGACCGTATTCATAGCGTGATCGACGCAGATGACCGAGCTGTGGAGAAGCCTGAGAGTGTCGCTGCTTCCACGGTCAAGACCCTCTTTGCTAAGTCGTGGAACTGCATATCTGCTTACGCCGAGTTCACTACTGACTTTTATCAGCGAAAGCTCCTTGATATCCCTTGAAAGCGTAGCCTGTGTGACGGTCATGCCGTTCTCTTCAAGAGCCTCCCTGAGGCTTTCCTGAGTATCTATAACTCTTTCCTGAACGAGTTTGAGAATAAGTTCATGACGATCAGTCTTCATAAATCATCCCTCCGTATCCTTTAGAGGTCTCATAAGCTTAGTATTTACCGACGAGAAGAAGCTTCCTCCGCAGATATCTATGATATCAAGGCTCTCCTTTGCACGGCGGATATTGATCTCATCTCCGTCGGACAATCTGTAAACGATATTGCCGTCAACATTGAGATGAACGTGGGCATTGTCTGCCGTGTGGCACTTTACTTTGATCTTGCTTGAAGCGGAGAATATCATCGACCTTGCAAACAGCGTATGTGGGCATATCTGCGTGAATTCGATACATTCCATCTCGGGTTCGATTATCGCTCCACCTGCCGACAGCGAATAGGCTGTAGCACCTGTGGCAGTAGAGAAAATTACGCCGTTAGCACGGATCAGCGAAACTATCTGACCGTCCTTTACGACTTCAAAATCCGAGACCTTGCAGTCATCAGACCTTGACACAACAACATCGTTAAGTGCGGAATATGTGCCTTCTTCCCCGCTTGCAGAAGCTTCCAGCATCATGCGTCGGCTGACGGTATATTTGCCCTCGATGAGATTTCGCAGAAGGTCAAGCTGGGAATGTTCCAGTGAAGCCATAAAGCCAAGTCTGCCGCAGTTTATTCCGAGGATAGGGGTCTTGAGCCTTGAAGCTCTGCCTGCGCATTTGAGTATAGTTCCGTCACCGCCTATGGCGATGATGATATCAGCGTTATCCATGCATTCCTCTGTACTGCCGAATACCATACCGTTTACATCGGCAAAAACGTCTTTATATTTCTCGCTGACCGAAAAACCTATGCCGCAGCTGCGAAGAATATTGCAGGCTTCAACAGTATATTCAGCGCAATTGTTTTTACCCAGATTGGGATACAAAAAAACTTTCATATTACTCACCTACTAAAAAAGCGTTATCAACGAGCTTTTTCAAATCAATAGATGCAGCGGCAGCCCGTCCGTCATTTATAAGATATGCAAGATATTCCCTGTTGCCGTCCCCGCCTGTTATGCCCGAGGGTACTATGCCGACTACCGAAAGCCCACAGCTTGTGAAAAATGCAGTCATGTCGCGCAGAACGCGAAGATGGTCTTTTTTGTCCCTGACTATGCCTTTTTTGTTAAGCGCAGCTTTCCCTGCTTCAAACTGCGGTTTTATCAGCACAACCATTTTTCCGCCGTTATCAAGACACGATACCAGCGCAGGCATCACCTGTGTCAAAGAAATAAACGAAAGATCAACGCTGATAAACTGAGGTTTTTCCGGGAAATCAGAAGATGTCAAGTATCTTGCATTTACACCTTCCATATTGACCACACGATCATCTTCAAGAAGAACTTTGTCCAGCTGGTCACGACCAACATCTACGGCATAGACAAGCTTTGCGCCGCGTTTGAGCATACACTGAGTAAATCCCCCTGTTGATGCACCGATATCAGCGCAGACAAGTCCATTTATGTCAAGTTGAAAGGCTTGAAATGCGGTCTCCAGTTTTATAAGACCTCTGCCGACATAATCAAAGCTGCTGTCATCTGCCTCAACTGTATCGCCCTCGCCAACCTCTGCGGCGGGTTTTGAACAGACAGCGCCGTTAAGCTTTACGCAGCCGGATTTTATCATCGTCTTGGCACGTTCTCTGCTTTTGGATATGCCATTCTCTGTCAGGTAGACATCTAATCTCATCTTATATCCTCTCTTCGGCTGTCTGTGCTATCTTTTCTGCGGACAGACCGAGTTCGTCAAGCAGTGTATTTGGTTCGCCGTGAGGGACTAAGCCCTTGATATTAAAGGCTTCAACATTTCCGCACAAAGCGGAAAACTTTTCGGAGATAGAACCGTCGGCATAAGCTTCCTCAAAGAAAAGCACTTTGTCGTAGCCCTTGGCGATCTTTACGATCTCATCCGACAAGGGAAATACCTTGACAAGTTTCAAAGTATCACACACTATGCCCTTTTTCTTTAATATATCGGCGGCTTTGCATACGTTGCTGTAAAGTCTGCCGTAGCTTACAAGCAAGGTATTTCCGCCATTTTTGATGAGGTGATTTGTAGTTCTGATAGTGTCAAGACCACAGCTTGACACTTCTTTTCCCCTCGGATATCGTACAACTGCTATGCCTTTTTCTTCAAATACTGCTTTTTTAAGACAAAGCCTGAGTTCCTGATAATCCGACGGAGAATATATTGTGACATTCGGTACGGCAGTCAGGAAAGAGATATCAAAAATGCCCTGGTGTGTCTCGCCGTCACTGCCCACAATGCCTGCACGGTCAACGCAGATAACCGCGTGAAGTCCGCCGATAGCAAGGTCGTGGATAAGCTGATCGTAGCTTCTCTGCAAAAATGTGGAATACACTGCAAAAACAGGTATCATGCCTGCGGCGGCAAGACCTCCGCAGAATGTTACCGCGTGTTCCTCGGCAATGCCCACATCGAAAAATCTGTTAGGAAAAGCTTTGGCAAAATATTGCAGACCAGTGCCGTATTTCATGGCGGCTGTAACTGCACAAATGCGCTTATCTGCCCTTGCAAGCCTGCAGAGTTCCTTGCCCATAACAGTGGAAAAACTGTCAGCGCTGACAACATCGGGATTGCCTGTGGATATCTCAAATGAACCCACACCGTGGAACTCCCCGGGATTAGCTTCGGCAGGTGCATAGCCCTTTCCCTTGACAGTATTTACATGAACAAAAACAGGCTTATTCACGGCTTTTGCGGCACGAAGTCCTGCTTCAAGCTCTTCTATATTATGACCGTCAAGAGGTCCGATGAACTCAAAACCCAGCTCATCGAACATGGTGCTGTGAAGCAGCATATTCTTAAAAGCTTTCTTTGAGGACTTCACCACGTTCTTGACAGGCTGACCAACAACAGGTGTAGCATCAAGCACTCTCTGTACGGCTGTTTTCGTTCTTTTATAAGATGACTTTGTACGCAAGGTTGCAAGATACTTTGCCATACTGCCCACGTTGCGCGAGATGGACATCTCATTGTAATTAAGTATAACAATGATGTTCGTATCGCTTTTACCCGCATTGTTAAGACCCTCAAAACTCAGTCCGCCCGACATGGCACCGTCACCAAGAACTGCTATCGCATGATGCGGGTCGCCTTTGAGCTTGTTGGCATAGGCAATACCCAGCGCCGCAGATATGGAATTAGAGCTGTGACCGCTGATAAAAGCGTCATGCTTTGATTCATCGGGACGGCAAAAGCCTGAGATACCGCCCTCTTTACGCAGTGTGGAAAAGCTGTCGCGCCTGCCCGTCAGTATCTTATGGGTATACGCCTGATGTCCCACGTCCCAGACTATCTTGTCTTCGGGTGATTCAAAGACCCTGTGAAGAGCCACCGTAAGTTCTACCGTGCCGAGATTTGAGGCAAGGTGTCCGCCGTTTTTGGAAACTGTCTTTATAAGTAGAGTTCGTATCTGTCTGCAAAGCTCGTCACACTGGCTGTATGACAGCTTTTTAAGGTCTGCAGGCAAATCGAGACTGAATAGATCTGCTTTTTTATCTGCCATAATCTTCAAACTCCCTTCGCTGAGATCATGAGCGTCTATCAAGCAGCTCCTGTGTGAGCTCAAACAAAAATTCGTTGTTTTCAAATTTCTTCAGGGCACCAAGAGCGGTAACGGTCAGCTGTGCGGCTTTCTGTCTCGATCTTTGAAGGCCCAGCAGAGAAACGTAGGTGTTCTTGTGCTGTTCGCTGTCGCTGCCGATGGGCTTGCCAAGCTCTTCAAAAGTGCCTGTAACATCAAGTATATCATCCACTATCTGGAACGCTCTGCCCATAGCCTGTGCATACTCGGCGGCAGCGGGGATATACTCCATTCTGCCTGAAAGTATAACGCCCATAACGCAGGCGGCCTCTATAAGAGCACCTGTTTTGCAGGATTGCAGGGTATTGAGTGTCTCAATGTCGATAACTTCTTCCTCGGTCTGCAGGTCGATTACCTGACCGCCTATCATACCGTCGGTACCGATGGCTTTGGATAGCACAGATATGAGCATTACTGCTGTTTCGGCGGATATAGTGCCTTCCATCGCACAGTCGGTGATCACCTCAAAAGCGAGGGTATTCAGCGCATCACCCGCCAGCAGAGCTATCTCCTCCGAAAAAGCCTTATGACATGAAGGCTTTCCTCTTCGGAAATCGTCATTGTCCATACAGGGCAAGTCATCGTGGATAAGGGAATATGTGTGTATAAGCTCGACCGCACAGGCAAGCTTCACCATTTTATCTATATCATCTCCGCCGCACATACGGTAGAATTCAAGTATCAGTACAGGTCTCAGCCTTTTGCCCCCTGCGCTCAGTGAATACTCCATTGCTTCGAGTACTGAGCTCTGAAGCTCGGGCTTATTTTCAGTGAATTTCAACAGCTCTTCATTTATTTTTTCGGCATAAGCCTGCAAGAGCTGTTCATGTCTATCAGTCATCAGTATTTTCTCCGTTCATAGTTTTTACCGTGAGCTTGGCATTTTCCAGAGCTTTTTTGCTGTCCGCCGTTAGACTCACGCCCTCTTTATAAAGTTCAAGCGCCTTATCCAGAGGGAGTTTATCGCTTTCAAGCTGAGAGACTATCTCCTCAAGCCTTTGCAGATTTTCTTCAAATGTCATTTATATCAGCCTTTCGGTCATTTATCTTGGTTGTTACAGCTGTAACTGTACCGTCAGCGAAACGTATGCTGATCTCCATACCCTCTTTGATGTCCTTCACAGAGGTAATAGCTGTACCGCCGCTTTCCACCAGGGCATATCCTCTGCCCAGAACATTGAAGGGGCTTAGTGTCCTCAGCTGTGCCGATGCCCTGTCAAGGTTCAGCTCGCAGACTTTCAGCTTGTTATCCATCAGCATACGAAGTCTGCTCTCGGCTTCTTCAAAGCGCTTTTCGGATTCTTTCAGCCGACGTTTCGGCGATGAAGCCCTGAGCCTTGTATCAAGCTTTTCGATCTCGATCATCCTGCCGCGAAGATACATACCAAAAGCGGAATCCAGCCTTGCTTTCATAACATTAGCCGCGGCATACATATCCACTATATCGGGAGTTGCAAGTTCGGCTGCCGCAGAGGGGGTAGGTGCCCGCATGTCGGCGGCGTAGTCGGCAAGAGTGGTATCCGTTTCGTGACCGACAGCAGAGATAACGGGTGTTACACAATCTGCCACAGCCATTACAACTGTCTCAGAATTGAAAGCATCAAGGTCTTCGGAAGAACCGCCGCCCCTTGAAAGTATTATGGTATCCGCACCGCTTTTATCAGCTGACTTCAGCGCCGCCGCAACAGAAGCGGGTGCTGTATCACCCTGTACCGTGGCAGGATAGACTTCTACGGTACATAAAGGATAACGTCTGCCCACGATATTTAAGATATCCTGCAAAGCAGCACCGTCTGCCGATGTTACCACCGCCAGTTTTTTCGGCACTATGGGTATGGCTTTTTTCTTCGACTGGTCGAACACGCCCAGTTTTTTCAGCTTGTCTTTCAGAAGTTCGTTCTTAGCAAAAGCTATGCCCGTACTGCCGAGAACAGCAATCTCGGTGGCGATTATCTGACATGAGCCCTCACGCTCATATACTTCAACATCGCCCATGACAAGTACGCTCATGCCGTTTTCGGGGAGTGCTTTCAGCTTTTTTACCCGCCCAGCGAACATGATGCACTTTATGGAACTGGTTTCGTCCTTTATCGTAAAAAAGGCATGACCCGTCTTGAAATGAATGCTGAAGTTCGATATCTCGCCCTTGACAGCCGCACCTTTGAATTTAAGCTCCTGCTTTATCTTGAATGCCAGCAATTTATTCAGCTGACTGACTGTCAGAACACTCATTGCTCTTTTCCTTTCATGGCGGCATAAAGTGCAATGCCGACTGCGTTATCTCCCGAAAATTCGGGCGCAGCAAAATATGCGTCAAATCTTTCGGAAAGCTTATCAGCAATAAGCTTGTCCGCCATGACGCCGCCTGCGTAGATAACGGGCATTTCACCGTATTTTTCAAGACCCGCCTTTGTCATCGCCGAGATGGTCTCACAGATATAGTCCAGACAGAACTTCGCAGTATCCTCGGGAGATTCGCCCTTTTCAAGCATCTGAACGCACTTGTTCTCGACCCCCGAAAGCGAACAGTCAAGCCATTTTACCGATGGCCTTATCTTAAAGTCCCTGCTGCTTTTGCGGGCAAGCTCTTCAAGTTCCTCGCCGCAGGGAAAATCCAGACCAAGTCTAACGCCAAGTCTGTCAATGCACTGACCCGCTTTAAGGTCATCCGAATGTCCTGCCTCTGTCAAAGAAACGACCTTTTCCTTGTCCCCTCGGCACAGCAGCATATCGGTAGTACCGCCGCTGACATGGAACGCAAGAAAAGGTTCGCCGCTATCAAGAAGTCCGAGCTTTTTGCAGGAATAGAGTGCCGCCAGCACATGACCTTTCTGGTGAGAGGTGCGCACAGGCTTCAGACCAACAGCTGCTGATACAGCTCTGCACACGTTTTCACCCACAAGAAAACAGGGCATATAAGAGCCCTCCACCTCTCTCGGGGCATATGAATAAGCACAGCCCGAAAGCAGAGGTTTGTCCGAAAACAGCTCCTCCATAAGGGCGGGAAGCTGTTTAGTATGGTGGAAAACCGCGTCCGACTGCCTTAATCCGCGCTCGCCTTTTTTTACGGTAAGAAGCTGTCTGCACGACTTTACTTCTCCCGTAATGCTGTCATACAGCGCACAGCTCGTCCTGTAATTACTTGTGTCTATACCTAAGTATACGCCCATCAATCCTCGTCCTTTTTGATATCCTTTGCAAATGAACCCAGGAGACCGTTAACGAATGCAATATCGGGTTCGAGAGCGTATTTCTCCGTAAGAGCCACAGCCTCGCTTATCGCAACGTTCACAGGTACTTTTTCATCATAGAGCGCTTCGTATATAGCAAGTCTCAGCGCGGTAAGATCCACCTTTGGTATACGGCTGACAGCGCGCTTGTCGGAATACTTCGATATTATGGAATCAAGCTCCTCCTGCTTATCGAATATACTGCGCACAAGGGTCTTTACCTCATCGTTCACGGGTATGAATTCACCAAGTTCCTCGGCACTCTCAAATATCTTATCCAGATCATCGTCCAAAAACATTTTTTCAAAAGACAGCAGAAAAGCAGCCTGTCTTACTTCTCGTCTTCCTGCCACACAAACACTCCTAACAATAATTATTCTGATATATTTTTTAAAGCGGTATCAGTCTTCACTGAAATGAACGCCGCAGATCGTTACGTTTACTTTGGCAACGGTGAGTCCCAGCATTGTCTGCACAGCACTCTTGACCTGCTCCTGTATCATCTCGGCAGCGGTTATCGCATTGGTGCCGTTGTTGAGAATGACACCTATAGAAACGGACAGAACATCGTCAACGAGTCCTATCCTGATATTTCCCACACTTTCCTGTCTGAGCCAGATCTGTCTGGGGGTCTTCATAACCGGTGCTACGCCGTAAACTCCCTCGACCTCAGCCATGGAGTTTGTGATTATCTGGGCGATAACGTCCTGATTTATATGGAGACTTTTCTCGACTTTGCCTGTGTTTTCTGACATAATGATACCTCCCGTAAAATATTCAGCGGGACATGAGCCCCTTTATTTGTATACTTGAAAGTATTATAACATATTTTTCTGCAAAAGTAAAGATATAACGCGCATTTTTTCGCATTAAACATCAGGCGTTAACGATACGAACACATACCGCCGGGGCTTATCATGTATCTTTTGCACCGAAAAGTATGCAGCTAATTCTTTTGGTATTAACAATATAGCAAATCTATACGACCGTATAATTTGGTATAAGGTCGTATCATTTCGTATCAAGTCGTATCACTCCAAAACAGCATCGCTGCAAAAATGTACCAAAGAAACCGCCCGCACCCCAAAACATTACGTCAGGGTACGGACGTTTTTTTCATTTATATCATGCAACATCAAATATACGAATATTCTCGGTGGGTACAGATACCTCACTCAAAAGGATATCCTTTATCTGTGCGGCTTCACTTGCTATAAGACCTTCCGAACCCGCCTTGACTACTATGTTTGCGTTATCACCGTCAAGGTAGCATACACAGTCTGTAAATCCTGCCGCCTTTACAAGTGATTCTATCTTGTTTTCCGATTCCATAAGACCTGTCATGGCGGCAGCTTCTTCGGCAGCGACTTCTTTTTCTTCCTCGGTGGCGTCACCGCCGTTTATTATGGTCTTTAAAGTTTCCTTGGCTTCGTCCCTTGCATTCATTCTGTCTATACGTGCCTGTGCAAAATAATCGCTGGTATTTTTATCAGCGCTGACAAGTTCGGCTTCACCATATTCATCGCTGTGCTTCTCTATCTTATCGGTTGTCTTTATCTCACTGCCCGATGAAGTCACTGCGTAATTCGCGTAGACTGCTATGCCCAGCATTAGTGTCATACCCGCAAGGACTATCTGTTTTTTGCCTATAACAAAACTCGGTTTTTTCATGATTATGTACCTCTTTTCCGTCTATCTGCATTTAGCTTCTACACAAACCCTTGTTGATGAAATGTTCAGGGCGGTCGAAACTGCTTTCTGCACACGTTCATTTATGCTTATGTTCCCTCCTCCATCACACACGATGACAACTCCCCCTATCTGCGGGTCGATTATCTTTCTGACAAGCGGCTGTCTTGTCCCGTCGTTTTCGGTAATGACGATATCTTCATCAAGCTTCTCGCTTCGGCGGTCAGCATTATCCTCGGAAAATCTGCTGATATTCTCGGCGTAGACGTACTCGGTGCCGCTTTCAATAGATATCATGACCTCGCACTCCCCTACGCCATCTATTTGTTCAAGAAGTTCTTTGAGTTCCAATTCTGTGCGCTTTTTAAAATCGTCACTCTCGGTGGTTTCTGTTTGCGAAATTGCTTTTTCCGGCTTCTCCTTACTATCGGGAACAAACTCCGAAAGCAATATCATCAGCATTCCCGCCGCCCCGAGAACAACAGCAATTTTCAGCCTGTCAGGGCTTTTCTTCAGCCTATCCGCCAACTGTTGAATCAGCTTTTTCATCTTCCGCCTTTCCTATAATTATCTCCGTACCGCTCACCTCTGCCGAAATAAGCCGACGGACTTCTTCTGCGTAACTTTCGTCTGTAAGTATTACTTCAACAGCGGTTATCCCGACTTCGTTATCCTCGGTCACGATCAGCTTTGTACTGAC
Source organism: Ruminococcus albus AD2013 (assembly GCF_000526775.1). Classification (NCBI taxonomy): domain Bacteria; kingdom Bacillati; phylum Bacillota; class Clostridia; order Eubacteriales; family Oscillospiraceae; genus Hominimerdicola; species Hominimerdicola alba. Next base: position 1,081,303 of record NZ_JAGS01000001.1, read on the forward strand.
TTTTGCTCCACTGATATCATTCTTATTCAGCAGATCGGTGAAATATTCATCACAGCGAGATCTTGCTTCATCGAGAAATATTTCCTCCACATCAGCCGTAGTATGTGCTTTTTCAAGTTCAATGTCAGCGGACAAGTCAATATCGTTTAGAGTAAGTCTGAATCCCGATGAAACAAAGGGAGAGATAACCGCCAGCAAGGTCATCAGTCCAAGCAGGGACATGAGATTCTTTTTCATTGGACCTGCAGGGGATATCATATCAGTCATCATGGTTATTATTCCCATGAAGCAGGCTGTGCTTATTACGTTTCTTACTACATTCATTCTGTTACCCCATGGTCATAAAAGACAGCACTGCCGCAGTTGCGATGATAAAAGCCGATGTTATCGCTATAAGGATACTGCCGCCCACGGACATAACATGATCTATCGTTTTCAGGAGTTCTGCCGTTGTTCTGAGACCAAGGAAATCGTTGGCTATCCTGCCCGCCCAGAGAGTAAGCCGCATTGAGAAGATAAGCAGAAAAGGTCTGAGGGCGATAAGGAATACCGCCGCCATTCCAAATCCGCCAACCGCAGCCCTGATGACGCCAACACCACTTTTGACAGCAAGATAGGCGTCCGAGACAGAACTTCCGATCACGGGAATAAAGCTTGAAGCTGTAAATCGAACCGTCTTTGCCGCAACAGAATCTGCCGCAGAACAGGTGATGCCCTGTATAGTGAGAAGTCCCACAAATACCAGCATCAGCGCCGCCAGCAGCCATGTCGTCAAGCGGCGGATAGCATCTGCCGCCCCCGAAAGCTTTACGTGTGTATTCAAAACCGAAACAAGGGCTATCGCCATAAATGCACTCATAAAGGGTATCAACACTCCCGATGCAATGAACTCAGTTACTTCACACAAAAGCACCGTAGAGGAACTGTATGCCCCCGCAGTCGCGGGACTGCCGCTTGCGGCGGAAACAGCCGAAAACACAGGTATGTAACTCAGCATGAACTTGTTTATACAAGCAATGGAGTCCTGCAAAGCACAAAAGCTTGACGACAGTGTTTCAGCCATAACAGTCACAACAGCAATAACGCAGATATTCCCATACACTGAGCTTAATTCGCGGTTTTCGGTGGTGAGAAAGGTCACGGCAGAATAGAGAAGTGATACAGCAAGTATCCTGCCAAGCATAACAGCGGGTGAACAGAGCACCTCACGAAACCTAACCCACAGCCAGCCGAAAAATCCTCGCATATCAAGTTTTTCAACTTCTGCAGGCTCTGAAGGCGACACACCGAGCTCGTCCATATCGCGGGCTGTATCTTCATCAATGGCGCGGGTGAGTTCATTATTTATCTGATCTTTCAGGCGGGCAAATCCGCTTTCGGCAGATGATGCACAGGCAGGCATACAGAATATGAACATCATGCCTGTGACCAAAACAGCTGTAATTATCCTTTTCATTTCACGGCCTCACATAAGTAGTGTTCTGACAATACCTATCAGAGTTTCCAGCATCGGCAATATGATCAGCAATAAGGCTGTTTTGCCAGCAAGAACTGTCTGCTCGGCTAAAGTCGATTCCCCGCTGTCGCGGCAGATGCCCGATGCAAAACTCGTTATATAGCATATCCCGAGCCCTTTCAGCAGTATTCGGATATACTCGGGGTCGGTACCGCCTTGCGCATAAAAAAGCGACCTCATCTGTGCTATAAGTCCGCCCATGGAACCTGCGACTTTCATAAATATCACAGCAGAGGCGGCAAGGGTCAGCACAAGTGCGATACTGCGGTCATTTCCGACACTCTTGCATATAATAGCAGATACCACTGCAAAAGCGCATATTATAACAATATTCATCAGGTCAGTCCGAATATATTCTTTATCGTATCAAACAGCTCCCCTATCTTGCTGACCACCATCATCAGCACCACAACAAGCCCCGCCAGTGTTGTCATCATAGCCTGTTCGTCACGCTCGGCACGTTTCAGCAGCTGATTGAGCACCGCCACGATTATGCCCACGGCGGCTATTTTGAATATGAGATCTATTTCCATGATTTTCACCTATATCAGGATAAGAGCGGCGGTCAGTCCCGCGGAGATGCCCGCAGCCCTGTATATCCTGGTGTATTTTTCTCTTTTGTCGTGAGCCTTTTCCAGTGCGGCACTGACTTCGGCTGTAAATAAAGCATTCTGCGCCAGCTGACCATCAAGATCGGTACTGCCGAAACGGGCGATAAGATCGGCAAAAGCTTCGCACATCTCAAGCCCGCTCGACCTTATGCGTGATGATACACATTCGGTGATATTAACGTCTTCCGATGTAAAGAGGGCATTATAACTTCCCTTTTCGGAGGATATGCGCCGAAATATCCCTGCTGTATCAAGGCGGCAGGAGGTAAGGCAGATATCTATCTGCGACATCAGTGCACTGAGTTCACGAAGTTCTTCCTCTCGCTTTTTCAGGAGATACACCGCGTTTTCCCCCGCCGCCGCACCTGCCGCTGTCAGCAGCAGAAAGCCTATCGCGCCAAGCACAGCAGATCACCTGCATTTCGTATATCATGTACAGCGCGGTCTTTCAGCAGCAGGACAGTATCGAAAATACCGCGGGCAAGAAATTTTGAGATGTTCGGCTTGTCAGACAATTCAGAAAGGCTCCCGCAATGACAGGTAGCTATCAGCGCTACCCCCGAATCACAGATGTATTCAAGTGATGCTATGTCCTCCGCAGAACCTATCTCGTCACAGATCAGCACCTGAGGAGACATGACGCGCACTGCCGTTTCTATCGCGGCTTTGCGTGGGTAGCGATCAAAGATATCTGTCATGATACCTACATCATTTGTTGGCACACCCGATACCGTCGCTGCGATCTCACTGCGTTCGTCAATTATGGCTGTCCTGTAAATACCGCCGCATGATCGGGCAAGGTCTCGCAGGAATGTGGTCTTGCCCGATGAAGGTTCGCCAGCAATAAGAAGAGATATTGGTCGAACGTTAAAACAGCTATTGAATATTTCATCGGCACAGCCTGTTATCTCCCTAGGGATACGGATATTCAGCGAAGATATATCCCTGACGTTTATGACCCTGCCGCCATCTAAAGAAGCTGTACCAGATATACCCACTCTTATACCACCGCTCCACACTGCATAACCCTCGCATAACTGTGCCGCACTGCTGTGCATAGAGTATCTGAAAGCCCTTGCGGCAGTAAGTTCGATATCTTTAGGGGTAACTGTCATCTCACGGTCAGGGATAATGGTCGTGTCCGTTAAAGTAAGTGTTAGGGGTCTGCCTGTGCGCAGACGTATCTCGCAGATCTTTGAGGAAATATCCCTCGGCAGATTTTCAAGCATGACTGCAAGATGTGACGGAAGAAGTTTCAGCGAGTTTTCAAGTTCTGATCTTTGAAGCATATCAACACTCCTTTGCTTGTCCATGGTAAATAGATATGCAAAGGCTAAGGCGGATATGCATAAAAAACGCCGCTGCCTTTTTATCGGCAGCGGCGTTGGATCAATTATTTTTCTATGAGATCAATAACTTCGCCCTGTTCCTCAGGGCTGACTTCGTTGACTTCGTCTATCGATGGGATATCAAGGGCAAGAAGTTCCTCGGCGGTGAGCGGAGTTCGCTCAGGGGGCTTTTTATAGAGATGCTGAACATCTTTCATATAGTAATCGGTGCTTGTGGGAAGCTTCTTGTTACGAAGCTTTTCCTCTACTGAACCTCTTATGAAGCTGTAAAGAAGAGCGGTGGTGGGGACTGCAAGAATCATTCCGCCGAAACCGAATATACCGCCGAAGAGGATCAGTGACATCAGCACCCAGAATCCCGGAAGACCCGTGGAATCGCCCAATATCTTGGGACCCAGGATATTGCCGTCAAACTGCTGAAGCACTACTACGAAAACTACAAAGATGATGAACTTTTTCGGATCGACAAGGAGTATCAGCAGGCTGGTGGGAACTGCACCTATCAGCGGTCCGAAGAAAGGTATGATGTTGGTAATACCTATCATAACACTTATCATCGTAGCGTAGGGCATACTCATTATGGTAAGGACTATGAAGCATATCAGACCAATGATGATGGAGTCGATTATCTTGCCTGTGATGAAGCCCGAGAATACGCTGTTCGCCTGCTCGAATCCAGCCATAACTTTTTCGCAGGTGCGCTTTTTGGTAACGGCAATGATTATCTTCTTGAACTGTGCCAGAAGTTTTTCCTTGCTGCAAAGCATATAAACAGATACTATAAGACCCAGCAGGAAGTTCTTGACAACTGTAACTATTTCCCATGCACCCGAAAGAATATTTTCAAGCATGGGCTTGAGTTTATCGTAGATAGTACCAACATCTGTATTGAAATCGGACAGCCAGTTCGTAGCCGCCTTTTCAAGAGCCGGATAGTTGCGGAACACCTTGTTGATCCATTTCTGGATACTCTCGGCTATGGAACCTGAATTATCAAAGATCTCAATAACGGATTTTATAAGTTCGGGGACTACTATCGCCACAATGCCTGTCACGATCCCGACGAAAAGCAGTTCGGTTATAATAACAGATATGATCTTGATGAACCCTGAGGCTTTTTGCCTCTGTTCCTCTGTCTTGTATAATTTTTCCATCAATCGGCTTGTCCTGACCATTACGGGGTTCGTCAGAAATGCAATTATCAAGCCCCATGTTACAGGCTGCAAGACATCAAACAGATGATAGATACTATCCAGTATATCGGAAATGTTATTGAGAGCCAGCACCAGCAGAACATTGGCGGCGATAACTATCGCCGCATACACCGCTATGGTCTGATACTTTTTGTTTGCATATATCTTCATGGTCTGTCCTTTCTTTGATAAAATATACTGTTATTTATTATAACTCATTATCGGAAGATTTTCAAGTGATTTGAGAATTTTTTCGGGAATAAGCTAACATTTACAAAAAGTTAACATTGTATTTTTCGGAAAACCTCTTGACAAATGGTAAAAAAAGTAATATAATGCAAAACAGAAAATTTAATAAACGAAATCCTGTGAGCAAAAGTAAGTAACTGTTTGAGGGAGTTTCAGAGAGCTGTCGGTGGGTGCGAGACAGTACGAGGGCATACAGTGAATGGATTTGTGAGGAGCGGAGCGAAAGTTTTTACGAGTATCTCCTGCCGTGTTCCCTACGTTAGTGCGGAGGGGTATTGATCTCTAGGTCATTCCGAAGAGTGCGTACCTTGTGAGCCGACAGTTTTTGTCGGGAAAATGGGTGGCACCACGGTTCTATCGTCCCATGACTGAAGTCATGTGTGATGATGGGACTTTTTTTATTGCCGTTTTTGCTTTGGGATATTAAACAATGGAGGTAATCACTATGCTGTATCCGAATCTTGAAGACGTAAAAAAATATCTGGAGAGCTACAAAACAGTTCCTGTTTTCTATGAACTGCTGATGGACAGCTGCACTCCGATACAACTGTTCAATTGCCTGCACGAACTGTATGAGGACTGCTTCATACTTGAATCGGTAGACAACAAGGATAAGTGGGGCAGATATTCCTACGTGGGCATTGATCCCAAAGCTGAATACGAACTGAGAAACGGCGTTATGACTATCAAACAGGCAGGCAAGGCTCCCGTAGAAGTAAATACCGATGATCCAATCGGTTTCCTTTCCAAGGTCATCGAGGAGCACAAGTCCCCGAGATTTGAGAGCTATCCCAAGCTGACAGGCGGTCTGATGGGATATTTCGCTTACGATATGGTAAGATACTTTGAAAAGAAGCTTACAAATATTCCCAAGGACGATCTCGGAATGGCTGACGCAGATCTGTTCATGTTTGAAAAGCTGGTGGCATACGATCACCTGAGCAACAAGGCAGTTATCATACTCAACATCAATTCCACAGATGATATAGATGCCAAGTACGCTGCCTGCGAGCAGACCGCTCTTGATATAGTAGTTGCACTGAAGAGCTATCAGCCCGAGGTAAAGAAGAGAAAGCCCATGCCCGATGATATCGAGGTAAGGTCGAATATAAGCAAGGAACAGTACCTTGAAAATGTACGCAAGGCAAAGGAGTACATCAAGGACGGCGATATCTTCCAGATAGTTCCATCACAGAGATTCGAGATGGACAACCCGCCCGACAGCTTCGATGTTTACAGAATGCTTCGTTCAACAAATCCCTCACCCTATCTGTTCTACTTCAAGCACGCAGATTATGCTTTTGCAGGTGCTTCTCCCGAAATGCTGGTAAGCGTAGAAAAAGGAACGGTAGTCACAAGACCAATCGCAGGCACTATAAAGCGCGGTGCTACCCACGATGAGGACATCATGAACGAACAGCGCCTCATCAACGACCCCAAAGAAAGAGCCGAGCACACAATGCTTGTTGACCTTGGCAGAAACGACATCGGCAAGGTGAGCGAATTCGGAAGCGTTGAAGTTACCGACCTGATGGTGGTTGAGAGATACTCAAAGGTAATGCATATAGTATCTAATGTTAAGGGCAAGCTCAGAGAGGACAAGAAACCTCTTGACGCGCTGATGGCTGTACTGCCCGCTGGTACCCTTTCGGGCGCACCCAAGGTGAGAGCTATGGAAATAATCGACGAGATGGAGACCACAAAGCGCTGTCTGTACGGCGGAACAGTCGGATATCTTGCATTTGACGGTTCACTGGATACCTGCATAGCTATCAGAACGGTACTTTTCAAGAACAACAAGGCTTATGTACAGGCAGGCGGCGGCGTAGTCGCAGATTCTGTTCCCGAAAACGAATATGAAGAGAGCTGCAACAAGGCTCTTGCGGTTATAAATGCTGTCAAGGAAGCGGCAAGACTGTAAGGACGGGGGTAAATTAAAATGATACTTTTGATAGATAATTACGACAGTTTCACATACAATCTTTATCAGGCTATCGGTGTACTTAACCCCGATATCAAAGTAGTACGCAACGATGAGATAACCATTGAGGAGATCGAAAAGCTCGACCCTCAGGCGCTGGTAGTATCTCCCGGACCCTGCTATCCCAAGGACGCAGGTATCTCCGTTGAGGCTATAAGACATTTCAGCGGAAAGCTCCCTATCTTCGGAGTATGCCTGGGTCATCAGTCCATAGCCGAAGCTTTCGGAGGACACATAATCCATGCGGCTGAACAGATGCACGGCAAGCAGACTTCCATAGATATCGACAACGATCAGCCAATATTCAAGGGTCTGAAAAACAAGGTGGATGCGGCAAGATATCACTCACTGATAGTTGAGAAAGAAACTCTACCCGACTGCCTTGAAGTTATCGGTACAGATGACAGAGGTCAGATAATGGCACTGAAACACCGCGAGCACCCTACCTACGGCGTACAGTTCCATCCCGAGAGCATACTCACGGAATACGGCTCTGCTATAATCGCAAACTTCCTTAGGATAGCAGGCATCGAGGTCACAGGACCACAGGTCAACGTTCTTCCCGATTCCGAAAGAACAGAACTGAAGTCTTACATTTCTAAAGTTGTTGACGGTCAGCACCTTACCCGCGAGGAAGCAAGAGATGCTATCGACATAATCATGGGCGACCGTGCTACAAACGCACAGACAGCCGCTCTGCTGACTGCCATGAGAATGAACGTTGAGACTATCGACGAGATAACAGGCTGTGCTCAGGGTATGAGAGACAAGATGGCTAAAGTTCCTCACAACAGCGAGGTGCTTGAAATAGTCGGCACAGGCGGTGACCTGGCTCAGAGCTTCAATATCTCCACTACTTCTTCCTTTGTGGTATCTGCCTGCGGTCAGGCTGTGGCAAAGCACGGCAACAGAAGCGTTTCTTCAAGAAGCGGCGCGGCTGATGTGCTGGAAGCTCTCGGCGTTAAGATAGCTTCCACCCCCGAAAAGGCTGCTGCCTGCATAGATGAAGTCGGCGTATGCTTCCTCTTTGCTCAGAGCTATCACAAGGCTATGAGATTCGTGGGACCCGTAAGAGCACAGAGCGGTATCAGAACAGTTTTCAATATCCTCGGACCTCTTGCTAACCCCGCAAATGCTGAATACAACGTTATCGGTGTTTACGAGGAAAGACTTATCGACATCGTAGCGAACGTTCTGAAAAACCTTGGTGTCAAGCACTCACTGGTTGTATACGGCAGTGACGGACTTGATGAGATATCTATATCTGCTCCCACTTATTTTGCAGAGATCGATAACGGTCAGATAAACAGGTTCACACTTACGCCCGAAGACGTTGGTCTTACAACCGCTAAGAAGAAAGATATCGTCGGCGGTGACGCACTTGAGAATGCTTCGATCACGCTGGGAATACTCAAGGGTGAGATACAGGGCGCTAAGAGAGATATCGTACTGTTCAATTCGGGCGCTGCGCTTTATGCCTGCGGAAAGGCAAACAACATCGAAGCAGGTGTAAGAATGGCGCGTGAAGCCATTGACAGCGGTGCGGCACTGGCACAGCTGAACAAGCTGATCGAGTTTACAAACAGAGGATAAATATATGATACTTGATGATATAGTTGCTCAGCGCAGGATACAGCTGAGACACGAAATGGAGCGCTGTCCCCTGAACAAGATGCGCCGCAGGGCTGAGATTCAGCTGACAGAGCGCACTCCCCTTTCGCTGGAAAAAGCTTTGAAAAAGGATACTCTCTCCTGCATATGCGAAGTTAAGAAAGCTTCTCCCTCAAAGGGGCTTATCCGTGAGGACTTCCGCCCTGTGGACTTCGCAAAGGAATACGAAGCCGCAGGTGCGAATGCCATAAGCTGTCTGACAGAAGAGCATTATTTTCAGGGCAGTTCGCAGTATCTTGCAGATATACGCAAGGCGGTGAATATCCCGATACTGCGCAAGGATTTCATCTTTGACGAGTACCAGATATTTGAAGCTGCCGCCCTGGGTGCAGATGCTGTGCTGCTGATAGCGGCAGTGCTGGATATACCTGATTTTGAAAAGCTTTTCAAGCTGGCTAAGACACTGGGGCTCAGCGTACTTGGTGAGATGCATACGGTGGAAGAGATGCAGTGCTACGCTCTCGACCGTGATGGCATGGTCATCGGTGTGAACAACAGAAATCTCAAAACATTTGAAGTTGATCTGGCGACAGCTTCAAAGCTGAGACCCTACGCTCCCGACGGTTCCGTGTTCGTATCCGAGAGCGGCATAAACACCAACGCAGATATGAAAGCTGTACGAGAGGGCGGAGCTGATGCAGTGCTGATAGGCGAAACACTCATGAGAGCCGAAAGTATCACGAATAAGCTTCACGAACTGCGGGAAGGCTTATGATGATACCAAAAGATACGAAAGTATACGACCACATACCGGACGACACAGAGATGATACGAAACGATACCAAAAAATGCAATGACATCGGCGAGGTACGAAAAGAGATCGACCGCATCGATGATATGATAGTGAAGCTGATAGCCGAACGCGGACAGTATGTAAAGCAGGCGGCAGGCTTCAAAAAGAACAGCGATGATGTGAAAGCTCCCGACAGAGTTGAAAAGGTCATCGCAGGCGTTCGTGCAAAGGCAGAGTTATACGGAGCCGATTCCGATATAGCAGAAGCGGTATATCGTACTATGATAAACTGCTTCATCGGCGCTGAAACAATAGAGTTCAACAGTAAGAAAGAGGTATGATCAATGGATAAGATAGGACGCTTCGGCGATTTCGGCGGACAGTATATCCCCGAAACAGTCATGACAGCAGTACATGAACTGGAAGCCGCTTACGACAAATACAAGGACGACCCTGAATTCAACAGGGAGCTGCGCGAGCTTTACCGCGACTACGCAAACAGACCTTCAATGCTTTATTATGCTGAGAAGATGACAAAAGATCTCGGCGGCGCTAAGGTGTATATCAAGAGAGAGGATCTCAACCACACAGGTGCCCACAAGATAAACAATGTTCTGGGTCAGCTGTTGCTTGCCAAGAAGATGGGCAAAAAGCGTATCATCGCTGAAACAGGTGCAGGTCAGCACGGCGTTGCTACTGCTACCGTATGCGCACTGATGGGTCTTGAATGTGAAGTATACATGGGCTCAACCGATATGGAAAGACAGTCCCTGAACGTTTACAGAATGAACCTGCTGGGTGCTAAGGTGACAGGTGTTGACAGCGGAACTGCTACCCTCAAAGATGCGATAAACGAAGCTTTCCGCGACTGGTGTTCAAACATCGACACCACATTCTACTGCATAGGTTCCGTTATGGGACCTCACCCATATCCCACAATGGTGCGCGATTTCCAGAAGATAATCAGCGAAGAGATAAAGGCACAGATGCTTGAAAAAGAGGGCAGACTTCCCGATGCAGTTGTAGCCTGCGTAGGTGGCGGTTCAAACGCTATGGGTGCTTTCTATGATTTCATCGGCGATAAGGGCGTAAGACTTATCGGTGCTGAGGCCGCAGGCAGAGGTGTTGATACCCCCGAACACGCGGCTACTATCGCAAAGGGCGACCTTGGTATATTCCACGGTATGAAGTCACTGTTCTTACAGAACGAGTACGGTCAGATAGACGAAGTATATTCCATCTCCGCAGGACTTGACTACCCCGGCATAGGTCCCGAGCACGCTTATCTCCACTCCATCGGCAGAGCTGATTATTTCAGCATCACCGACGAGGAAGCTGTTCAGGCATTTGAATACCTCTCAAAGACCGAGGGTGTTATCCCTGCGATAGAATCTGCACACGCTGTTGCGGCGGCCATGAAGATAATCCCCCAGATGAGCAAAGATCAGATCGTCGTTATAAACCTGTCGGGCAGAGGCGACAAGGACGTTTATTCCATAGCAAGATACAGAGGAGTTGAGTTAGATGAAAAATAGGATAGACGCTTGCTTTGAAGACCTCAAAGCTCAGGGTAAAAAAGCACTTGTAACTTTCGTAACGGCTGGTGACCCCGACCTTGGCACCACAGAAAAGATCGTGCTTGAAATGTTCGATAAAGGCAGTGATATCGTTGAGATAGGTGTACCTTTCTCCGACCCCATAGCTGAGGGCGGCACGATACAGCGTGCTTCACTGAGATCGCTGAAACACAACACAAACCTCGACCAGATATTCGAGCTTGTAAGCAGGCTCCGCGACAATACGGACAAGCCTATACTGCTTATGATGTACTTGAACACTGTTTTCCGCTATGGTACGGAAAAGTTCTTCAACAACTGCAAGAATGTTCAGATAGACGGCGTTATAATACCCGATATGCCTTACGAGGAGCGTGACGAAGTAAAGGAATACTCCGAAAAGACAGGAGTAAGGAGCATTTATCTTGTTGCACCCACATCAAAGGAGCGTGTTAAGATGATAGCCGAGGAAAGCAAGGGCTTCCTTTACATAGTATCATCTCTGGGCGTTACGGGTACACGTAAGGAGATCAGCACAAATTTCAATGAACTGCTGGCTCCCCTGAAAGAGGGTAATTATTGCCCTGCCTGCATAGGTTTCGGTATATCAAACGGTGAGCAGGCACGCAAGATGGCTGATTACTGCGATGGCTGTATCATCGGTTCGGCGATAGTTAATATCGTGGAAAAATACGGTGCAGACAGCGTTGAGCCTGTTGGTGAATTTGTTGCAAGCGTAAGAGAAGCGCTTGATGCATAAAAATAAGCTCGTGAGTTTAATTGCTCACGAGCTTTTGTTATTCTCCGTTTTGGGATTTAAATAGTTGTTTCTCATTCCATAAAGCATTACTGAAAAGCCGAATACTCCCACCAACTGCGGCGGCAGAAACCTATTGATATCCGAAGCGGGGATATTCTCTTTTACGGTGAATTTCATACTTCCGTACCGCTGATAGTACCTCCGCCGATGACATATTCGCCGTCGTAGAATACCACCGACTGTCCTTTTGATACTGCCTTGTGGGGTGTATCGAATTCGACTTCGGCTTTGTTTTCACCAGTGGGATAAATAGTACATGGAACGTCTTTCTGGTGATAACGGGTCTGGGCGGTACACCGCAGGGGCGAAGTCAGCTTATCAACGGTGATATAATTCACATCTTCTGCGGTGAGCCTTTTTGAGCATACCTGTTCTGCATTACCCATTATAAGTCGGTTCGATACCATATCCTTCGCGGTTACGAAAAGCGGTTCGCTGTAAGAAACTCCCACGCCGCGGCGCTGACCGATGGTATAGTGTATAAGCCCCTTGTGGCGACCCAGCACCGTGCCATCGGAAAGCACGATATCGCCCTCGGGCTGTTCGCCTGCCCTCTCGGTTATGAAGCTTGCGTAATCGCCATCGGGTATAAAGCAGATATCCTGAGAATCACGCTTGTGAGCATTTATCAGACCGTTCTCTTCGGCGATAGCGCGTATCTCGGGCTTGTTCATAGCTCCCACGGGGAAAAGTGTGTGGGAAAGCTGTTCCTGTGTCATGCCGTAAAGAACGTAGCTCTGGTCTTTTGACCTGTCGGCTGAACGTTTAAGCAGCCATCTTCCGCTTGCTTCATCGAAATGGGAAGTCACGTAATGCCCCGTTGCGATGAAATCAAAACCAAGAAGCTTTGCTCTGTCGAGAAAAGAGCCGAATTTCAGGTGCTTGTTGCATTCTATACAGGGATTTGGTGTGCCGCCCGCAAGATAGGTGTCAACGAAATTATCCATCACGCGGAGTTTGAATTCATCGGAAAAATTGAAGACATGAAAATCAATGCCGAGTTTCAGCGCAACAAGACGGGCATCTTCAACATCATTCAGCGAACAGCAGGTCTTTTCACGGACGCCGATATCCTCATTATTATAAAGGTGCATAGTCGCACCTGCGACTTCGTAGCCCTCATCAAGCAGCAGCTTAACTGCAGCAGAACTGTCAACACCGCCGCTCATGGCAGCGAGAACTCTTTTTTTAGCCATAATAACTTTCCTTTTTATTATACTGTATAATCGGGTATGCCCTCTTCGCGGCAGATGCGCTGCCACATAGGCGACATACTGCGCAGACGCTTTATGGTCTCGGGCAGGACTTCCAGGATATAGTCGATATCCTCATCGGTGTTGCCGTCACCGAGTGTAAGCCTTAAAGAACCCTTTGCAAGCTCCTCATTAAGGCCTATCGCCGTAAGCACATGAGATGGGTCTATCGAACCGCTTGTACAGGCAGAGCCCGAAGATGCGGCAATACCCTTGATATCAAGCGCAAGGATAAGGCTCTCGCCCTCAATACCTCGGAATGAGATATTCACGTTGCCCGCGCTTCTGCGTTCTCTGCCGCCGTTCAGACGAGAATAAGGTATCCCGGAAAGTATACCGTCAATAAGCCTGTCACGCATTTTCGCAAGGCGGATATTGCGTTCATCTATACACTCTACTGCATCGGTTATTGCAACACCCATGGCAGCTATGCCTGCAACATTTTCAGTGCCAGCACGCTTGCCGCGCTCCTGTGCGCCGCCATGGATAAGGCTTTCGAGAGGTGTGCCTGTGCGGACATAAAGCGCACCCACACCCTTTGGCGAATGGAATTTGTGACCCGAAAGTGACAGCATATCGATGTTCATATTTTTAAGATCAAAATGCTGATGACCTATTGCCTGAACAGCATCGGTATGGAACAGAACACCTTTCTTTCGGCAGACCGCACCTATCTCTTCTATCGGAAGAATACTTCCTATCTCGTTATTTATAGCCATTACCGAAACAAAGGCGGTGTCCTCGCGTATGGCATTTTCTACCTGTTCGGCAGAAACGATACCATCTTCATCAGCAGGAAGATATGTAACATCAAACCCGTGATTTTCAAGATATTCGCAGGTATGAAGAACCGCATGATGTTCGATATTGGTGGTGATGATATGTCGCTTGCCGTTTTTTGCGCCGAATTCGGCGGCACTTTTTATGGCGAGATTATCAGCCTCTGAACCGCCCGAGGTAAAAAATATCTCGGAGGGACGGGCTGCACCAAGGGCTTCAGCCACCTGTCTGCGTGCGTTGAGGACAGCTTTTGCCGCATCCATGCCCAGTGTATAAATACTTGATGGATTGCCGTACTGCTCTTTCAGATAGGGCAGCATGGCATTCAGGGCATTATCGGAAACGTTGGTGGTCGCCGCATTATCGGCGTAAACAAAGGGTTTATCCATAGTTTCAAACCTTTCTGCGATCATTCGCCGACTACTTTGTCAAAAGACGCGCCCAGTGATCTTGCTTCCTGCGAACCCTTTACTGCCAGTTCGTCACAGCGTTCATTCTCGGTATGACCTGCATGACCTTTCACCCATACGAATTCCACCTTATGAACGGCGAGAAGCTGTAATATTATCTCCCACAGGTCGCTGTTGAGTGCGGGTTTCTTATCGGCTTTTACCCAGCCGCGCTTTTTCCAGCCCACAGCCCAGCCCTTGGTTATAGCATCTATCACGTATTTTGAATCACTGTACAGCTTGATCTCACAGGGCTCTTTCAGCGCCTGAAGACCCTTTATTACCGCAGTCATTTCCATGCGGTTGTTGGTAGTCTTAGGGTCGCCGCCGTAAAGTTCTTTGCTGATATTATTGAACCTTAGTATCGTGCCGTAGCCCCCGGGACCCGGATTGCCCGAGCACGCACCGTCGGTAAAGATCTCGATTTTTTTCATGTATAAGCTTTCCTTTTTGAATCAAAGTTTGATATATCTTATGCAGATACAGGTCAAAACATAAATCTGACCGATCATTTATCATTTTATTATAACATAATATTGTCTGTTTGTCCAGTATGTTTTTTAGGATAGTAACTCTAAACTCCTTTCTTTTAAATAATAATCATGTCTCCGTGTACCACGTTCCCATGATGTTGACACAATGCCCGAAATGTGATATAATATTATAGTATATTTTCCCCGCTGTCCGTGGTGCGGATAACGGGTATTTCTTAAAAAGGATCTGATAACATGGATAATTTCGCATTAGCTAAACTGCTGTTCCCCGACGTTACTGCCTCCCCTGAGGATATGGAGGCCAAGTACCCCCAAAGAGATCTGCCCGAGGGTGCTTTCGTTACAAGAATAGGCCCCTCCCCTACGGGATTTGTACATCTGGGCAACCTTTACAACGCTATAATCGCCGAGAGGATAGCTCATCAGTCTGGCGGCGTTTTCTATCTCAGGATAGAGGATACCGACAACAAGCGTGAGGTCGAGGGCGCGGTTGAAACTCTTATCAACGCTATGGAATACTTTGGCGTACACTTTGACGAGGGTGCTACCGCCGAGGGCGACAACGGCGCATACGGTCCATACCGACAGCGTCAGCGTGCGGGCATATACCATGTTTTTGCTAAAAAGCTGGTTGAGCAGGGCAAGGCTTACCCCTGTTTCCTGACCGAGGAAGAGATACAGGCTATCCGCGATGAGCAGATGGCTAACAAGGAAGACCCCGGCATCTACGGCAAATACGCTGAAAAGAGCAGGAGCCTGACACTTGATGATATCAAGGCAAATATCGATGCGGGCAAGCCCTGGGTGCTGAGATACAAGGGCGAGATGAACAATGAGAGGATAGTCGTTGAAGACGCTGTCCGCGGCAAGATAGAAATGCCCCGCAATTTCGCAGATTTCGTACTGCTGAAGAGCGACGGCATACCCACCTACCATTTCGCACACGTAGTGGACGACCACCTGATGCGCTCCACACACGTTATCCGCGGTGAGGAGTGGATAAGCTCACTGCCGATGCACGTTGAACTTTTCAAACAGCTGGGCTGGAAACAGCCTATCTACTGCCACACAGCAACTCTGATGAAGATAGATGTTTCCGAGGAAGACCCCGAGAAGCAGATAAAGAGAAAGCTTTCCAAGAGAAAAGACCCCGAGCTGGCACTGGCTTACTATCAGCAGGAGGGTATCTCCAACGATGTTGTATGGGAGTTCCTGCTGACACTGCTGAATTCAAACTATGAGGAATGGCGTGCGGCTAACCCCGATGCTTCGTATATGGACTTCCCTTACAGTATCGAGAAGATGTCCATTTCAGGCGCACTTGTTGATATGGACAAGCTCCGTGATATCGCAAAGGACACCATCGCACGTATGGACGCAGAGACAGTATACAATAACTGGCTGGCATGGTGCGAGGAATACAACAAGGACTTTGCAGAACTTCTGAAAAAGTACCGTGACAGAACTATCGCTGCGCTGAACGTCGGCAAGAACGGCAAAAAGCCCCGTAAGGATATTGAGACCTGGAAACAGGCTTGCGATTTCATGAGTTTCTACTATGATGAAACTTTCAAGTGCGAGGACGATATGGCTGAACAGGCTGACGAGGAGTCACGCAAGGCATTCTTCGCAAAGTACCTTGCAGGCTACGACCACAGTGATGACAGCTCCGCATGGTTCGATAAGGTAAAGGCTATCACCGAGGAACTCGGTTTTGCTGTAAAGCCCAAGGATTACAAGAAAGAGCCCGAGAAGTTCAAGGGCAGTATCGTGCATATCACAAATATGCTCCGTATCGCCCTGACAGGCAGAGCAAACGCTCCCGATATCCACGAAGTCAGCCATGTGCTGGGCGAGGATATCGTAAGGGCAAGACTCTCCAAGTGGGCTTGAATGAATTCATAATTCATAATTCACAATTCATAATTTTTGACAGGCATCATTACTTTTATGAGGTAAGCTATGGCATACGAAGCACATCTGACCCGCGCTGACCTGTGGGTCTATGATAAAGAGCCCATAACTTTTGAAGAAGTTAAAGAGCTCACACTTCCTGATGGTTTTGAAGCCGTGGAAAACGGAAGCTTCTCCGACGGCGCTGTTAGTATCAGCCTTGAAAAATGCGCAGTATACACCAGACCCGACGGCGTGAAGAATTTTCTGATATTCGGAAATGGTGCGCCCTCTTTCAAGATGCTTAGCGAGGAAGATGCAACGCCCTTTATAAAGCTGGCTGAACTTCTCGGTGCTAAGGTGCAGGGGGACGATGGTGAGATATACACTCATGAGGGTGTTCAGTGGGAATAACAGGAGGTTATCATGCAGACCATTATAATCATGCTTGACCCTGCAAAACTTGAAAATCCCGACCTTGACCTCACCTATGAATTTCCCGTCAGGATAGAGGAATACACGGGTGACACAGTACGCGACAACGGATATGATTACGTTGACGGCGATGTTATAGCATTGTGGCTTGAAACGGAGAACGCCGTATCAGGTGCCGAAAAGGTCATCGAACTGATAAAAGCAGAGAGGATAGTTGACAACGACCTCTCAAAAACAGTTGAGATATTGATATCGGAAGAGGACTGCGCAGAGATAGAAAAGTGCAGAAAGATATATCCACGATGATCTCATAAAGAAAGAATGGACAGGCGTTTCAGCCGCAGTTTATCTTATAGTCAAGAAAGTCAGGAGGGCTGCACAATGATCGCAATAGAATTCGGAAACAAAGCTTTCAATGTTCCTCAGAGCGAGCAGACTGTATACATTGTGTTTGATACAAAGACACGATACGCTGACAGAAAAGAGTTTGCTGAAAAAGCGATAGAAAAGATGACCCTCGGCTATCCCGATTGGCGTGATGAACTGCTGGCTAAAATGGATCTTCAGCCTGCAAAAGAAGAGGATATTCAGTTTTTTATATATGGCGCAGCAGAGCGCATGAACGAAAATGTTACTCTTGATCTTGACCTTGAAAATGCACATGATTTTGAAGCTGTGATGCCTGTTGAATGGAACGATGCTTCCTATATATTTGAATGCGGAGAAATGTACGTCTTTTACAACTGGAACACAACTTGCTAAAAATAAAGATCAAATTATTATCAAATTATTAAATGAAAGAGATGAATAATATGGCAAAAAATAAAGAGGGCGGAAAGCCTTTTGAGATCCCTCGCCCCGAATTTCCCAAAAGAGCGGTAATTACGGGCGGTATGCCTTACGGCAACAAGGAACTGCACTTCGGACACGTTGGCGGAATGTTCGTGTTCGCTGATGCCTATGCAAGATTCCTGCGCGACAGGATAGGCAAGGACAATGTACTTTTCGTGGGCGGTACCGACTGCTACGGCTCCCCTATTGCTGAGGGCTGGAGAAAGAAAGTCGCTGACGGCGAGTTTGAGGGCAGTCTGACGGATTTCGTTCAGAGAAATCATGACAAACAGCAGAAGACCCTCGATGACTACGGTATCTCACCTGATATCTTCGCGGCATCGGGTCTTGGCAGAAGCAAGGAGATACACGCCGAAGTCACCGACTGGTTCATAAACTCCCTCTACAAAAAGGGTCAGCTGAACAAAATAAGCACAATGCAGTTCTATGATGAAAAGGCAGGCTGTTTCCTCAACGGCAGACAGGTCATCGGCAAGTGCCCGATAGAGGGCTGTACTTCCGAAAAGGGCTATGCAGATGAGTGCGACCTTGGTCATCAGTATATGCCCGAGAACCTCATCGACCCTGTCAGCACACTGACAGGTGAAAAGCCCTCGATGCGCCCTGTTACAAACTGGTATTTCAAGCTGAGAGACTACGAGGAACTTCTGAAAAACTGGATAGAGATGCTGAAAAAGCGCAAGGACGTTCGTCCCGTAGTATGCAAGACAATCGAGGAATTTCTCAAGCCCCCCGTTATCTACATCAAGCGTGAATTTGAGGAAAAGTATCTCTCGCTGAAAGATCAGATGCCCGAACACGAGTTCTTTGAGGAGCCTAAAAAGCCCTCATTCACTGTACAGTTCAGAACTCTTTCTGACTGCGACGAGGCTGTAAAGGTGCTTGTAAACAACGGCATACGCTACCGTACAGGTAAGACTCTTGTTCCTTTCAGACTTACAGGCAATATCGAGTGGGGCGTTCCCGCACCTGTTATGGATAATGTTGAGGGTCTGACCGTATGGGTATGGCCTGAATCACTTTGGGCACCTATCTCATTCACACAGACACTTCTAGAACAGCGCGGCAGAAGCAGGGACGAGTGGAAGGACTACTGGTGCAGCAAGGACAGCGGCGTTTACCAGTTCATCGGACAGGACAATATCTACTTCTACGGTATAGCCGAACCTGCAATGTGGATGGCACAGCAGGAGTCCGATGTAAAGACTGCCGACCCCGCTGAGGGCGAGATGCAGATGCCTACCATCATCGCAAACCACCACATTCTTTTCCTTGATAAAAAGGCTTCAAGCTCGGGTGCTGTTAAGCCGCCTATGGCTGACGACCTGCTGAATTTCTATACTCCCGAACAGCTTCGTATGCACTGGCTGGGTCTTGGTCTGGGTCAGAGGTCAGTAAGCTTTATGCCAAAGCCCTACAATCCCGATGCAAAGCCCGACGATGCCGACCCCGTTGTTAAGGACGGTCTTCTGCTTTCAAACGTATACAACAGAATGGTCCGTACAGCGTTCTATACCACACAGAAGCATTTTAACGGCATAATGCCCTCCAACACACCCAGCGAGAATATCCTCGCAGAGGGCAAAAAGGCTGTGCTCGATTACGAAAGACATATGTCGAAATTCGCATTCCATCAGTGCACCTATGTACTTGACAGCTACATCAGAAACGGAAGCAAGTATATGGCTAAGACCATCAAGGAAGATACTCCCGCCGAGGAACTTTCGCAGGCGCTGGCAGACCTTTTCTACATGATTAAGATCGCCGCAGTGCTTCTGCACCCGCTGGCACCTTTTGGTACCGAAAAGGTACGTGAGTATTTGCAGGTCGGAGAGGAAATGTGGAGCTGGGACAACATCTTTGAACCACTGACATTCTTTGTCGGTGAGGGTCATGAGCTGAAATTCCTGCCCCCGAGAACGGATTTCTTCACTCGTCACGAAAGCCAGTTTGAGACAGCTGAAAAGTAATAAAAACACAGACCCGAACTATCCGAGATAAGGACAGTTCGGGTCTTTCTTTGTCGTTAAGACAAGGTCGTTCATTATCCGTTATTTGAACTTTCTTTTTTGCGTTCATCGTCGTATACACGCTTTGCGTAAACAAGCATAACAACTATCGCCGCTGTAAGATATGCAAGCATCAGGAGTATCGCCGACATACCGCTGACAAATGCAGTGGATATCATAGTGCAGACACCCACCAGCATCAGGCAAACTCCGCCGAAGAAATTCGACCTCTGCCAGGTGATATCGTTGTAAAGCGTCCAGCCCAGACGAAAACCGATAAGACCGTTGCGGCGGGTCTTTGAAATGCTGTTTCCTATGGGTATGAAGATCAAGCCGAATATAAAAGCGTATATCCTCAAACCATCAATCGGCATATTTGAAATATCAGCATGACTGTCAGCGCACATCATTATCAGCATAACGATCTGTACCGCACCCATTGCGCCTATTATCCATGGTGTGATCTTTCGCAGAACTTTCGCATTCTGCTTTGAACGTTTTTCTGAAACTTCATCTTCGTATACTTTGGTATCCATTCGTACAGCCACGTATTCAAGAAACGCCGCTAACAACAGAATAACGATGGGAAAAATAAAACTTGAATTTCTGCTTCCCCATTTGTCGATCTCCCCTGCCGCGTTGTAGTGAGTGGGGACTTTTTCGGGAAGAAAATTAACTGCCGCCGCAGTCGCTGTCAGTGGTAACAGGGCTATGCCCCATGTCAGTTTTTTCATTTTTTTTACCTTTCATCATCTCAAACCACATTACAAGCTCGTCAAAAACCGAGGTGTTGAGCTCGTAATAAACGAAGTTTTTTTCTTTTGTTTCTGTAATAAGGTCGGCGTTTTTCAGCTGTTTGAAGTGGTATGACATGGTAGCACCAGTCATATCAAAATGGGAACCGATATCCCCCGCCGACATTCTGCCCTCCCGAAGAAGTACGAGAATATCCCGTCTTACAGGGTCGGACAAAGCTTTGAATGTTTCCTGAAATCCCATCGGGCACCTCCCTTTTAAAATAGATCTTAGTTTTTTATAAGTTTGAAGAATTTCTAATTAGAATTTTCTCTAAATACAATATAGCACAATTCGGACATTTTGTCAAGTGGTATTTAGAAAATTTACTAAATTAGCAAAACAAACCTCTGAAAGCGTTAAACGGCTAAACAATGCAGTTTTGCAAAAGTATCAACCCGCGGGATCACCGCATAGTATAACCATAACACCAAAAGAAAGGAAGCATACTATGACGGGTTTGATATCAGCAGCCTGTGCCACAGGCTTTACATTTTTTATGACCGCACTTGGGGCGGCGATGGTGCTGTTCATGTACAGCGACGACTTTTCCGATAAAGTAAGGAGGGCGTTTCTAGGCTTTGCGGCGGGAGTGATGATAGCGGCTTCGGTATGGAGCCTGCTTATCCCCGCAATTGAAGAATCAGAAAAACTGGGCAATCGGGGGTGGATACCTGCGGCGGGAGGATTCACCTGCGGAGTGGCGTTCCTGATGCTTCTTGACAAGTTACTCCCCTGTTTTATGAAAAACAGCGACCCGACACATGAGCATCGAAAGGGTCGCACGGCGATGATGGTATTCGCCATAACCCTGCACAATATTCCCGAGGGTATGGCGGTGGGTCTGGCGTTTGCGGTTGCCGCAAGAAGTGCCGACCCTGCGCTTTTCGGGGCGGCGGTAGCACTTGCCGTGGGCATGGGTATACAGAATTTTCCCGAGGGCGCGGCAATATCCATACCCCTGCGTCAGCACGGCATGGGCAGACTTAAAGCCTTTCTCTGCGGTGCGGCTTCTGGCGTAGTTGAGCCGATATTCGGCGTTCTGACAGTTCTGGTGGCAGGTGCCGCACAGACTGTTCTGCCATGGTTTTTGTCCTTCGCAGCAGGGGCGATGCTGTATGTTGTGGCAGATGAACTTATCCCGGAAGCCCACCTTGAGGGTTCCCGGGCGGGAACTATCTGCGTTATGATAGGGTTCATACTGATGATGACCCTTGATGTGGCGTTATAGTCATCAGATTTTGCGGACACTCATTCTAAAACAGATACAAAAAAGCGGGGATATGCTTCCCCGCTTAAATCATATACGAAAACGTTTTATTTAAGGATACCCCTATCCTTTTTCAGGCGAAGAACTCTTTCAAGGCTCTCATCGATTCGCTTCTCGCTGAGGTCGCCTTTTTTAACAGCTTTTTCAACGCCTGCAACGGCAGAAGAAAGGTCTTCGGGCATAAGCAGAAGGTCGCCCCCCGCCTTTAATACAGCCACGGATATCTCATCGGAGCTGTAATAATTTGCCAGCGCACCCATAGCAAGTGCATCAGTGACGATAACACCGTCAAAACCCAGCTTTCCGCGAAGTTCATCGGTTATGATGGTTTTTGAAAGTGACGCAGGCTGGTTGTCAACATTCGCCATGGTGATATGTCCAACCATGACCATATCTGCACCTGCCGCGATACCGCTTTCAAATGCCAGATATTCGGCATTTTCCAGTTCATCAAGTGTCTTGTAGCTGCTTGCCATGCCAACGTGAGAATCCTCGGCAGTATCACCGTGACCGGGGAAATGTTTCAGCGAGCAGACCACGCCGCCGTCCTTGAAGCCCTTGACTGCGCTGGCAACAAGCTCTGCTGTCTGTTCAAAATCATCACTGTAAGCACGGGTGCCGATGACGGTATTATCGGGGTTCGACCAGGTGTCCGCCACAGGGGCAAAATCAAGATTGAATCCCAGTTCGGCAATATCCGAAGCAATGGTATAAGCGTTCTTGTAAGCCGTATCTGCGCCCTTATCGCGGTAGTTGTACATGGGCTTGAACTCAGTTGTGCCAAGCTTTTCAGCACACCTTGCAACGATACCGCCCTCCTCGTCAACAGCGAAAAACAGCGGTATATCGGAAACCTTGCTGTTGCTCTCGGCAGTAGATGCCAGCATCGTTTTCGTCTGCTCTACATCCTCCAGATTCTGGGCGAAATAGATAAGACCGCCCACGGGATACTCTTTCAGAGCATCAAGGGTCGCCCCGCCTGACTGAGTAACAAGGTCGTATCCCGTCAGGCTTTCGGGAGTGACCACAAACAGCTGACATATCTTCTCATGCAGACTCATTTCAGCCATCATTTTGGTTATCTCGTCTTCCTTGACATCGTTTTCGACGGGTTCAGTATCCTTTGCAGTATTTTCGGCTGAGGAACTGTTCTCATCGGACTGCTTCTCGGTTTCTGTCTCAGGCTCTTTTTCGTCCGTCGGTTCATCTTCCTCGCCTTTATCGGACTTTTCAGCTTTCTTTTCGCGTTTTACCGAATTATCGGACGTTTTGCCGTCAGCAGGTTCAACAGGACGATTCTTCAGATAACCGTTAACAACATAGGCACTAAGTGCACCGGTTATCAGCAGAAGTATCACCAGAGTGCGTATACGTGCACTTTTAGCACCTGAATTTTTCTTCGGCTTCGACATAATATCACTCCTATAAACGATTTCGTAAAATAAAATACCAAAATACAGTATACCACCATTTTCGGGATATGTCAACATTTGAAACATAAATTTGAGATAAAAATACAAAAAGCGAGCAAAATAAAAGTCCCGCGAATTATAACGCAGGACTAATTTAGTAAACGTTTAAGTTGTTTATATGCGAACTCTGCTTTTAACTGCCGCCGAAATCGAAACTGCCGCACCGAGTTTCACTATATCAAAGAAAACAAAGGGCAAAACGCATAATTTCAGGGCATTTGCCACGGTCATATCGCCTTTAGTATCTGTGTATACCTTGATGAACCAAGCCGTTCCGAAAGCGTAGCACAGCGCCAGACCGACGATCATCGAGATTATCTGAACGATAACGTTTACTGAAATCAGCTTTTCCGTCAGCAGGCAAAGCAGAGGAATTATCAGAAATCCGACAAGATATCCGCCTGTTGTACCCAGAAGAACTCCCAGACCGCTCTTAAAGCCCGAAAACACGGGAATACCAACCGCTCCGAGAAGCATATACACCAGTATCGCAAAGAATCCTCTCTTTCCGCCCAGCATGGATACAGCGCAAAAAACGGCAAATGTCTGTAAGGTAAATGGCACCGCAGTTGGTATGGAAATCCATGAACATACAGCCATCAAAACCGCAAACATCGCGGTCAGAGACATATCCTTTACGGTGAGCAGCTGCTTGTTTTCGTGTTTTGAGGGTGTTGCTGTTTGTGTTATCATATTTGTATACCTCTTTTCTATCAACGGTATACATTATAACACAGCTTACAGAATTTGTCAACCCCTTTTCTGAAACAGTATACTATTTCAGAAAAAATATCGAATATATCAGAAAAGCTCCGCCCGCCACAAGCAGCATATAAAGCAGTACCAGAACATACAACCGCATACCACGGCTTTCCTTTTCCTCCGAGATGGGCATATTTTCTGTTATCTTCGGCTGAACAGGCTTTGTTTCGGGCATCTTGTTCTCCGCCGCACCGCGCTTATCTTTCGGAACATAGCACTCCTCATACCGCGGCGGTATACTGTCTATGGGAAGACTGCTCAACTCCCTGTAAACCTCATCCATATCGGAAAATCTGCTCTCGGGATGCGCCATACAGCATTTCATTATAAACCGTCCGAGGTCGGGGGGCGCTCCCGCAGGCGGGTCAAAAGGCTGACCTTCAAGCCGCGCTTTAACGGCATTTTCCAGACTTTCACCCTCTTTTTGCAGGGGCAGAAGTCCACCGTTGAAGAGCTGATACAGCATCAAACCGAAGGAATATATATCTGCCCTAAACTTATCGAAGTCTTCCGAAAACGTTTCAGGTGCAGAATAGGTCGGGTCTGCAAGAGCGGGAAGATAAGTGCAGGGTGCGTCCATACAGAAATGCCCCTCGCTGTCTACGCGGATATTTTTCGGGCAGATATCCCCGAAAGTAAAGCCTTTGCGATGTGCTGTGCGTATCCCGCGGCAGATATTATCCGCCAGCTTTCGGGCAGTCACATAGGGCATCTGACAATCATTTTCAAAGGGTCGATAATCGTCTGTCTGCACAAGGATATCCGCGGCAACAGGCGTTGCGCCGATGTTTTCGATGTTCTTGACCGTAAAGTTCCTCGCACTGACAAGGAAAGCTTCACCAGCCAGAGGGAGTCGGGCATTTATCCTTTTTATGGCAGCCGCCGTCAGTTCCGAGAGGGGTCTGCCGCAGGAAGTACTGTCAACGGTAAGCACCCTGACCGCGCTTTTACGCCCGTTTTTGTCTTTCAGCGAGAACATTGACCCAAGGTCGTCCTCCCACATAAAGCTGTCAACGAACCATTCGTCCCACAGCGGTTCGTAGCCCGAAAGCCTGCGCTCCAGACTTTTATCCAAAATGCTCCCCCTCCTTTCTCACGGCAGTTCACTTAAACGTTTACGAAATTCCAATCATCATCGGGCTCATATCTGCCCCATGGCGAATTGCCCTCAAAACCACCCAGATACACCGGCTTATCCCCGAGAATACATATTTGTATACCGTGTTCGGGCTCCCATTCACAGCCTCCGCTGAGGTTCAACGCAGGGATATCAGCGTTCTTCGGGGCCTCAAACTCCACCGTAGAAATATTGAAATACCTGAACATCTCACCCGCAGGCGTAGTCTTGTCAACAGGCGGAAAATCAGATGGGTCGAATCTCTCCCCTGCCGCGTCCCTGCAAAGCTCGATAAAGAACAAACAGTACCTTTTCGCCGCTTCAGCTATCGCCGAAAGCGTATCTTCGGGCAGATGTATCAGGTGTTCCACGCACTTGTTTATGTACTCACCGCTGACATCATCTCTGGGAACATAGATCTCGATCTCATCACCGAGAATACTGTCGGTCACGATATCACCGTTACGGAAGATCTTATTCTCCATAATACGCCTCCTTTATCCTCCCAGATGCATAACGTTCAAAAGCAGCACCCAGCTGAGTCCATAGTAAGTCACCACAGCTACAAGGTCGTTGACGGTGGTTATCAGGGGACCCGAAGCCACTGCGGGGTCAACTTTTATCTTCTTGAAAAACAGGGGTATTATTGTACCCACCGCGCTCGATATCAGCATGGCCACCATAAGCGAAACGCCTATACAGCCCGATACCGCAAAGGAAAATCCTGCCGTGCGGTGCTTGAACAGCATGATGTAAAGTCCCACAAGCCCGAAGGACATCATGCCCAGAAGTATTCCGTTTGAAAGACCCACGCGGGTCTCCTTTGCCACAAGGTGCATCTTCTGTCTGAATGTGAGATTTTCATCCGTAAGCACTCGTATAGTCACCGCAAGTGACTGTGTGCCGACGTTACCAGCCATATCCAGTATCAGCGACTGGAATGCCATGATAAGTGTCAGCTGAGATATTACTTTCTCGAATACGCCCACAACGCCCGAAACCAGCATACCCAGACAAAGCAGTACCAGCAGCCAGGGCAGACGCTTTTTCATACTCTGCAAGAGAGGTTCCTGCAAGTCTTCTTCCGCTGTCAGACCCGCAAACATCACGTAGTCCTCGCCCATCTCGTCATCGACAACTTCGATAAGGCTTTTCGCCGTGATAACGCCTAGAAGTCTGCTGCTGTTATCCAGCACGGGTATCAGGTCTTCGGAATAGTCCTTCAGCTTTTCGATACACTCATCTATCTCCTCATTCGCATAAACATAGGGGAATGAGGTCATTATAAGGCTTTCGAGTGTCCTTGTGCTTCGTGCCGTGATAAGCTCTTTCAGGTCGATAGCGCCGTAGAATTCCTCGTTATCGTCCACCACGAAAATGGTGGTGATATTGTCATTGTCCTCCGCCTGACGCACCAGTTCGCTCATCGCCTGCTTGATGGTGAGGTCTTCCTTGATGATGATGCAGTTCGTGGTCATCTTACTGCCTATCTCGTCCTCGTCGAAACTTGCTATCAGCCGAATCTCTTTCCTGACCTCAGCGGAAAGTGCATCGATTATCAGTCCTCGCTTTTCACGCTCTATCTCACGAAGAACGTTCACTGCGGTATCCGTCTCCAGCAGACTTACCACCGCAGCCGCCTTGTTGAGATCCATCTCGTTGAGGTATACACCCGCCTCGTCCTCATCGAGGTACTCAAAAGCTTCCGCCAGCATATCACCGCTGCACACGCGGTAAAGCTTCTGTCTTTCCTGTTTTGTAAGGTCAGCCACCACGCCCGCGATATCGTTGCCGTGGTAGTCTTCAAGTTTTTTCAGTATCACACGCGGCGAATCGTTGCTGCGTATAACTTCGATTATCTCGCCCTCATAATCGGGCTTTACCGCCATTTCAGCGGTATCGTCAACTGTATTTATATCTGAGTTATCCTCTGTGTTCTGGGTATCCTTCCTGATATCCTCTGCCATATCCATAGCCCTCCGTTCATTTAAAATAATGACGCAAGGGGTTAAAAATGGGCATAAAAAGTCCTCTGCTGACCGTGGTATTACTGTAAAGCAACACCCTGAACGGGTCTGTCAGAGGCAACGCACATATATCCTTTGGTCTGTCTGAAAAGCAGACAACATCACAGAAGACGACGAACCGTTACAGTTTGCCGTCCGCAGGATATTTCGCCGCATAACTGCCCTTTTGACCCGCAACTGTCACCGTTAGTCACTTCTGTCCTCACCATCCTTTACGATTGGAATTTTTTACTTTAATATTATACCACACTGATACAAATATGTCAATGGCTGACAAAGTGTGAATATGCAATTTTTTTCGTATCTGACGCGGGTTATTTGAGTTATTGCTGACGAGTGTCGCCCCTTCTATGTCAGTTCGAGCATGATCCGATTGCGACGTCGCAACCACTAAACGAGTTAGTCCCTCGGGCGAGAAATCGGATAACAGCGGCAGTATCGTCCGTGGTTTCGATGTTTGTAGGTGGGTGCGGAATTTGTTTACGGACAAGAAGTGTCGCCCCTCGTTCCTCGGGTCGAGCCATCAAAGGCGCTACGCTGTTTGACGGCGGGCGAGGCAATAATTTTACGCGTATAGAAAGAGCGTGGACGTTTGTTTGTCCACGCTCTGAATACTCTTATTGCCTCGCCTTATTTGGTTGGAAGTTTGCTTTGCTATTTATTGCTTTGTTGCCACGTTGGTTTTGCGCCTTGACCGAGAGGCTCTGCCTCTCGAGCTCTCCGCAAGCCTTTCGCGAAAGGCTTGACCCAAAGCTCATCTCCTTGGCTGGTTTCTCACAAAGTGCTGACCCGCCGTTTTGCAATTGTACCGCTCTCACAAAACCATAAATAGGCGGAATCGGCCCGCCCGGCCGAGGGCAATTATGAATTAACAACGTGTTTTGCCGCAATGATACCAAAGGTATAGCACTTGCCCAGTGAAAGTCCTGTCTGATGGAAAGGATAATCAGCTCCGCCATAGAACTGTCCGCCCAGATTTCCCACACAGTAAAGTCCTGCTATCGGCTTGCCCTCAGCGTCCAGTGCTCTCGCATATTCGTCTGTTACAACCCCCGAAACTTCCGCAGAAACACGGATATGCTTTCTCGCACCCCAGAAAGGCGCTTTCTCTATCTTGTGCATATACTTCGCAGGCTTGCCGAAGTCCGTATCCACGCCCTTTTCGCAAAGCTCGTTATAGCGGTCAACGGAAGCTTTCAGCTTATCGAAAGGAATATCCAGTTCCTTTGCAAGTTCTTCCAGAGTATCGCATCTGTGAAGGTCGATGAGGTTTCTGAATACGCCCTGAGGATTTTCTACCGCACCGGGTATGAACTTTTCCATCACAGCAGGCGGAACTTTTCCGCTTACGAACTCATCGTCAGGCCATTCCATATAGGTGCTGTCGTATATGGTGCAGTACCAGCCCTTTGAGCCTTTCTCTCTGTGTTCGGCGTCAAGCATCGAACCTTTATATGCGGGCTGTGAACGCAGGATATTTCCCATATATACAAATCCCGTGTACTCGTTTGTAAATCTTTCTCCCTCCATGTTCAGGTAGAGGAATGGCTCTTCAAACATCAGTGCGGAGTCGAAATCGTGCATCATTTTTGTGTGACCGAGAGGTTCCATCTGCGCCCCTGCTGACATAGCAAGGATATGACCGTCGCCTGTTTTGCCGAACTGTTTTTTATCGAACTCGGCGATATCGGGGCACCATCTTTTCACCATGGCGGGATTATTGGTATAATCACCGGTTGCGAGGATAACGCCCTTTTTCGCGTTGAAGCGCACATACTTGCCCTCTGCGTTCTTTGCGATAACAGCGCACACCCTGTCATTTTCACGGACTACCTGCACTGCGGGCGTATGGTAGAATACATCAAGAGCCACGCCTGTTTTCTGAACGTTATCGATTATATTCCTAAGTGCATGACCCACGTTCTTTGGCTTGGGTCCGACCCAGGGTGCCCAGAAATAGCAGTGGTCATCGCCGTATTCATAGGAATTTTCCCTGTCCTGCCAGTGACCTGTGAAATCACCGCTGGTACTGATGAAAGCAAAAAGTCCGTTGCCGTCGTTGAGAAGTTCGGCAGAACGCTTATTATCGTCCACTTTGCTTCCGTCACCGTACTCTGTTTCCTTTGTCAGACCTGCCCTGTTCAGGAACCACATCATAGCTTCCTCGGAATGTTCAGCATAAGCGCGGAGAAGTTTTGTATCGGCACGCCAACTGCAAAGGCTGTTTGTATGGTGTATCCACTTTGCGATACCTGCCTCGGTGGAGCGCGACTTGATTATAGCCGAGCCGCAGTTGCCCTGAGATACAGCTCCTGATTCTTTTTGCAGAAGTGCAACCTTAGCGCCAAGCTCTGCTGCTTTACAAGCTGCGGGAACTCCTGCCGCGCCTGCGCCTACGACTACCACATCGTAATCTTTCACTTCATCGGGAGTGATGCTCTGCAATTCGCACACCGAGCCTTTAACTTCTTCATCGGTGATGTTATCCAAAAATATCTGTGCCATTGTTCTTCCTCCTTTTTATGAACAAACTGCCGTCCACTCATGCAGGGACGGCAGCTTTTATGGTTCCGGTTCGTTAGTCCCTTTTGCGGACTGTATTTCATTTGCTATGGTCTGTGTGTTTGGTACTGTCTGTCGGTCATGCCGCTTTACGGGTTTATACGGTGGTATGCTTTGGTATCGTTTGGTATCCGTTGGCAGACTTTTGTACTGCGGTTGACCTGTCGCCCCTTGCGGGTCGAGCCGTCAAAGACGCTTCGCTGTTTGACGGTATGCGCGGCAATAATTTTTACGCGGAAATTTTGTGCGTGTCGTATGGTTTGGTACACGCTCGTACAATTTCGTTATTGCCGCGCTTTTTTTTGACAGGGGGCGTGAGTTTGCTGTGCTTTTATAGTTCGCTTTGTATTTTGGTTTTGCGCCTTGAGTTGAGGGCTCTGCCCTCAAACTCCCGCAAGCCTTTCGCGAAAGGCTTGAGCCAAAGCTCTTTTCCTTGGCATACTTACCCCCACTACGCGAGTTCCCTGCCAACAATTATGAATTATGAATTATGAATTATGAATTACTCATACCTTAGTGCATCGATAGGATTCATGTTGCCCGCTCTCTTTGCAGGATAGTAACCAAATATAAGTCCCGTCAGCATAGAGAATACCAGAGATATGATTATCGCAGGTATAGATGGCTGTACACTCAGGTTGATGTACTCCGCATACTCTGCCGCAAATGAGTTCAGCAGGAATGCAGCAACCTTGCTCAGCAGTATGCCGTTCAGTACACCTATCAGTACGCCTATCGCACCGCCCGTCAGGCATATGATAACTGCTTCGATCACGAACTGACTCCTGATATCGCCATTCAAAGCACCCAGTGCTTTTCTGACACCTATCTCACGTGTACGTTCAAGTATGCTGACAAGCATTATGTTCATAACGCCCACGCCGCCGACTATCAGGGATATCGCCGCTATAACGGAAATGGCAATGGTGATAACGTTCAGCACTGTGGTTATCATGCCCATCTCTTCCTGCTGATCGTATATCTCTAAATACCATATCTCGTTGTTGCGGTAGATAGGCTCAAAGTAATCTTTGATATACTCCTTTGCAGTCTCCGAATCACAGTCACCTGTCCAGCCTATCTGTGCCGAACTCAGCTTTGTTTCTCTCGGTGAGACCCCCTTTGCGCTCAGCATCGTGTTATAGGGGAAGTAAACATAAGTCTTGACATCCAGTTTTGATTTTGCAGTATTAATCTTCAGCGAATTTTTTTCAAGCTCGGTATACTCCATTACTCCGACGATGGTAAGATTGATGTTAGCTTCTTTCATCATCTCGAAGCGGATCGTCTTGCCCAGCACGTTTTCTGTGGTACCAAAGTACTGCTCGCAGAAATAGTCCGATACGATACAGGTATGTTTCATACCCTCGTTATCGGCATTGCTTGGTGCTCTGCCCTGAACTATCTGTTTCTTGAACTGGGGGGGATCAAAGTAGTCGCCTGATACGCCTATCATTATCGCTTTGAAGCTTTCGCCTTTCAGGTTGACTATGTCCGCACCGCCGTAAAGTTCGTTACAGCTGTATGTAAGTTCTCCGGGGTGCTGTGATATCAGATCCTGCACCATTTCAAGGGTGAGGGTATCGTCATCTTCCATAACCCTGCCGTTGTAATCCTCCCTTATCTCGGGATAGATCGTCAGCTTTACTTCACCTATCTGGTCGAAGGTCGAACTCAGTGTCTTTGAGATGGAGTTGCCTATGGTGGTGATGGTTATAACCGCGCTGATACCGATTATGATACCAAGCATCGTCAGGAATGAACGCAGTTTGTTTATCGCCAGTGAAGCAAACGCCATTTTTATGCTTTCAAGGAAGTTCACCCGAACACCTCCTTTTTATAATCGTCACTGATTATCCTGCCGTCGCTGATGGTTATCATGCGCTGACATTCGGAGGCAAGTTCGGGGCTGTGGGTAATGAGAACTATCGTCTTGCCCTCTTCCTCATGTAGTTTATGGAACAAGTCCATTACCATTCTGCCCGTCTTGGTATCAAGTGCGCCAGTAGGTTCGTCCGCTAGTATTATCGAAGGATCATTCGCCATTGCCCTTGCGATCGCAACACGCTGTTTCTGTCCGCCCGAAAGTCTTGCTGGGTCATGGGTGTATCTGTCGCTCATACCGACAAGCTCGATGAGTTCCAACGCTCTTTCGGTACGCTTCTTCTGGGATACGCCCGCATACATCATGGGCATCTCCACATTTTTCAGAGCGGTGATCTTGGGTATAAGATTGAAATTCTGGAACACGAAACCTATCTCCTTGTTCCTTATGCGGGAAAGCTGTTTGTCGTCAAGGGTCTTGGTAGAAGTTCCGTTAAGGTCGTATTCGCCCTCGGTCTGTCTGTCGAGAAGACCTATAATATTCATCAGCGTACTTTTGCCCGAACCCGAAGCCCCGACTATGGATACGAACTCACCCTCATAGATGTCAAGTCCGATATCGAAAAGTATCTGGAGTTCATTTGGTTCACCCACGTAGTACTTCTTGGTCACGGATTCCATATGGATAACAGGGTCACTTTTTCTTTTCATTTACCTGCACCCTCGCTCCGTCACTCACTTCGGGCAGATCGCCGCCCTCGGGATCCTCTATGATAAGGTCGCCGCTCTTGACTTCACCGCTCTTCACCTCAACATAGAAGTCGCTTTCCGCGCCCTTCACCACCTTTTTCTTCCTGGCTATGTAGCCGCCTTCATCATCGTTGGCAGGCTCGGCAACGTATACGTATTCAGCGCCGTCCTCTTCGATTATGCCCGAATAAGGCACACTGAGCTTTTCGCCTACCTCATCGATGGTAACATCTACGGAAGCCGACATACCTATCAGAAGCTGATCGTTGGTCTCATCGAGAGTGACTTCAACCTTATAACCCGTTTCTACACCATCAGCAGTAGTCTCGGTGGAAACCACGTTCACAATACGTGTGATGGAAGCGGAGAACTCTTCGCCGGGGATGACCTTTGAAGTGACCTTGGCTTTCATGCCCTCAGCAATCTTGGTGATATCTGTCTCCTTGACAGTCAGCTCGATAACAGTCTTATCGGTGTTTACGATAGTCATGATAGAGGGGGCTGAGGGAACACTTCCCTCGTTAACATTCAGTACGGTTATTATGCCCGACTGCGGTGCGTACACCTTGCACTGTTCTATCTGTTCGGAAAGCTTATCAAGCTTCTTCTGATCGTCACTTCCGCTGTCGAAGGCTTCACCGTCGATAACGTCCTGCAATTTCTGGATAGTGTCATTGCACTGGTTCTCGGTGTCGCTGTAACTGTCGTTAGCGGCGGTAACAGCGTCATCGTATGCAGAAAGCCCCGATTTCAGTGTTTCAAGAGTAGTCCACACGGTGGTGTAATCGTAGTTCTCATCGCCGCGGTCGAGAGCTGAATTATACTCGTTGCAGAGGTTATTGTACTTTTCATAGGCGTTGTCACGGGCGGTGACTGCCTTATCAACCTCACGCTGTGCCCTTGCAAGAGCAGTTTCTTTTTTTGCCTTAGCAGAATCAAGGTCGCGCTGATTTCTGCTGCTGTCGGACTTCTCCTTTTTATCGGAATTGTCCATCTGCTTTTTCAGCGCATCGTATTCCTCCTGAAGTTCGGTGGAATCAAATTCGCACAGCAGGTCGCCCTCCTTGACCATGTCGCCAAGACTGACATTTACTTTGCTCACCGAACAGTTCAGCTTGGTGGTAACGTCAACCGTGCCGTTGCCGATGACCTTGCCCGTGGTGGATATCACCTTTGAAAGGTCGTTCTGACCTGCAGGGATAACAGTGTACTTTGAGTTCGCCATCATGCTCTCATTGGCGGCTTTGGTCATTGCATTGCAGGCATAGAGTCCTCCGCCTGCCAGCACTGCCACCACCACAGGGATAATGATAGCTTTTTTCTTTACAGCCATTAAAATGCCTCCTTCTTTTTTCTTCCATAGAACCACTCTGATATCGGCAGAGATACTTAATTTCTGCCGAAAAATTACTGGGAATTAATGGAAGAATTACGTCACAAAATATATCTATCCGCAACAAAGAATGATGTGCGGTTTTGTGCAAACATATGTTTTTATATTAAATTTAGACTTATTTCCGAAATAGTTGTACAAAAACGTACAACTTTTCTGCAATTTTACCTGATAGTGAAAGGTATGCGAGTGCATACCGCGATACTAAGGAGGTAATTAACTATGAGCAGTATTAACAACAAAAGCAAAAGCTTCATGCTTTACAAGGAATGGGAAGAGATATTCCTCGCACTGGAAAGCGATGCCGAGAGAGGCGAGCTTATCCGTGAGATATTCGCCTTTACAAGAACAGGTGAAGAGCCCGATCTGAAAGGCGCAATGAAGATCGCTTTCATGGTAATGTCAAATCAGCTTCGCCGTGATGCCGAGCGTTATAAAAAGGTATGCGACAGAAATCAGAAGAACATCGCAAAACGCTGGGACAGCGAAGATGATACCAAAAAATACGAAAGTATACCAGAGGATACCAAAAATACCGATAAAGAAAAAGATGAAGAGAAAGATAAAGATACAGATAAAGAAAAGGGTGAAGACATACAGCATTCTGCAATGCAGAAGCAGTATCTTCCCGACCTCTCCCCCGCCCCCGAAAAACAGAAGTACGGAGAATTTGAAAATGTATCTTTATCCCGTGAAGAATACGAACGTCTTGCAGACAGGTTCGGCAGAGATATGACCGACAGATGTATCGAAAGCATGGACGCTTACATCGAACAATCGGGCAAAGAATACCGAAGCTGTTATGCAAAGCTGAAAAACTGGATATCGGAAGAATCCGTAAAAACGGGAAATACTCCATCTTCAAAAGCTTCATCGGCTGAAAACGGCAAATTGACCGAGCAGGAACTCGCTGATTATGAATCCTATGCGAGAGCCCATTCAATGGAAGATTTTGCAAGGGAACTCAAAGAAAGATCAACAATTCTTTTCGGTGCCGAACAGCAGTGAAATATGCAAAAATGATAAAAATTTCACTAACGATACTATTATAACATTACGAAAAATATTCGTCAAGATAGCAAACAAAATATGTACAAATTTCGACATTATGCACAAAACAAAAGTTAAGCGTAAAACAGGTTTTTTATAAATGAACTGTTGCAATAAAAACGCCTGTTTACGCAATTTGAGCTCATCAGCGCAAGGGTTGGAAATAACTGTAAGAATACCTTTGCAATGAATATTTTTCAGAATATTAAACGTAAATATAAACACGCCGTCTTTCGTTCATACAAGCGAAAGACGGCGGTAAAAGAAAGTAAATCTATTCTCTGTTTTTAAGCACCTCGGCGGGGGTTATCCGTTTCAGCTTACCTGTCAGCAAAGCAGTGCTGATAAAGTATACCGCAAGCACTGCGGCGTACAGTATCAGGTAAAGATATGGCGGAAAATCCAGCACCATTGAGCAGGCAACATTCGGTATAAAACTCGGATAGATGCAGTCCATCAGGAATTTCGCCAGCGGTATGCATATCAGCCCGCCGACGGATACGATGAAAAGATTGCCGTTCAAGTACAGTCTGCGCACCTCTTTCGGGCGGTAGCCGAATATCTTCATAAGGGAGATACCAAAGGAACTGCGGTCTATCATCACGCCCATCATCAGGTACATCACTACGACAAATATCACCGTTCCCGCGATCAGCAGAGTGTATACCAGCGGCTTCATCTGCTCTGTGAATACGCCCGAACTCTTTTCGATATCAGCCGCGGTGGTGAAGCTGTATAGTCTGCCCGCATCGATATCAAGTTCATCTGCCGAATATACAGCGTTGAAGTAGTCTTCGTCCTCGCCGAAAAGTTCACGCATGGAGCCTATATCCATAAAGATCGTGAACCCCGGGGAATACTGCGCGATATCCGTCACGGTGAAAGTGTAGTCACGGTCAGCCGCCGCATCGGTGAAAGTCACCCTGTCGCCGATATCATAGCCGAAACGCTGAACAAGGGAGTTGTTGATAACTGCCTTATTCACGCCCTTTTCAGGGTCAGCATCGAAGTACCTGCTATTCTCGTTCAGACCGATCACCGTCACATCAAGGGTATGACCCGTGGAGTCAATGGAAAGTGTCTTGATGAAAGCGCTCTCTCCGCCTGCGGGGACTTCCTTTTCGGGATACTTATAGAGATACATATAGCCGTACTGTGTATCGGCTACGTTGTCATGCTTTACTGCCTGACACATCACCACGCAGTCAAGACCCAGCATCACCACCATCAGGGAGACCAGCATACCGAGGATAACCGTCAACGCCGAACGCAGTTCACGCACCATCTGCCTTACACGGAACAGGGTCATAAAGTTTTTCGACCTGATATTGAATCTGCGGTAGTTTGAAGCGCTCTGTTCGTTTTTGATGAGGGAAAGCGCAGTCCTCGAAAGTTTGCTGTTTATCACAAGTGCGTTGACGATCGCCGAGATGATCGGTGGCAGTACAAGCCCGTACACAAGCAGATAGGGCGCATAGCAGATATCGTACCGGGGCAGTGAGAAATAGCCATAGCTTGTCTGTAACCGCATACCGATGCCGATAGGTGAAAATCCAAGTGCTGTGCCGATAACTCCGCCGATGAATGCTATCAAAGTCGGAAGAGCTATGTAATGCCGCAGAAGGTCTTTTTTCTTAACACCCAGAGCGTACAGCGCACCGATGACAGGGGCTTCGCTCTCAACGCGGTGTACCACGAAAACAGATATCACGTAGCCGAAAAGGATAAGGACGATAACTCCCGCCGCAAGACCCGCGTTCTTGTCCATTATCACATCGTCTGCCGCGGCTTCTATGCGCTCGTTATCGCCGCGTGAAACGAAGGAAACAAGGTTCCCGATCTCGATATCGAAAGCCGCATCAAGCAGTTCGTCAATTCCATCACGCAGTTCACCCGCACCGCTGTTCAGTTCGGCTGAACCATCTTTTGCTTTGCGGACAGCGTCGGTGAACTCCGCAAGACCGTCACGGTAAGCGATTATACCCGAAATGCTGTCTTTCAGGTTTTTCAGTTCTTCTGACTTTGATATCTTTATCAGCCCGTCAAGTTCTTCGGCGTAGTTTTCTTCCGTCAGTGTGACTTTCATTCCTGCCGCTGACAGCTTTTCATTTGCCTGCGCAAAATAGGCATCAACAAGCTGCTGTGAAGCAGTTTTAAGTTCAGCGCTGTGAGAATCCAGTTCGGTCATGCCGTCACTGAGTTCGGCAGTACCATCAGTCAGGGAGTTGACTCCGTCCTCTATCCTGCGTCGGTCGGAGAGGATATCATCGATAGTTTCACGGAAATATTTATCCTCGACTTTCATATGATCAAGCTTGACAGCGCGTATCTTCTCTTTCAGGTCATCATCGGTGACATCAGCCCCCAGCTTGTAGGCGTAGACATACTCCTCTGCGGGAAGACCACCCTCGGCGCGGATATCCTCATAGCAATCATCCGTGACAAAAATAAGCCCGAAATACCGCGATTGCACAGCGGTATCGGAAAACTTTGCTTTCGGCTGATCGTAATCGGGCACAGTACCTATACCCGTGACCGTGAATCCGTGTCCGCCCGCTGTTATGCTGTCCCCGATCTTCACGCTGTTTTCTGCGGCATAGCGCTTTTCGAGAACGCACTCCCCTGCTTTTTCGGCAAGGCTGCCCTCATCGAGAATGATCTTATCGATATTTTCGCGGTTTTTGAACATTCTGAGCACGGTGTCCTCATCAACTGAAAGGTCGGTGTAGAACTCCGCCTGTATCGAGGTACCGCCCTCGGCAAGGGTATCGAACTCACTGTCCGAAAGGGGCAGAAACACTGTGAAGAAGCCGTCCTCGGTGTTGAATTCAGCCCGCTTTTCGACTGTGCCGTGCAGAACTGTTTCAGCAGAACCGACGATGCCGAGGACGAGAAAAATACCCATGGCGATGACCAGTATCAGGGCGGTATAACGCCCTATCCCTGCCATGAGATCGCGGGGCAGACGCTTTTTAAGCACTCTGTTCATCACAAGTCCTCCAGTTCGGCGGCGGGAACTATCTTTTCATTTTCGTAGTCCTTTATGATCTGACCGTCCTTTATAACGATGACCTTATGCACCATATTTTTTATGGAGTTATTGTGTGTGACTATCAGCATTGTAGTGCCGTACTTTTTGTTTATCTTCTCCAGAAGTATCAGGATATCGCGGGAGGTCTTTGAATCAAGAGCGCCTGTAGGTTCGTCGCAAAGGAGAAGTTTCGGGTTTTTGATAAGGGCGCGGGCTATTGCGCACCTCTGCTGCTGACCGCCCGAAAGCTGTGCGGGGAACTTGTTCTGATGTTCTGTCAGACCCAGAACTTCCAGCAGTTCCTCCATATCAAGGGGAGAATCCGTAAGATATCCGCAGACCTGTATATTCTCTCTTACGGTGAGGTTAGGCACAAGATTATAGAACTGGAAAATAAATCCCAGATAGTCGCGGCGGTAGTCCGAAAGTTCAGCAGGGCGCAGACCGAATATCTCCTTGCCGTCGACCCTGACCGACCCCGAATCCATAGTATCCAGCCCGCCGATGCAGTTTAACAGCGTGGATTTACCCGAGCCGCTGGTACCCTGAATAACGCACATCTGCCCCTTTTCCACCCGTGTGCTTACACCTTTCAGCACCTGGATATAGCTTGTGTCCTTGCCGTAGCTTTTTTTAACGTCTTGTATCTCTAAAAACATATTTGTTTCCCCTTTCTAAAGTTAGAATAAGCTAACTAAATTATATGATATAATGCGTGATAACCGCAGAATATCACGTCACACATCGTCTTCCAATGAATACTCCATCCACGCTTTTATCAGCAGATCCATAACGGGCTTTATGAAATGCATAGCGCTGTCTCTGTTTTTTTTCGTGCTGCATCATATGTATGAAAGCGTTTATCTGCACATGGGTCAGCCAGTGAAGCATTTTTCTGTTGACCCGCTTGTTCGGTACGCAGGCGGCGTACTTTTCCGCAAGGGCAATATATGAGCTGTCCAGCTTATCGATAATGCTGTCAACGAATCTTTCGTACTTTGACCCTGCCGAACGGTCGAGAAGTATCGTCATCTCATCGTAGTGGTCATAGATGACATTTACGAGTTCTTCGCTGAAATCATCGTGGTCACCGCTGTGATGCTCATATGTCAGCAGGTCGGCTTCTATATCTTGGGCGAAGTGGTTTTCAAGTACTGCATTCAGCCGAGCCAGTGCTTCACCCACCACGCCCTCAAACAATCCGTTTTTGTCTCCGAAAAAGAAGTATACAGCACCAGTAGTCAGCCCCGCCTCCGAGGATATTTTTCTGAGAGAAGCCTTCGTAAAGCCCTTTTCAAGGAACTCTCTTTTTGCGCACTCTACAAGCTTTTCGCGGCTCTCTTTATTATCTGTGATCTTTTCCGACATAGTGTGTCCTCCTTTTGATAACAGTGTTACGTAACACTGTTATTTTAACTCATATTTGTTAGTTTGTCAAGTGGGTTCGGGGAGATTTGGTTATTTTGACTAAAGTTGTTTCGGCGGTATGTGGCGTACGGAGTGGGGCAGGTCGATGGTTTTGTTTTGTGGCATCGGTTTGCGAGTCATCGGATTCGCTTCGCTGTCCGATGACAGGCGCGGCAATATTTACGGATAAAGTTTGAGCGTGGACGTTTGTTTGTCCACGCTCTGTATGCCTATATTGCCGCGCCCTATTTAGGCGGAAGATTGTTTCGCTTTTAAAGCTTACTGTGTATTTTAGTTTTGCGCCTTGATACGAGGGCTCTGCCCCTCAACAGTCAGCTTTGCTGACTGTTGCTCCATGCAAACTTTTCGCGAAAAGCTTGACCAAAAGCTCTTCTCCTTGGCTTTCTATCCTAAGTACAGCTATGTTATCTTCCTGTCAACAATTATGAATCAAAAAAGTCCCGAAACGCTTATATTTCGGGACTTTTTCGTATATGCTTATTTTTACTTCACAGTTATTGTGACTGCGTTCTTGATAGCGTTTGCAGTATCCCATGTGCCGCCTACTCTTGCAGCGATAGCTACTTTATAGGTCATGCCGGGTGTAAGGTTCTTGGGTGTTACATAGCTGTTGGTGGTGACGTTCGAGGTCTGAACTCTCCACTTGCCTGCAAGGTATACCGCAATGCCGTACTTGTCAGCGCCGGTTACCTTATCCCATACGAACTGTACCTGATGGAACTGCTCGCTGTAATTTACCTTGATGTTGGTAGGGTATGTTATTTCAGTTGAAGCAGCCTTGGGTGATGCGGTCACTGCGTTGGAATAATCGCTGTTCCACTTGCCGTTTGCGTATACCAGTACAGCAAACTTATAGTTCTTGTCTGCTGTCAGGTTCTTGACGGTATAAGAAGTGCTGCTTGTCTCGGCGATCTTCACCCACTTGTTGTTCTGTTCGCCGTATACAGCGTACTTCGATGCGCCCGAAACCTTGTTCCAGCTGAGCTTAACGCTGTTTTCCAGAGATTCGGTACTGATCTTGGGAGCCTTGACATCTCCGCTTGAAGTGTTGCCTGCGATCTTGCCGTATACTATACCGCAGCCGACAGTTGACATATATACCTTGCCGAATTCGTCCATATCGCCTACAAGATAGTTGCCGTTGCCTGTGCCGCCGTAGAGGTGGTCGGTGTTGATGCAATCCCAGCTGTTACCGCCGTCGGTTGAACGGTAGATGCCCTCTGGGTCGCTTTCTGCAGGTCTGCCGTACATATAAAGGGTATTCAGACCGCCTGTCTTTTCGGGTGCGCCGTAGCCCACTGTCTTAGCGTAGAATACGTTATCCAGTTTCTCGATGCTTGCGCCCTTGTTTGATACCTTGTACATACCGTACCAGCCGCCTGCAACGATGATGGAACCGTCACCCTGATAAGCAGGGTCGCCTGTGCTGTCGCACATATCATATCTGCAAAGGGTCTTTGCGGTGAATGTTGCGCCGTAGTCGGTGCTGATGTAGAAGCTGTAGTGGCACTCGTCAAGAGTAGGCTCTTTCTTGGTCATATCAGATGCCCAGTACTCGTTGTACTTAACGCCCGAAGCGTAAACTATCGAGGGGTCTTTGGGGTCAACCAGAGTGTAAACGGTCTTTGAAGCGTCGATGCCGCTTGACTTGTTCCAAGTCTTGCCGAAGTCGTCGGAATAGCTTACTGCGCCGTTAGCGCTGGTATTGATTATCCTGTAAGTACCCTTTTTCAGCTCGGTTATGGAGAGCTTGCCGCCTGTGCAGGCAGGCTTGAAAGCTGTCCATGTCTTGCCGCGGTCGAGGGTGTAATAAGCACTGCCTGTGTTGTTGCCGTCGCCGTTTGCGGTTCTTGCCCATACATCTGTGTTCTGGGGGCATACTGCGATAGCTGAGGTCGAACCCATGTTGGGCTGATACTGAAGACCTATCTTGTCTTCCTTCTCGTGAACGAAGCCGTCGTAGTCACCGATAGCCGAAAGGTCAAGACCGTCGGGAGTGCTTACGAAGTCGAGAGAAACAACTTCTTCGATACCATCGGGGTGGAAAGTGAATGTAGGCAGTTTATCCTGATCTGTGCTCCACAGATTATCGCATACGAACACGCCGTTGCCCGAGGTTATGAACATTCTGTCGTGGTTGCGGGGGTCAGTAACAACAGTGCCCGACCAGTGTATAGCCTTATCAACTATCCAGTCATAGCCGCCGTCCTGGAGATAGTTGGATACCAGAGGCTGGTTCCAGCCGTGGGTCTGTCCGGGTGAGAAATTCTGCCATGTCTTGCCGCCGTCAAAGGAACGGAAGTACTGGTCGCCCCATGCAGGACCATGTTCTTCTGTCCATTCCTGCCACAGCTGTGACTGCCACTTGCCGCAGCTTCCTGCGATAAGGTGGTCGGGGTTTGTGGGGTCAGCCCATACCGAGCCGAGACCGAAGTTAGTATCGAAGAGCTCAGTTACCTTACCTGTCTTGGGAGAATATCTATAAGCACCGCCGCTTGCACCGTTGAATGCAAGACCTGCGATGTAGGATATAAGCAGATCGCCATTAGCGTCAACATTGATTCTTGAAGGGAAAACATTGGTAGGCAGGTCTTTGCTGAGAACGCTGTACTTGTCGTCCTTGACATTTGCAACGTGAACGTTTGCAACGCCCTTTATAGATGTACCAACGTATACCTTGCCGCCTGTTATGGCGATGTTAGCAACGCCGTTCTGGTTGTTGTAAGCATCGGCAGTTACGGAACGTGCATTTACGTTGCCCCATGTAGGCCACTTGCAGGTGGTGCTGAAAAGTCCCAGATCGTCATAGCCGATAACAGGCTTCCATGTCTTGCCGCCGTCGGTGGACTTTATAAGTGCAGACAGTGACTTGTCGTCGCTCATAACGTCGCCGCCCGCATAGATGATGTTGGGGTTGTCGGGGTCTACTGCGATGGACTCACCGCACTGTCTGCCGTCGCCGTTGCCCATTACCTTGATAAGGCTTGTAACGTCTATCTCGGTGAAGGTCTTTCCGCCGTCGGTAGTCTTGAAGATAACGGTCTTCTCGGAGGAGAAGTAAGCACAGCCGCAGAGGAAGTATACGGTATCATCATCGGTAGGGTCGATAGCCATAGCGTCAACGCTCAGCAGACCGCGGTCAGCTTCATTGATAAATCCGAAGAGCTGTTCCCAGCACTCGGTATCGTAGTTGTACTTGTAAGCGCCGCCAACGTCTGTTCTTGCGTACATAACGTCCTTGCCCGTAACGATGCCCGATACGAATCCGCCGCCGCCTATCCTCAGCGTGCCCCATTCCATGGTCGAGGATATGTCCTGTGCAGATGCCTGAACAGCAGCGATGCCCATACCTGCAAAAGGTACAGCAGATGCTGCCATGCTCATGGCGAGAACCCCTGCAAGAGTCTTCTTGAATAAATTCATAATTTAACCTCCCTGAACAAAATTAGGTTGTGGTATTCTTCCTATTATGTTGTTATTTTAACATAGTAATATTTCAAGAATACGGTTAAATTTTGAACATTTTTATATAAAATAATAGAATTCTTAACTGCGATACCAAAAAATGAAACAAACCAGAAACAGTTTCAAATAATTATATTTTGCAAAAAACGCAGAGCCCGATCCTCTACTGAAAATAATGTAAACGATTAAGTGACGCTGACACGCGGTTTTCACTTTGTTACCAAATATCTTAAATCCGATTAAGAATGATTTAAGGAAAAAGTAAGGAAATCGTTTAAGCAGTTAAGGACTTTTTAAGAAATCGGTGATATACTGAAAAGCGTCGGGAAGAGAGACACCGACAGGGGGAGAATCATTCAGAGATCCCAACCGCAGGAGCATACATATATATAACGCTCCCGAAAAAGAAAGGACAAAACTATGAGGACGACAACACAGATCAACACAAGCACTATCGAGAGAAAGTTCCCCGAGTGGGCAAAGGTAGACCGCGTCATCAACGGCGCGAAGATCTACAACATGAATATTTTTGATAATATCATGACCTTCAATCAGGACAATCTGGACGGTCCTGCCTTTGATTATTTCGGCAGGGTGATAACTTACGGCGAGCTTCCCGCGCTGAGAGAAGCCTATGCCAGAGGACTGAAGCTGGCAGGCGTAAAAGAGGGGGATGTTGTTACGCTGTGTATGCC
This sequence comes from Ruminococcus albus AD2013, assembly GCF_000526775.1. Lineage (NCBI taxonomy): Bacteria > Bacillati > Bacillota > Clostridia > Eubacteriales > Oscillospiraceae > Hominimerdicola > Hominimerdicola alba. Next base: position 1,124,788 of record NZ_JAGS01000001.1, read on the forward strand.
CGTAAGCGTTGAGAACCTTATGATGCTTTTCGCCGTGAACCTTGTAAAGGCAATAAGCAACAATGTGAACTTCCTTTTCCTCAAAAACGATTTCGAGCTTTACACCAAGGACAAGGGCTCGGAAGTCATCGTTACCCTTGACGCATTCCTGCCTTATTTTGTTGACCATCTTGCAGACAGCGGTGTCAGGAAAGTCATCGTGATGAACCTTGACGACTATCTCCCCGAGGATAAAAAGGGTATGTTCCTTGATACTTCGGAGATGCCCGAACAGATGCAGGAGGTATTTGATATCGGACAGATAATGGAGTGCCTGAATAATCTGGATAAGATCAAGGGCGTTGAGTTCATCAGGCTGGAAGACCTGAGACAGGCAGGCGAGGAAAGCGATATCCCTCTGGACTTAGGTCCCACCGACCTTGACCGCGATATCAGCTACTTCTACACCAGTGGTACAACAGGCAGACCCAAGTGCGTGGTATACAAGGAATACTCGATGAACGCTTATGTTGAGATGCACGCAGGACTGGATACACAGAACTACGTGGGCGAAAGAAACTTCCAGTGCATACCCCTTACACATATGACAGGCGAGAGAGTGTGTGCGATAATGCCGCTGGTTAGGGGCGGTACCCTTGTCCCCAGACCTATATACAATAAGTATACCTTTGCAAGAGACCTTTCAGAGACACAGTGCAACTGTGTTGTGGCTACCGCAAGCTTCTACCTGATGAGCGTAAGACAGGGCGTGCTTTCACCCGATGCGCTGTCCTGCCTGAGAAGACCTGCTTCGGGCGGAGAGGCTGTAAATGTCAGCGCTGTACGTAAGATAGACAAGTGGCTGAAAGACAACGGCTGTGAGGTAAGATATTCCATCGGCGGCGGTGCCAGTGAAGAGGGCGGCGCTACTCTGGTAACATACTTCATGGATGAAGCCACCAAGACCAACGAGACAGGCAAACCCCTTGACCCCTATATCCGCGTGAAGCTTCTTGACGATGAGGGCAATATCATCACCGATAACGAAGTTCCCGGAAACCTCCATGTTACAAGCCCTGCATCGGCTGACCGCTATCTCGATAATCCCGAAGCCACAGCGGCACGCTGGTATTTCGACGAGAACGGCACAAAATGGGGCATCACAGGGGATATCGCAGTAAGACACGCAGACGGTTCATATACCATTCTCGGCAGAGGTTCCGATTCCTGTGTTGATGAGAACGGCAAGAGGATATTCCTCTTTGAGATAGAAAGCTCTCTCGATGAGAAGGACCCCATCAGCGAATGGGAGATAAGCGCATTCAAGAACGACAGGGGCGGATATGACGTTGTAGGACAGATAATCCTCGACCCCGACCGCGCAGAGCCTACCCCCGATCTTGTAGAGTACATCTGCCGCAAGTACAAGCTTGACGCTGTGAAGTTCTACAATGAATTCGAGATAGGTGAGATAACAGCAAAGAGAGATTATATACTGCTTACTCACGATTACAACGGCTACTATGCACCATGCAGTAAAAACCATATGATGGTGATAAACTATTCCGAGAACGGTGACACCGTAAAGATAAGGGTCAGAAAAGACCATAAGATAGAGATAAATGAAAAGAAGACCAAGGAGGACAACTAAAATGAGAGGACAGAAATTTATATCGGCACTTTGCGCTGCAATGATGTTGAGCAGTGCCACAGGTCTTAACGCATTTGCGGAGAAGAATGATACTCCCGCGCCTGCTGCGAAGAAGACTTACAACTACGTGGCACTGGGTGACAGTATCGCCGCTGGCTACGGTCTCGGCAAGGATAAGGGTATCGCAGGAGACCCCGCACTGGTCATTACCGACAAGCTTCTTGCTGACCCTGTACAGGGTGCTTATCCCGCAATACTTTCGGGCAAGCTGAAAGAGCTGGGTGCAGAGTTCGGTGCTGATGTTCAGGGCACTAACCTTGCATCTACCGCATACCGTGCGGCTGATATCGAAAAGACCATCAGACAGCAGGGCTACAAGGGCGAATTCGCCACTCAGATACTTGAAACCTTTGGCAGTCAGGGTGCAAGCGAGGTCCTTGTACCTTACCACGACATCTATCAGAAATATCTGACTCAAGCTGACCTGGTAAGCATCCAGCTGGGCGGCAATGACATTATAATGAGCATTATACCCGAAATGCTGGTACATGAGAATCCCGTTATAAGGGCTTCGGCTACATCACTTATGTTTACCCTCTTCGGCACTGACACAGAGACCGCTATGGGTGCAGGCTTGCAGATCATCGACCAGAACAAGGACAGCATAACAGCTGATACTTTCCTTGAAGCCGCTAACTACATGAAGAATATCGGCTCTAAGGCAGAAGAACTCGTACAGCAGTCTGCCGACCATGTAAAGGGTGTTGTTAAGGCTGTTCAGGAAGTAAACGGCGATGCAGATATCGCTCTGGTGGGAATGTTCAATCCATACCGTACCGCCGAAGAATCTGCTGATGTGGAAAAGGACATACTTGCTGTACTGGGACCCATCTTTGCCAAGGCTTCCGATACCGCGGCAGAGACCGAAGATATGACCGATGCAAAGGGCGAACCCACAAAGGAATTCACCGAGACTATCAACGAAAAGGTCGCAAATATCACCGAATTAAAAGAACAGCTGGAAAAGCTTTTCGGTTATGAGCATATGGCAAAGGTCATCGATACCCTGGATTCCGCCGAAACTCTCGGTGAGTTCAAAAAGGCTGTAATGGATTTCGGTGTTGAAGATTCAGAGGCTCTCGAAGAGATATTGAAACAGTACACCGATATCGAGGAACTGAAATCTGCACTCGATGTTATCGGCAGTGGTGAGGACGTAAGCGAACTCCCCGATGTTGCAAATATTATCGGACAGTTCAGCAATTCCGCGGAAGCCGCTGAAGCCAAGGCTTTTGCAAAGCAGATAGCAGCTCCCGCAGCTATGCAGCTGGCAGGCAAGAACGTTGATCCTCAGATCAAGTCACTTAACGAGAAGCTGAAAGTTATCGCTAAGGAATCAGGCGCTGTATATGTAGATGTATACGGCATATCCCCCGAAACTGACTTCGACCCCCACCCCAACGCAAACGGTCATAAGGAGATAGCTGATATCGTATTCGCTTCCGTAAAGGGTATGGCAGCTGAAAGAATGTCGGACGGAAGAAAGGTTTCCGATGTTGAAGATGTTACCACAGCCGATGAAGTAACTACCTCCGACGATGTTACTACCGAAGATAACGACAGACCCCTTGGTGATATCAGCGGTGACGGCAAGATAAATGTCACCGATATAACGCTGGTGGCTGCCCACGTAAAGGGCAAGAAGCTACTCGCACCCGAGGCTGTCATCTATGCAGACATTGACCGTAACGGAAAGCTCAATGTTACAGATATCGTTCTCATTGCGGCTCACGTTAAGGGCAAAAAGCTTATTGCAGGATAAGAACTTCAATAACAATACATAGCAAAGACCGCAGACGGTGCTCGTCCTGCGGTCTTTCGTTCTTTATACAGTCATAAAAAAGGTTCGGAAAGATCAGTGCTTTCCGAACCGTATATCATGCATTTAGATCAGTGTATTTCGGATACCGTTCCCGCGATGAACTTTGCCAGTGTGACTGCATCATTGGAATTTACCGCACCGTCGCCGTTAATATCGCATACAGCCTTGTTAAGGGTCACGTTTTTGCCTGCAAGATACTGTTTCAGCAGAACAACGTCCATAACATCAACTTCACCGTCGCTGTTGATATCGCCTTTGAGGTAATTGTCAGGCTTTGCGGTGCTGCCCTTTACCAGATAATAGGTTATATCGCAGTACGCCCTGAATGAAAAGTTCTCTCTTACATCGTCGGAAGAACCGAGCTTTGTGACTTCTACAGGTTCGCCAAAGACATCATATACCGTAAATTCAGTGCCGGGTTTTACGGATACGATGCCCGTGCCTGTGCTCTTGTCACGCATGAAACCCCATACAGCGCTCTTTGAGAATGCACCGTCAACTTCCATCAGGTAGTCGCTGGTAGCGAAGCCTTTTCCCAGTACTATCTCTTCCTGCTTGCCCATTGCATTGGTGTGGGTAACAGTGAAAGGACCATCATCGGGTATCAGCGGGAGCATCTGCACATCAAAATCTCCGGGCTGAACGTACTTTCTTACAATGAAAAGCTTGCCCGAGTAGGTGGAGCTTGGAAGAGTTATCTCGTTCTTGCAGGTACTGCTTGTGTGAGTTACCGATATCTCTTCCTGACTGTCAGCGTAGTATACCTTTACGGGCATATCCATGTAAGTTTTGAAAGACAGCTTTCTGCCGTTTCTCTGAACATCAAATACACCGCCCGTGATGGACTTGTCAACGTAGAACATATCCTGCTCGTTGAAATAATCGGGGAAAAGGTAGATGTAGCTGTTGCTCACACCGTAGAATCCATCATCGTGCTGAACTCGCTTGTAGGGTTTCTCAACGGTGAAATCGCCGTAGGGTGTGAATTCAGCCTTGTAACTGTTCATTATATTGTCATAATCATCGCAGGGATACATAGTGCCGTTGACAGTGTAGGTAAAAGGCGAAAGCGAGAACATTTTTATCTCATACTCATCGGTCACTGTATCGCCCGAACTCAATTCCTTGCCGTTCTGCGAAGCTGTGACGAAGTCAGTGTTGTTTGTGAACGAGAATGAGCGCACTTCTTGATTGGAGAGTTCATAGGGTATAATGGGAAGGTCAAGTGCTGAAACAGTGCTGTGACCCGGTACAGCAGTCGGGAATGATGCAGTTATCATCACCGCGAGAGCCGAGGCGATCATTCTTTTTGAAAATATACCTTTCATGTTATCCTCCTTGAAATGTGATATAGTCATATAATATAATATTGTAACATAATTTGTTTAAGAAGTCAACAATTATTGTGTGAAATGTGTATGACTTTCAACACGGTGATATCAGCACGTATTTACGGATCGACGGGTACTATCGGCAGTTCGATCTCATCAATGCCGTGACCGTTCTCAGAATCATTGCCTGATGAGTTTTCATTTTCGGAACTTTCATCGTCACCGATGATAAAGTTATCCTGCGAAGAATTATCTGTGTTATCTTCGGAAAGGATCGGTATTTCGTTATCGGATATGGTATCCTCGGTAATTATATCTATCTCGGGGTTATCAGGAGACGGGTCACTGTTGAGGGAAATTACATCGTCTGAACTTTCGACCGAAGATTTATTATCCGCAGAAGTATCTTCCGTCGAAATACTTTGTTCTTCCGACGATGAACTAACCATCGGCTTGCTGTCTGTAACATTGCTTTCGGGACTGTCTGCTGACTTGCAGCCGCAGAAAGTCAGTGCGGTAGTCAGGGCTATCATAGCAGTTATGGTTTGTTTCAGCATGATATCACGCCTTTCATTTGATATCTGTTTTGCTCAATTATAGCACAGACCGAAGGAAATGTAAAGCGGAAGATTACTTATAATTCATAATTGTTGGCAGGACAACAACGAAGTTTAGTAAGTATGCCAAGGAAGAGAGCCTTGGCTCAAGCCTTTCGCGAAAGGCTTGCGGGAGTTTGAGGGCAGAGCCCTCAACTCAAGGCGCAAAACCAAAATGCACATCAAACATTAAGAGCAAAACAAACTTCCGCCTCAAAAAAGGCGCGGCAATATAGGCATACAGAGCGCGGACAAACAAACGTCCACGCTCAAACTTTGTCCGTAAATATTGCCGCGCCTGTCATCGGACAGCGTAAGCGTTTCCGATGACTCGACCCGAGGGCGCTGCCGACGCAGTCGCAGCTGAGGGGCGACCTGATACCGCAGTGCTTGGGATAAGAGTTCTGCACTTTTGCAGGTATGAAACAGATAGCTGTTTTTTATTTTGTGGCGATGGGTTGTTGGCTAGTCGATGGTTGAGTTTCGGGACATAGCTTTGCGAGTTTTCGCCCCTCCTACGTCGGGTCGAGAAATCAACGAGCGTTCCGCCGTTGATTTCGGGCGCGGCAATATGTTTACGGACGCAGAAAGAGCGTGGACGTTTGTTTTGTCCACGCTCGATTATTTTGATTATTGCCGCGCCATTTTGGTCGGTAGATAGTCTGCTATTGCTTTTTGGTTTGCCACGTCGCCTTTGCGCCTTGACCGATAGGCTCTGCCTCTCGTGCTCTCCGCAAGCCTGCTAGCGCGAGGCTTGACCGCGCGCTTTGTTTCCTTGGCAGTTTTATCTCAGTACTTGCTATCAATACCACGCATCAAAACACGGCATCACTGCTGAATTCGTCATTCTTCTGGATACTATCCTGAGTTCATCTGTATTCTTTGCCGAGTTAATTTCCGAAACCAGAGGACTGTCGCTCTCACGGTTTGCTATGGGTCCTGTTAAGTCAGGCATACTGTCAGGTGAGAAAGCAAGGACTTCATATCGTTCAATGCTGTCTCCCGCAAAATTCAGTGCAGTCGATGCCTTTTCAGGCAGTACGTATCCACCCGAAAGACTTATTACAAAGTCGAACTCCTTGAATCCGTAGTACTGTCCGCAGCCCGTTACCGAGATGGTCGCCGTGCCCGCAGAGATATTGTTATAATACTTGATGATGTAATCAACATTGCGTACAAGCTTAGTGCCGTTGAGTATAACGTTGATATCGGGCTCGATGCGCCTGCCTGTGAATCTGTAAACAGGTCTGATATCGCAGGTACATCTGCTGAGCGAAGCTTTAGTTCTGATATTCAGCACCTTTGAACTGCTTTCGGTGACAGCCTCGCCTGTATCAAGCAGAGAATCTATTCTGTACTCAAAACCTGTGTTTGAAGGCAGAGATTCATCGGAGAACGAAGGAGTTGTTACCTGTGCCACCTCGGTGAAGTCCTCCTCACTGCCCGCAAGTCTACGCTTTATCGAGAAGCCGTCGGAACCGCCCTTGCTCTTCCATGAAAGCTGAACATGGTCGCCGTAAACGCCGTCAGCCACAAAAGATGTAACAGGCATAGCATATACCTTGCCCTTATAGTTCGCACCTTTGTTTTCTGTAAAAGTATTAGCATTTACATAAGCACTTGAACCTTCACCCGCAAATATGCCGTACTCGGTACAGCCGTTTATCTTGTTCTCGGTGACGTTTATTCCCGAAGCACCTTCCACCGCAACGCCGCTGTAGCTTGCCTTTACGGTGTTCTTGCTGACCTCAGCCTTGGATTTGCCCGAAATATATATACCGCTCTGGGAAGAATTTTCAACGGTATTTCCCGAAATGGTGACCACAGCGCTCTTATCAGCCGAGATACCGCTGCCCGCGCTGTTAAGGCAGGAATTCTTTTTGACAACTCCGCCTGCGCCGCCTACAACAGATATAGCATCTGCCGAACTGCCGATTATGCTGTTGCCGCTGACAGTGACATCGTTTGAAAATTTAAGGCTCACCAGACTGCTGCCGCTCTTGGTGCCGTCGGTGGGTGAACCGATGACGTTTGACTCCACGAACACGCCTGAAGCATCGTTCATCTGAACAGCCGAACCCGAACTGGTGATATTGTTTGAGCTTATATGCACTCCGCTGACCTTATAATCGTGGTCGGGCAGACTGCTGTTCTGCACAAGCTTGCCGTACAGGCTTATGCCGAAAGCATTATTGCAATAGCCTGTACTATTGGCACTGATGGTATTATTGTTTATAACGATATCGGAAAAATCGTTTATCCTGTCATATACGCCGTCATAGCCCGCAACAGGTGCATTGTATCCCGAATATTCCAGATATGTCATATTCCTGAAGTCGATGCCGCAGCCGACACCTGTCATACTGTTGCCCTCGATGGAACAGCAGCGGTAATTCTGCATAACTATTGCGGTCTCGTAGATATTGCTGAAAGTGTTGCCGCCGATATAGAAATTGGTATAATACTTTCCGACCGTGGCAGAATGGGAACCAACGCCGCGCATTATGTCATAGAAGCTGTTGTTCCTTATTATGACATTATCGCAGGGCGTATCATCGAAAGGCGCATAGCCGTCAAAAAGATTTGCGTTATTGAGGATATCGAACTGAATAGCCTCTTTGAACTTCTGTCCGTAGTATTCATGGAAGCTGCAGCCTTCGATGGTGACGTTCTTGATGCCGCCGAGTTCCAGCATATGGCAGTTGTAGTTATCCTTGAATTCAACGTTCTTGACCCAAAGGTCGTGCAGATGTCCCATACGTATGGCAGAGAAAGCCTTTACGCTGCCGCCGCCCGTATTTCCGTCAAGACAGCCGCCCTCAATGACGATATTCTCAGCACCGTTAAAACCGCCGTTGCCGTCGGTATTGTTCATAAGGAGCACGCCGCCCACGAAATCCTTGCGCAGTGTGGCATTATCAAGATAAAGCCATGTATTGGAGCTTATGTACAGCCCTTTGCGGATACTGTACGTGCCCTCGGGTACTATGACCTTTACCTGCACCGAATCACTGCCCTTTGTTTTTGCATAGTCAAGTGCTTTCTGTATGGCAGCAGACGAATCCTTTTTGCCTGTCGGGTCTGCGCCAAGATCGGTAACGCTGACCGCAATGGCGGAATCATATCCGCTTATATTTGCGCCTGTTGCATGACTGCCGCTTATTACGCTGTAATCATAGGCACTTGCAGTTAGCATAAAACGTCCCGACATAAGCAGAGCCGCCGCCGATAAAGCAGCCGTCCACACTGACAAGACGCGCACCAAACTCTTTAAGTTCACTCAGCCTCTATCCTTTCGCTTATCTTCTCCATTATTATCTCATTATAATTCATGTCCGCCGAGAGTTATGTATATTTTTGTCGGCGAAAAAACGGAAAACGTCACCGAGGTCACAGCTTTGAAACCTTTAAACAGCATATATCATGCCCTTTGCTGTTTTCAATATCAGACCCCTGATCTCGTTTCCTGAAATATATTTACACGGGTTCATTATAACACCTATCGGACTATTTGTCAAGTAACTTAATTTAAGCCTTTGCGGGACATTGGGTGAAAATTTTGTGAGAGTTTTTTAGTTCATGATTAATTAATATCAGATTAATAACTCTCGGTTATAATCAATATAAATATAATTGAAAGGTCAGTGAAAAATGTCAAATAAAAATATCAGAACAGAAGATATGGATATCGACTCCGAGGACTACGAATACGAAAAAAAGCTGGCGGAGGAAGAAAAGCTGAAAAGACAGCAGGCCGAGGAAAAAGCCGCCGCACAGAAAGCCGCTAAGGAAAAGCGTGAGCGTGAAGCCGAAAAGGAGCGTAACCGTCAGATAGAGGAGGAGCGCAGAGAACTTCTGAAAATGAAGTCGGGGCTGACCGCCGAAGAGGATTCGGAGCTGACGAAGAGCGAAGATACTTATGAAAAGCCCCACGGAAAAGCGGCAGTAGCCAATTTCTGGTACCACTATAAATTCATCGTAATATTCTCTTTCATCACACTGCTGGTAGTGGGATTCCTTATATACAGCGAAGCTACGAGAAAGCGCGACGATATCAGCATAATGATAATCACCGACAATGACCTGACACAGCGCACTGCCGAGGTCGAAGAATTTTTTGAAAAGTACACCGATGACATTGACGGCAACGGATATGTCCATGTGGGAATAATCGCAATACCCATAGGCAAGAATATCGACGCGGTGACAAAAAACACCTATACCCAGAAATTTCTTGCGGAGATACAGACAGGTGAGGGTATGATAGTTATTACCGATTCCCACACCGAAGACCAGTTCATGTCGGTGATGAAGACCGACCTTGACAAGGATTTTCCGGGTAACAAGTACATCGACAAAGACGGTTTCAGCTTCAATTCAAAGGTGATGGCGGAAGAACTCAAATATGAACTTATGCCCAATGACGTGCATATGTCCATAAGGATACCGCAGGATACCATGGGTCTCAGCAAGGACGAGGCGCAGAAATACTACGACGAGAGTTTTGAGGTATACAAGCGGATAGTCGAGGATATCACAAAACGCTGTGAGGAGACAAACGACCCCGGTCTTGATACCGAGCCTGTAAAGTACGATACGGAAAGTTCCGAGTGATACCAAAGTATACCAACTTATACCAACGACTGCAAAGCTGCTGCCATATGTGCGGCACTGATACAGAGGTTTTAAGCCATAGTATTGCTGATAAAAAAAATCAGCGCTACTGTGGCTTTTATATTGACAAGGCAGAGTTGATATGCTATAATTACTACTGTCATAGTTCTGTGTTAATGGAGGATAGAACGCAATGAGGGCACATTTCTCAATGTTAATTACAAGTCTGATTGCAGTCATTTCGTGTATCATCCTTTCAGGATGTACTGTTACTATTAAGGATGATCATGCCGGTTCCGCAAATAACGATAGTGAGATCGTTTCGATCAATATACACGAAACAGGTGGAGAAGATGGCAGAGATATTGAATGGAAGGTTTATTCTCAGGATGATAAATATCTACTGTCATATTCGGATCACAGAAAAACATACGGTGAACCCTCTGAAGGTATTTTTGAGATCACGGAACAGGAATACAAAAATATAATGGATCTTGACTATGAAAAATTCATTGATGAATATGATGAAAGCTTCTGGAAAAATGTTGCAGATGCGATATGTTTCCAGTCAACCATTACTTACAGAAACAGTTATGAGAAAACAACCAATGCATCCATGACAGAGGCAACCGTTAAATTGACCAAATTATTATACGAATACAAGAACAAGCAGACATCATCAAATATAGATTGACCTAAACAGATCAGTAGAAGAACTTGCCCCTGAACGATTTTTCAAAACGCTCAGGGGCAAAACTGATATATGGACATTTGCCATATGTGCGGCTGCTTTTTTTAAGGAGAAGAAAATGAAAAAGAAAATAATATCCGCGATAATGCTTGCCTGCATGCTTACCGCCTGCGGGAATAATGTTACCAAAAATGATGTGACAGAAAGTTCTGCCAAAACAGAAATACCATCTGTTACAGAAAAGGAATCATCTGCTGAAAGCATTGCCGAAAGTGTTGCGGAAAGCGTTCAGGAAGAAGCAGAAAGTTCATATGCGGAAATCATCGAAGATATCGTTGAGGAAATGAACGAGGAAGCCGAGGAGGAGAAAGGTCTGCTGACAAGCGCCGAGGATATACACCTGACCGACGTTGACGGGTGGGAAACGAATTACTCATTCGAGTATAGCGGCGAAACTTACAGCGCTGTATACACTCCCGATAACTGGAAGATAATCGATTCCTACAAGATAACCAGTGAGGAGGATATGATAATCATCTGCGGTGCCCTTGCAGATATACACCCTGTACACGGCAGTGACGGCGAAAGCTACCGCACCCCCGAGGATATGGCTTACGAATGGGTACAGCACAACATCGCCTACGATATACTCCCCGATGACAACAGCTGGAAATCCAACGCCAAGGACGTTGACATCAATCCCGCCGACCAGAACAAAAGCCTTTACGAGATGTACAAAAGCAAAACAGGCGGAAGTCTCTCGTAAAGATAATATATTTATATAGGATTATATATTTATATTGACACTTCACTGTAAAAGTGGTATATTGTAATAAACCAATAGTTATTATCTTTTTGTTACAATGAGAGGTGAGCGACCTGTATTCACTTGAAAATTACGACAGACCATCAGTGGCGGCAGATGCTGTGGTATTCGGTATCGACAATATCAAGGCTGAGGACAAGAAAAATCTTGACACGAAAAAGCTGAAGCTTCTGCTGGTAAAACGCGGCGAAGAACCCTTTATGGGGAGCTATTCCCTGCCCGGAGGATTTCTGCGAAAGGGCGAGACCATAGAAGAAGCCGCAGTAAGAGAACTGCAAGAAGAAGCGGGAGTGAATGAACCCAAGCTGATAAATCTGGGAGTTTACAGCAGACCCGACCGCGACCCGAGAGGGTGGATAATCTCCTGCTGTTTTATTGCTTTGACCAACACAGTGGAACTTTCCACAGCGGCGGGTTCCGATGCGGAATCAGCCCACTGGCTGGACCTTGAAGCCACGGATACCGATGAGGGTCTTACGCTGAAACTTCACTATAATGGCGAAGTGGTGTACGAATATTCATGCGGAAAAACACTGTCGGACAAACTGGCATTCGACCACGGCAATATGATACTCGACGCATTCCTGAAACTGCGTGACGAGGTGATAAACCACGATATGATATTCGGACTTATGCCCGAATACTTTACCATCTCAGACCTCCAGCAGCCCTACGAAGCCATCACGGGTATACATATTTCCCCTCAGGGATTTAGGAAAAAAGTGATAGGCAAGCTCACGGAAACAGAGTTTTTCGATGAAGCCGCGGCACACAGGACATCAAAGCTTTACCGAAAGGCGTGACCCGAATAAGAGGTGTCGGTATGATAGACAGATTCACGGACGAATATTTTTTCCTGAGCAATTTTTACGAAAGCAAGGTGACCTTTGAGGGTATCACCTATCTTAATAACGAAGCCGCTTTTCAGGCGATGAAGACCCTCGATGAAAGCGAGCGCAGGTCTTTCGCGGGACTTGACCCCGATTCTGCAAAAAGGGCGGGGAGAAAAGTCAGCCTGAGAAGTGACTGGGAAGAAGTAAAGACAGATCTGATGTATGAGATATGCAAGGCAAAATTCACGCAGAATAAAGACCTTGCAGAAAAGCTTCTTGCAACGGGTGACGAAGAACTCGTTGAGGGCAACGACTGGAATGATCGGATCTGGGGAAAAGTCAACGGACAGGGCGAGAACCGTCTTGGTATAATACTTATGAAAGTCAGAGAGGAGCTTAGACTATGAGCAATTTCGATGCAAAAAAGGTCAAGGACGAAGTTATCAAATGGATAAGAGAGTATTTTGAGGCGAACGCGACCCCCACAACAAAGGCTGTACTCGGTATCTCGGGCGGCAAGGACAGTTCCGTAGCTGCGGCGCTTTGCGTTGAAGCACTGGGCAAGGACAGAGTCATCGGTGTGCTGATGCCACAGGGAGAGCAGTTCGATATTGACTGCAGCAAAAAGCTGGTGGCACATCTGGGTATAAAAAGCTACGAGATAAATGTTGGCAGTACAGTTTCCGCACTGCTGGGTGAGATCGGCAACGCTCTTGAAGTATCTGAGCAGGCTAGGGTGAACACTCCCCCGAGAATAAGAATGTCCACACTTTACGCAGTTGCAGCCTGTGTTGGCGGTCGTGTGGTTAACACCTGCAATATGTCCGAGGACTGGGTGGGCTACTCCACAAAATTCGGTGATGCCGCAGGCGATTTCAGCCCCCTCTCCGAACTCTGTGTACGTGAAGTCATAGCTATTGGTGACGAGCTGGGTCTGCCCTATGAGCTTACTCACAAAACGCCTATCGACGGTCTTTGCGGAAAGACAGACGAGGACAATCTGGGATTTACCTATGCAGAGCTTGACAGCTACATCAGAAAAGAGACAGACCTCTCCGACAAGCCTGAGCTGAAAGCCCGCATCGACGGTATGCACGCAAGAAATCTGCACAAGCTTCTGCCCATGCCGAAATTTGAATATGACCCCGAATAAGTTCATGATAACATCAAAGGCACTTCCCTGCTGTTGGAAGTGCCTTTTACTGTTTATACGGTCTCGGTCAGCATGACCAGAAGTTCACATATCTTTTCCATAGACTCAACACAGCAGTATTCGTATCTGCCGTGGTAGTTGTGTCCACCTGTGCATATATTCGGGCAGGGCAGACCCTTGAATGAAAGGCTTGAACCGTCGGTGCCGCCGCGGATAGGCTGTATCTTCGGTTCGACCCCCAGCTTTTTCATGCAGTCGGAAACATTCTCCACAAGGAACATGAAATCGGGTTCTATCTTCTCGCGCATATTGTAGTAGGTATCCTTGACCACGGCGGTGACGGTACCCTCGCCGTATCTCAGGTTCAGGATATCCGCAAGCTTCGTGATAAGGGCTTTTTTCGCTTCAAACTTCGCCCTGTCGTGGTCGCGGATAAGGTATGAAAGTGACGCGCTTTCAGTACTGCCCGTGATGTTCATAAGGTGGAAGAACCCTTCCCTGCCCTCGGTGAATTCGGGTTTCTGTTCGGGAGGCAGAAGACTGTCAAACTCTGCCGCGATACGTGCGGCGTTTATCATCTTGTTCTTGGCTTCACCCGTATGCACATTCACGCCCTTCACAGTTATATCAGCAGATGCGGCATTGAAGGTCTCGTATTCAAGCTCGCCGATACCGCCGCCATCAACGGTGTAGGCGTAGTCAGCCCCGAACCTTTTAAGGTCGAAATTATCGGTACCTGCGCCTATCTCCTCATCGGGGGTGAAAGCTATGGCTATATCGCCGTGCTTGATGCTGTCATCGGTAAGCAGGCGGTGAGCCATTGTCATTATCTCGGCGACACCTGCCTTGTCATCTGCACCAAGCAGGGTCGTTCCATCGGTGACTATCAGCGACTGACCGATATAGTCTTTAATTTCGGGGAATACCGATGTTTTAAGGACTATCCCCTGTTCGACGTTGAGTGTGATATCCCCACCGTCATAGTTTTCGATGATACGGGGCTTTACGTTCTCCCCCGATGCTTCGGGTGAAGTATCCATATGCGAAATAAATCCAAGAGTATACGAACGCATACCACCGTCATTCGCAGGTATACGAGCGTATACGTAGCAATACGACTCATCGAGGTACACATCTTCCGCTCCCATATCGGTGAGTTCCTTGTACAGCAGTCTTGCCAGTTCGAACTGTTTTGCAGTGCTGGGCTGTGTCTGCGCATCCTCATCGGACTGCGTATCTATCTTTACGTATCTTAAAAATCTTTCTATAACTTCTGTCATATCTATCCTCCATTATTTAACCAACGAACCGCGGTGCAAATGTAAGCTTGCTAAACTGCCAAAGAGGAAATTTTTCGCCCCTCAGCTGCGACTGCGTCGGCAGCGACCTCGGGTCGAGCCGTCAAAGACGCTTACGCTGTTTGACGGCGGGCGCGGCAATAATTTACGCGGATAGTTTGAGCGTGGACGGTCGTTTGTCCACGCTCTGGATGTCTTTATTACCGCGCCTATTTTTGAGGTCGATAGTTTGTTTTACTCTTACAGTTCGCTTTGAATTTTGGTTTTACGCCTTGGTGATTGAGGGCTCTGCCCTCAAACTCCCGCAAGCCTTTCGCGAAAGGCTTGAGCCAAAGCTCACCTCTTTGGCTGGTTACGGTTGGTTGTTACTTATCTCCAAATGATACTCCCAGTGCTTTGGCGTATTTTACCATCTGGTCGTCCTCGGGGACGAACTTTGTTTTGCCTGCAACGTCTTCAAGCTTATTCTCGGATACTACTTCCTTTATCATAGCTACTGCGTAGCCGTACTTTTCCTTAGCTACGAGTTCAGCCGCGTGTACGCCGAACTTTGTTGCGAGAACTCTGTCGTAAGCCGATGGGCTTCCGCCGCGGAGCATATGACCGGGTATGCACACTCTGGTCTCTCTGCCTGTCATCTGCTCTATCTGCTTGGCTATACGTGCGGTGGCAGTGGTTATGCCCTGCTCAGCACGGAGCTTAGCTCTCTCCTTCTTCTTCATCTTGGCTTCTTCCTTATCGAAAGCGCCCTCTGCGACTGCCATAATGGAAAATCCCTTGGAATCACGGCGTTCACAGGCTGCGGCAAGCTTTTCAATATCGTAGGGTATCTCGGGGATAACTATCATATCAGCACCGCCTGCTATACCCGAATAAAGTGTCAGCCAGCCCGCCTTATTGCCCATTATCTCAGCAACAAGTATACGGCCGTGAGAGTTAGCTGTAGAATGCAGTCTGTCGATGACATCGGTAGCGGTATCAACTGCGGTGTGGAAACCGAAAGTTACGCTGGTGCCCCAGATATCGTTATCTATTGTCTTTGGCAGACCGATAACGTTAAGTCCTTCGCTTGACAGCAGATTGGCGGTCTTGTGAGTGCCGTTTCCGCCCAGTGTCAGCAGACAATCCAGCTTCTGCTTTTTGTAGGTGGCTTTCATCGCCTTGACCTTATCGACCTTATCTTCTTCGATGACCTGCATCATCTTGAAAGGTGTTCTCTTTGTACCGAAGATAGTACCGCCTGTGGTCAGTATGCCCGAAAAATCCGACTGGTTCATCTCCTTGCAAAGACCATTTATCAGACCGAAATAACCATCATGTATACCGATTATCTCAACGTCCTCGCCGAACTTTTCATAACAAGCCTTGGCAACGCCTCTGATAGTTGCGTTAAGTCCGGGGCAGTCGCCGCCGCTTGTGAGTATACCAATCCTTCTCTTCATATCCGATCAAATCCTTTCTGTTATCATCGTCAGTATTTATCGTCAAGATCGTCTAAAAATGCCTGGTCGTCATCGTCAAGATCCATACCTGTCAGCTGCATAACTCTGTTTTTGAGTATCGAGGAATTTTCCTCGGGAACAGCATAATCATATTTTGAAACACCGTCGGTTGGAGTTGTTTCTTCACTCAGCTTGAACCTGGCGATCATGTTCTTGAGTATCAGCGACTGACTTGAAAGCTCCTCACTGGCTGATGCAGTACCAACGGAAGCCGAGGTATTTGCGGAAACGACGGTGGATATCTGTCCGAGACCTGTGTTTATCTGGGCGATAGCCTCTGTCTGGGCTTCCGATGCTTCGGAGATGTTCTTTACAAGTGTCTGTATCTCTTCCGAGCCTTCAACTATACTGCCGAGGGATTCCGCGGTCTTTTCAGCGATCTGCGAACCCTTCTGTACCGCCGCAGAGGAATTTTCGATAAGTGAAGCAGTCTGCTTAGCGGCTTCTGCGGAACGTGATGCAAGACGTCTTACTTCGTCTGCTACCACACCGAAGCCCTTTGAACCCTCACGGGCAGCCTCAACCGCCGCATTAAGCGCGAGTATATTTGTCTGGAAAGCTATCTCGTCGATGACCTTGATTATCTTGGATATCTGTTCGGAAGAAATCCTTATCTCGTTGATAGCGCTGAGCATATTGGTCATATCGTCATTGCATGAGCCGATAGCTTCTGCATTTCTGGTAACGATGGTATCTGCGTTCTTAGCGTCGTTTGCGTTCTGCTCGACCTGCTTTGAAACATCTTTCAGAGTAACTGAAAGCTCTTCTATCGCAGATGCCTGCTGGGTCGAACCCTGTGATACGGACTGTGCGGAGTTTGATACCTGAACAGCACCCGTATTTACCTGCTCTGCCGCAGTATTTATAGATGCAAAGGTATCAGAAAGGGAATTAAGGATATCATTGAAAGTGGTCTTTATCTGCTGGAAATCCCCCTTGAAAGTACCCTCCATGCGGTGGCAGAGGTTGCCGTCGGATATCTGGTTGAGGGCTACGGTTATCAGGTTGATATACTGTCTCAGACATACTATCGTTTCTTCAAGGGAGCTTGTCAGCACGCCCAGCTCGTCCTTTGAGTACCAAACGTCAACAGGGGCGGAAAGATTGCCCTGTGCAAGTTCGCGTATACGAGCGGTGGCGGATACTATCGGTTTTGAAAGACGTCTGGAGAAGAACATTGAAGAGAATACCGTCAGCAGCAGGAGAATAATGCCGCATATAACGATAGTCCTGAACATACCCGAAGAACCGCCGATGAAATCACCCGGGGTCAGGGCGTAGATCATTGTCGAATCAAAGTAAGCAGAATCACAGGTGCCGAAGACATAGTCCTTGCCGTCGAGCTTGAACTCGCCTGAGTCTTCAACGCCCGATGTAACGGACTTCATAGCTTTGGCAAAAGAGCTGTATTTCTCGTTATTGCTCTCTTCCTTAATGGGGTTGAAACGCTTCAGAGCAAGCGACTTATCGGTATGCATCAGGATATTTCCTTCATTATCCGCAAGACATACAAAGCCTTCGTGACCGATATCCGAAGCTGAGAAAATATCATACAGCGAAGAGGTATCTATAACAGTAGCTGCAACGATATATTTATTATCCCTGAAAGCAGACTGGAGAATATAGAAGTACTGCTGCTTGCCGTTGCTGCTGTCAACAACACAGAGATCACTTATGAATGTCTCGTTTGAAGACACAGACTCTGCGACCTCTTCCCTCTTTATCATATCGGTCAGTCTCGAATTTGTGGAAAACAAAGTCTGACCCTCAGAGCCCATTATAGCACAGGTGATCTTGTCCCTGACATTTTCGGGGAAACCGCTCTTCATCACTTCGACCATTTCAGCTTCACCTGCAGCACTGCTGAAATCTGATGATTTAACAGACCTGGACATATCTGTTATGTACTGCTGAACTGAGCTGTCAAAGTTCTTAACGCCCTGTACAGAAAGGGGTTTTGCAGAACTCATCACGGAATCCTTGGTGGTCTTGCTGATAGCGGTTATCGAAACAGCATCGAGAACGGATATGATTATCAATGCAACAACAAACATTATCAGCATCAATTTTGTACTGATCGTCTTCATATCTGGATCCTCCCGTTAAATAATTTATCAAAATGCTTAATTTACCATTTCAACATATTTAAAGTATATCATATTTGCACAATTTTTTCAACCCTATATTCTGCATTTTTTGAATTTTTTTTGCTGATACCGCATATATACTAAAAAACGCTGTAATTATATAACAGTTGACATGGAGGAGATAAAATGTTCAAAACGATAAAGCTGAATAAATTGCTTCTTGCTATACTTCTGCCTGCGGTGATTGCGATAGGAGCAGGAATGACCAGCACCTTTGCCGCACAGGAGGATAAGCCCGAAAAGCCGCGAAAAGAGGGAGTTCCCGTGCCTATAATAATGTATCACAGCATAACCCTTGATGATGACTGTCTGAGTGAGTATGTGGTGAGTCTTGACCAGATAGAAAGTGACATAGAGTATCTCAAGGAAAAAGACTTTACACCTGTTTTCGTCAACGATCTGATAAGGTATGTAAACTACGGTGGCGAGCTTCCTGACAAGCCAATTATCTTGACATTCGATGACGGCTTTTACAACAACCGCGAGTACCTTTACGGTCTGCTGAAAAAGGAGGATTTCAAGGCGACCATATCCGTGGTGGGTGATTACACGATAAACGCATCGGAGAGCGGTGAAAAGCAGTCGGCACTGTATTCCTATCTCAGCTGGAAGGACATAGCCGAAATGCGCGAAAGCGGCAGATACGAATTCTGCGACCACAGCTGTTCCATGCACTCTCTTGGTGAACGGCGTGGAGTACTCAAAAAAGAAGGCGAATCCGATGATGAATACCGCCATGCCCTTATTAGTGATATAGACGGTCTGCAAATGCTGTTTGAAACAAACTGCGGTTTCCGCCCGAATGTATTCACCTACCCCTACGGATTTTACTGCGATGAAGCCGAGGATACTGTAAAAGCACTGGGCTTTGAAGCAACTCTCGGTGTCGAGGAAAAACCGAATTACATAGTAAAGAACGACAGCGAATGTCTTTACGATCTGAATCGTTACAACCGTTCAGGTCTGACGGATACGATATCATTTATGGATAATATGCTGAAAGACTTTGAAAACAGTTGACCGCGGCGCTTTGATGGTGTATAATAGACGTGAAAATATTTCCGCAAAGGAGAAAGTAAAATGAAAATATCAACATTCGGTACAGCACTGGCTGCCGCAGCATTGTTTCAGCTGACAGCTTATGCCGATACCACCGATACAATAACCGTCAGCGGTACACCCGCAGTGGGCGAAACTTTCACCGTTAACATAAGGATAGAATCCGACAGCGATATAGGCTATCTCAATTCGTCACTGGAATACGATGACAGTGTTATAGAATTTACAGGCGGTGATGCATGGGGCGGCGGAGGACTTATCACAATAAACAGCTTCCCAGGTGAGGACAGCGGTGTTCTTGACTGTGCGCTGACTTTCACCGCTGTGGGTGAGGGCGACAGCAATATCACGCTTACCAACGGATACGTGTTCTCCATTGACGGCACTGTACTTGAACAGCCTGATTCAAATGCAAGCGTTCATGTTGCGGCGGCAAACGAAGATGTACAGGATGATGAATCTGAAATACAGGACGATTCGAGCGCATACGAAAACATACCAAATGATACCACCGTATCCGAAGCCCCCGAAGAGAATGTCACAGAAGAACCTCAGTATCAACAGCCCGTAGTACAGGGCTACCTCATCGGACTTACCTGCACCGCAGGTGAACTATCCCCCGAGTTTACATACGATAATTTTGAGTACACCGTCAACGCAGACAGTTCATGCGAAACAGCCGACCTCAACACAACAGCGGCAGCTTTTTCAGACACGGTCACCATATCGGGCGGCGGAGAACTTGACTACGGTGAGAATATCCTCACAGCCACAGTCACTGCCGAGGACGGTACAGTAAATGTATACACGGTAAAGGTCATTCGCGCAGAAGATGACGGAGCGAAAAAATCCGATAAAAAAAGCTCTTCAAAAAAAGAGTCCACCGAGGACAAATACAAAAGGCTTCTCAATCCCGCCCTTGCGATAATCCTTGTTACTTTGATAGTTGCGCTGTTCATAGTTATCAACTGGACGATGAAGCTTGGAAAGAAGAAAAAGAAGTAGCGAAACAAGGGACCTGCCACTCAATAATATAAGCCATAGTACTCCGAACGAAAATCAGGAATACTATGGCTTTAATAATTATATAATAGCCTTCCGACTAAATAAATTCAATTCTCCCCGAAAACCTTGCCTTTTCCATAACTGCATTGAAATCGTTGCACAGCACGGAGTATTTCAGGTGCTCCCCTATCTTTATCGCTCCGCACCTCACAGATACGCTGACTTCTCCGCCGCTGTAAGGGACTTTACCGCCGTTCTGCGAAAGCACTTTTTCAGCCAGTGAAATAACTTTTTCTGTATCATCACTTTCTGTTATCATGGCAAATTCATCACCGCCCAGACGCAGACATATCATATTTTCTTCAGCGGCTTCGTTGATACGCCTGAAAGCTTCAAGAATCGCCTTGTCGCCTGCATCTCTGCCAAGTTCGTTATTTATCATCATAAGGTTCTGAATATCAAAGCAAAGAACAAAAGTCCCTGCCTGCGACCTGAGATAATCGTAGAACTCACTGATATCATATTTCTTGACTCTCATAAGATCATTCCTTTCAACATATTCGGGGTTCAGCGGCGGATAAAGCCCGCAGTCGCCTTTCCATTGTTTTTTGAACTTCGAGGGTGATATCCCCCACACTTTCGTGAATGCACGGGTGAATACCTCATGGGAGTTATAACCGAATCTCATGGCGGCATCAAGTACAGAGACTTCCTCCGAAAGAAGCAAGCGTCCCGCAAGGGTCAGCCTGCGTTTGGTGATGTAGTCTTTCAGGCTGAAATGGGTGCAGTACCTCCAGACCTTTTGCAGTGAAGACAGCGAAACATAACAGGCAGCGGCGATGTCCTCCTGCGTGATATCCTCACACAGATGAGATTCGATATACCCCAGTGCCGTAACGAATGTGGTGAAGCCGTGTTCAAATCTCTCGTTATCATCTGCCATAAGAATCACCTCCCAAAAATATCAGTAACGTTACTATGGTCATATTATAGCACAAAATTTTAGTTTTGTCTTGACTTTTTGAGCATTTTTCCGTTTGACTTTTTACGGCTCGGAAAATCTCCCGACACCGCTGACACGCCCCGCCGAACAGCAAAAAAGTATATACATAAAACATTGACTACCTGATGGATATATGCTATAATTATCACATTAAGTGTAAATGCAGGAAAGAATTTTTCAATTCCGTCAGTATCGTCTGCCTGATCATAAGATAATAGCAAATGAGCTGTCGGACTTAGACCTGCACGATAATACGATCAGAAAGCGTGAAAAAAATGAAACTTGATCCTAATTTTCTAACCCATGTAACAGATGGTGAGCATTATATGATCTCAACCACCGATACCAGATTCAATGGTATTGTAAAAAACAACTATACTGCTGCATTTATTGTAGAATGCCTGAAATCCGATACCACGGAATCCGCTATCGTTGATAAGATGCTTCTGGAATACTCCAATGCAGAAAGAACAGTCGTTGAACACGACGTTTCTATTATTATTGCAAAACTCCGCAGTATCGACGCCATCGTAGAATGAATAATTTCTTCCCGATATGAAGACTGTCGGTATCGTATACCTCAGTGGTACAGGCTCGTAAATGGTTATCCCTTGAACATCCCCGCAAGGGCTTTTCCCAGCAATTTTCCCGAATACTGCACCTGTGCCAGAGTATTTCCGTGACTTCCCACTTCTATCAGCAATGAACCGCTTGAAAGGTCTTGATTGTAGTACCTTGTGTCAAATAGCACAGGGCGTGTCAGACCTTGAAAGCGGTTTTCTATTTCGGACTGAAAAGTGCAGGCGAACCTGAAATTCTCTCTGAAATTCGGGATATTTCCACTGCCGTCATCAGCACAGGATATTATCATTATCTGCGCCGCTTCCCTGCCATCTATCTCGGCTATGGGGGCGATGCGTGTGCCGTCACTGCGCTCGATGCCGTCACGGTGGACATCAAGGCAGACTTTTATCGACGGATATTCCGCCAGTATCTTCTGCACAGCATCACGGCTTGAATAATAGGCATCGTCATAACTGGGATAATCATGCACCAGAGTATCGTGTATATAAGGTATCCCCGCCGCGTCAAGCTGTTCACATATCCTGTCCCCCACCGAGATGATATTCTTATCACGCTCAGTGGTCTTGCCGTAGAAATCACTGTCGTACCAGTCTTTGTCCGAAAGCTCGAAACTCTCGGTAGCGTGTGTGTGGTAGATAAGCACAAGGGGCTCATCATCGGAATAATGTGTATCAAAAGGCAGACCCTCACCGCTTAGCTGAAGCAGTTCGGCATTGTCATAAAGTGTGCAGTTCCTCACCTGACCGCCTGTTGGTATATCGAAAAACTGCGGCTCATCACTGCGCAGATAGGTGTACTTCTGTATCATCCCGTCATGGTCGGTCAGGTCTTCGGGATAGGGTATCATGCCGCTCACATCTTCCGCAGGGAGAGGGCTTGGTATCTCGGCACTGACCCTTGCAGGCTCACGCTCCGTCTGTGCAAGAGCGATGTCCCAATAGCTTCGGGAAGATATCTCTGCCCCCGCAGGTAAGGTATCCGACTGTATTTTGTCGTTCCTGCCCCGTTCTATCACAAGCAGCTTCGATACTCCCTCGCACACCGCGGAAATACTCTCGGAATGTTTCGCTGCGCGGAAAATGCACATCGGTACCACAAACACTGCGAAAATGCAAAGCAAAGCCCTCAGACATACTGTTTTAAGTCCCATATGACCACCTCGGTAAATATATATTCGGGACAGGCTGTTTTATGCCTGCAAGTAACAAAAAGTCCCGCCCGCGAATATACTAAACAAAAACGGGAGGGGCATATGGACTACCTTATACTCGTAAACAGATTTGAACCGATACCAGCGGGATGGTCGGACACGCTGAAACTCCGTGAAGCAGGTGGAAAGCTTTTTGAAGAGCAGACAGCAGTTCAGCTTGAAAAAATGCTCGGTGAAGCACTCGCCTATGGCATAGAGATAGCGGTCATTTCGGGCTATCGCTCGGAAGACTATCAGCAGATGCTGTGGGAAAAGGAGATAAGCCGAAATATGGGCAGAGGTCTTGATTACGCCGATGCAGTGACAGAAACAGGCAAAACTCTGGCACTGCCCGGGTGCAGTGAACACGGCACAGGTCTTGCGGCAGACCTTGGCACAGCGGGTGCTGATGATATCGAACCGAATTTTCACAAGACCGCCGCAGGAAAATGGCTCTCGCAAAATGCAGGAAAATTCGGGTTCATACTCCGATATCCCCGTATGAAAGAGCACATCACGGGAATAGATTTCGAGCCGTGGCATTACCGTTACGTGGGTGATAAGTCCGCAGAACTTATCACCGCAAGCGGCATCTGCCTTGAGGAATTTTTGCACTTTTACTCGGATAAATATACTTTATGCTGAAAATTATGTGAAATACTTGACTTTACTTTGTGAATGTAGTATAATAATAAAAACTCAGAGAGAGGATGTGCAGACAATGGCAAAGAAAAATTCCGAGAAAAAATCATTCTGGTGTTTGATGAGTGCACTGCTGCTGGTCGTTGGATCGACAGCTTATATCGTATACAGATACTTCGAGGAAAAAGAACACTACGAAA
This sequence comes from Ruminococcus albus AD2013, assembly GCF_000526775.1. Lineage (NCBI taxonomy): Bacteria > Bacillati > Bacillota > Clostridia > Eubacteriales > Oscillospiraceae > Hominimerdicola > Hominimerdicola alba. The sequence goes on from NZ_JAGS01000001.1 coordinate 1,148,974, forward strand.
AGTGGAAAGATTATGAAGAATGCGGCATCTGATGCCTGAAGATATCGGTCGGGAAAAATTTTCCCGACCGATTTTTTTCGTATATAAAACAAAAAGGCAGTCTATTGACTGCCTCCTGCTTGTGTAAAAATTTTGGAGAGGATGAAACGAGCTAAGAGTAATTTCTTAGTGTTCATTCTTTTCTTTCTTTGTTCTACAAACAATATTATAGAACAAATACGTAATATTTACAAGAACAAAGCTATTACATATAGCTACATTTATATTACAAATGATTTCAAAATGTAACTATTCTGTTTACAAAACTGTGTTCACATCAATTGCAGTGGATCTGGATAGTCTTCCTGTCGTCAAATTCTATGCCGTCGGAAATGGTTATCTTCAGCTTCTGATCCTCTGTGAAGCCGATGGTCTCACCGTCATTAAGTATAACATCTTCCTCGATAACATAGCTGACGATAGCAAGCATAAAACTCAGGAATTCATGAGGCTGTCCTGCGAACTCAAGAAACTCCATCTCAAGCTTCTTGAAGTTTTCCATACCCATGGTATATCCGCGGAGTTTACCCTCGGCATTGGAAAGACCCAGCCATACAAAGTCCAGCAAAGGAAGGGCATCGGACTTCATTACCTCCGCATTTTTCTGATAGAAATCGGGAGCATAGACCGTGCCGTTTGTGTAAATGCCGATAGTATTGTCATCGATACAGCTTTCACACACTTTTACAAAGATCTTCGCACGTTCCATAGTATCCATGCCGTTGCCGACACTCACCACGATCTGTGCGGTATGCTTTGCCACCTCCTGCTGTGCATCGTGCCAGAGGTAATTGAAAGCCGCATTCTGCTCGGCTTCGCCATCGGGTATCGGCGAGGGATAAAATGCAAGGGAAACAAGATATCCGCCTGTGTTGAAAACGAAGATCTTCTCTTCATCTTTAGTATCAAGATCCTCGGGTACGATACCCCATTTATCTTTCAGTCTGCCAAAAAAAGCTTCCTGATCCCATTCAGCTTCACGCAGAAGCACAAAGCCGAGAAAAAATTTATTTCCTATCATATCAGTACTCCGCACCATACTGCGCACGGTAAGCGCGCATTGCGTCCAGATACTCCTTGCCCTCAACAACACCGTCCTCGATAGCCTTGATGATATCATTGATATTTACGATGGAGTATACCTTTACGCCAAAGTCCTTATACGCCTGCTGAACTGCTGAAAAGTCTGTATCAAGAGCCTTTTCCATACGGTCAACAGTAATGACCATACCGGTTACATTTACATCAGCGGCACTCTTCAGCTTGGGCATTGATTCGCCCAGTGCCTTGCCGGAAGTCATAACATCGTCGATGATAACAACCTTTTCACCGTCTGTCAGCTTCTTGCCGACGAACATACCGCCCTCGCCGTGATCCTTAGCTTCCTTTCTGTCGAAGCAGTAGGAAACATCATAGCCGAACTTATTGCTGAGAGCCACAACAGCGGAAACTGCCAGCGGTATACCCTTGTAAGCAGGTCCGAAAAGTGTCTCAACGGGGATATCGTTATCCTTTATGCACTCGGCATAGTACTCGCCCAGCTTAGCCAGCTGTGCGCCTGTCTTATAGTTGCCGCAGTTGATGAAATAAGGAGCCTTTCTGCCGCTTTTCAGTGTGAATTCACCGAAAGTCAGCACTCCGCTGTCAACCATGAACTTGATAAATTCTTCTTTGTAAGTCATAAAATACGGTCCTTTCCGATTGTAATTTCAATATTACCATTATATCATAAGAAAGCGCATTTGTCTACTGTATTATTCGAGTTTGATTGTAAATTTTCAAATCTCAGTCTTTCAGGTCATCTCTGACAAAATGGGTAAAACTGCTTGTCTCTTTTTCGGGCAAACCATACTTCTCCTTGCCGAGGGCGATGGACTTCATCAGGAAAGACATATTTCCTGCAAGATTTCTCATAGTCTGCATACCCTCTGCATCGAAAGCTGATTCTCCCGTCTGCAAGCCGTGAACACTGTTCCAGTAAGTGCTTGAAGCCACGGGCATACCGCAGATAGTAAAGTATTTGTTCAGTTCATCGAATGTTGCTGAACATCCGCCGCGCCTTGCCACGACCACACTTGCACCGACTTTCATCGTCTTGTCAAAATGTGTGCTGTAAAACAATCTGTCAAGACAGGCGATGAGTGTTGCGTTCGCAGAAGCATAGTATACAGGTGAGGCAACGATGAGACCATCGGCTGCTTCAAACTTCGGTGCGATCTCATTGACTGCATCATCAAACACACAGCGTCCTATCTCGGAACACTTGTTGCAGGCGATACAGCCGCGGATATCTCTGCTGCCGATCTGACAGACCTCTGCTTCGATACCCTCTGCATTGAAGACTTTTACGATCTCATCTATTGCGGCAGATGTGTTGCCGTTTTTTCTGGGGCTTCCGTTTAAAATAAGTACTTTCATAATTATCCGCTCCTGTTATATTATAGATTTTTTCTTCGTCTGATATTTTCAGACAAACCGTTTGTATTTTATTACAGATTATACCATAAAGTCAGAAAAAGGTCAATCGGCAGTTAAAAGAAAACAGCCGTCATTTCTGCCGGCTGTCTGCTATTCTTCTATCACAGGACTACCTGATTTTTACCGTTTGTTTTACCATGATAAAGCTTTTCATCAGCTTTGGATATCCATCTGTCATTTGTAAGGCTCTTTTCGTAATGTGCAGCGCCTATGGTAACGGTTATATGCAATACCTTACCTTCAAATCTGAATTCTTCCGATCCGATCTTTTTTCTCAGGCTTTCCAGTATTTCACTTTCATCTTTGCGCACCGTTGAAAGTATTATGAACTCCTCACCGCCCCATCTGCATACGATACAATCCTTGCAGGTATTTTTTGTTATATATGCCACTTCTTTAAGGATATAGTCACCGCAGTTGTGTCCGTAGGTATCGTTGACTTTTTTGAAATCATCGATATCGAGAATGGCAAGCCATCGGTCTTCAGGTGAACCGACCTCCATATGTTCCATGGAAGTAAGCAGGAAATGACGGTTGTAAAGCTCTGTAAGATTATCTATCAGCGCCATTTTTTCAAGCTTTTCCTCGGAATGTATAGCTACATTATGGAAAAGTACCATATAAATTATCACTATGCCGAAAGTCGCGGCGGAATTAAAGGCAATAAGAATATTCATTGCAAAGTCGGATATCTGATAAATAGGTTCATGAGTGCGGGCGTATATGTATCCCAGTACATATAAAGCCACATGGATAGCGAGCATCATAACAAAAGGAAGTTCCTTTTTAAGCACCCTGTTATGGAGATATCCGCTGTAGCTTATGCAGGCAAGCATTCCCAGTGCATACAACTGAAATTCCGCCTCAGGACCGACACATACCAGACCCGTTATCATAAATCCCATAATTACCGTGCAGATGATTATCGTTGAAACCAGGTAATGCTTATTCAGGATAAGGTAAATATTGGTGGTATTTATCACCAATTTTACATAAATAACATTTCTGATAATGGGCATATCTGCATTTATACCTATCAAAAGAAAGAAAACATCTGTAAACAGCAGGAATCCGCCAAAAAACAAGGTCAGTTTTTCTATCAGCACAGTGTTTTTTATAGTTTTTTCCATAAATACACTCCTTGATCCGCTAATATGTTGAAAAGAAGATTGTTAATTTGTAATAGTAACGCTAAACAAAATGAATTTTTATTATTATACCACATATCACAGCAATATTCAAGCACTTGAGAAAATTTTTATTTATTTTAGCAAAATAATTTCCAGTTTATGGTTACATCATAGTATGTACTCATCGCTTTTATCCCATCGTGTTGTCGGTAAAATAAAAACAGAGCGTTCAACGCTCTGTTCACTTCTAATGCTGATTTTTTCTTTTAAGAACTGTAAGACCTGCGTCCTGAGCAAAGACAAAGTAATTGCCGTCATGGGAAAAGCCGTAAATGTATGGCAGATAGCCCTCGTATATCTCATGCTTTGTTCCCTCTTCGGTACAGAAGAACACCCGTTCTCTTACAAGATCTTTGCCGTATTCAAACACGTTCCTGCGTTCACAAGTCACTTTATCTCCCTGCGGTGATGTCTGCGGCAATGAACCGCCGTACTGACCTGCTATCGTTATTTGTTCATCATTAAGGTCTTCGCACAATGCGAAAAGCGCGTCTTCGTCATATGCGCAGTCGGTCTCGGTCACAATTCCGTTGTCACAATCGAAAATAGTGGTCTTATCCGATGATATACACAGCATCTTCCAAGGCTCGGTCTCTGAAAAACCGAGCCACAGAAATCCGCCTACTACTTTCTCTATCGAAATACACCAGCTGTCAAGTTCTGCGGTGTCTATCCAGTGATCTCCGTACATATTTATTGTTCCTTTCCACGAACCTCACAGGTTATTACAATATGAATTCCAGACCCTCGCCCAGCTTGAACGAGTAGATGTAACTGCTCTTCACCTTTTCGCCAAGAATAAGCTCAAAGGCGGCTTTATATAGCATCAGCTGAGTTTTATAACGCTTCATTTCCTCGGTGTTTTTGAAATTGTCTGTCTTGTAATCCACCAGCACCCAGCCGTCGGATTCTTTGAAAATACAGTCGGCTATACCCTGTATGTAGCCCTCTCCTGTGGTGTACTCACTTAATTTTTCCGTCAGACCAAGGTCTTTTACGCTTGCTAAGAATTTCTGCTCGCGGCGCAGGTCGGGTGATGACATCATTCTGTTAAAAAGCTCGCTTTCGGCAAAGGTTTTCAGCTTGTCCTTGTAAACCCCTTTCGCCTCTCTCGCAGTAAGACCGCCGCATTTCACAAGCCTGTCAAGTTCGGCATCAACGCTTTTGCGCATATTGTCGTAGTCAGCAAGCTCCATGAATTTATGGGTGAATGTGCCTTTTTCCGCTGCGGTGAGTTTGTCCAGTTCGTCGCTGAGACGCGGCAGGTTCGGGAAGAATTCGGTGTTCTTCTCACCCTGATCTTTCGCCTTTTCTGCGGCGACTATCTCTGTTACCGTCAGCTTTGAGGGCAGACGTGTCTCGGGACGTTCTGTACCCATATCGTACTTTTTGCGAAGCCTTGCGACTATTGCAGGGTCGGCAGATGCATAAACGGTCTTTTCGGTTTCTTCGGAAGTTTCTGCCTCGGCGATATCCTCACATACGTGATAAGTCACGCTGACACCCTCGGCACTTTCGGAAACAGGCACCGTATCCAGCGGCATACCAAGCCAGTCCTCAAGCTGTGAACGCTCGGGAAGCTTCGCCAGACACATCACCGTCCATGCGAGGATACTCTCCTGTGCGGAGGTTATATCCGCAGGTATGCGGTCGTACCTTGCCGATGCTTTGACAGCATCACGCAGTTTTTCGAGTAGCTTATCGCGGGTGACATGGCCTGTTTTCTCGTTTGAAAGGACGAATATCAGCTTCTCTTTTGCTCTCGTACAGCCCACGTAGAAAAGTCGCATCCTCTCGCTTTTCTGCTCACGGGTGATAACGTCATCGAGATAATCGTAGTAAAGGTCGGAACGCTTGACGTTCAGCCGCTTGTCTTTAAGTGTGAAAGCACAGCCCATGGTCTTGTGAAGCTTTATAAGTTCGCGGGAATCATCGCGGACAAGGGCTTTTGAAAGAGTACACATGAAAACAAAGGGATACTCCAGACCCTTAGATTTGTGGTAGGTCTTTACATTGACGGAATCGCCGCCTGCCGTGACGGAAACCGCGTTCCTGAAAGCTTTGTCGTTGCCCGAAACGGAATCTATGAAACGCAGAAAGCCCGTAACGCCCTCGTTTCCGCTGCGCTCGTAGTCCCCTGCATACTGCATCAGCAGACGTAGATTTGCCCGTTTTTTCGCCGAATCAAGGTATAATGATGTCAGCCCCATAAGGTCGGCAACATCGAATATCCGCCTTATGAGCTTCTCTAAACTCATACTCATTGAGCAGTAGCGCAGTGATTCTATCATCTCAAAGGCTGAGCGGCATTTCTGCTGAAGCACTGCACTGCCCATATCTACGTATTTTGCGTACTTTTCATCAGTGCCCTCTTCCCTTGAAGCACCTGCCAGTATCTGATAGATGTGGTCGGGTTTTCTCGGGTTGACCGCTGTGCATTTCTGCCTTATAATGGTCATTTCATCGGGTGTAAAACCCATAACGGGAGACATCATCACCGCCGCAAGGGCGATATCGTTCATGGGATTGTCAACGGTGCGCAGAAGGTCAAGGGCAAGGGAAATCTCGCGGGACTTTATGTAGCCATCGGTGTCCTCGCAGAATGCCCTCAGACCTGCATTATTGAGCGCCTGCGTCACCTGCCTGATATTGTCGTTGGTGTTCACAAGTATGCAGAAATCCGACTGTCTGCAAGGTCTGTCAATACCGCCGTCACACACAGGTTCGCCGCTGTCTATCATCTCTCTGATACGCTGAGCGGTACAACGGAATTCCTTTGATATTGCACTCTTTTCCTCGGGAGCGTCCACCAGCATCACTTCGGCGGGACAGCTTCTCTCGGTATATACTGCACCCGCTTCAAGACGTTCATTTCCGTCATAATCCACCTGACCGCAGCCAACGCTCATTAGTCTTTCAAAGATGAAATTCGACAGAGCGATGACTTCGCCCCTGCTTCGGAAATTCTTTTGCAGACCGATATGCTCCAGCTGTTTTTCATCGCCGTACTTTACGGCAAGGTCGATACAGTTTTTGAAAAGCTCGGGATTCGTCTTTCTGAAGCCGTAGATAGCCTGTTTCATATCACCCACGATGAAAGTATTATTACCCATAACTTCAAGGTCGTCGGTATCGGATACAGCCTTGAATATCATCTCCTGTATATCATTGACGTCCTGATATTCGTCGATGACGATAAGTTTGTAAAATCCACCCGAGCGTATCTCCTCGGCAAGTTCTGTCCTCTCGAAACCATCATCTGTTTCACGCACGAGAAGATTCTTTGTCATAAGCTCGATATCGCCGAAATCTACGGCATTCTTTTCAAGCTTGATATCGAAGCTGACTTCCTCCACCCGCTTTTCAAGCCTGCATACAGCTAAGAAAAGCTTCTGTGCCAGCGCAAGGTTTTCTCTGAGATGTTCGCGCGACAATGCCAGCCCGCGGGAAGCCGAATACAAAAGTGTACCTACCGCGTTGATATCCTGCTTAAAGCATTCCTTAACATCGTTGAATATAGCCTTTACGTCCTCGGGGGGCTTTCCCGACAGACGAAGAGGTTTGAATTTTTCGGCTTCTATCTTACCGAAAGCTGTGCTGTCGCGGTGGTCGGCGGCAAGTTTATAACCTGTGAAAACAGCCTCGCAGATAGTCATATTTTCCTCGGCGGTCTTAACGTGATCTTTAAATCTGAACTCCTGTCCGCCTGCCGAAATAATATAATTGAAGCAGTAGCGTGCATCTTCCACAAAGCGCTCAGCCTCTGCAAGCTTATCTTCAAACCGCGAAAATGCGATCTCGTAGAGCATTTCAAAAAACTCATCGCTTACGCAGTTTTCCGAAGTTTCACGGATCCACTTCTCCGTATGGCATATCGAACGCAGATGGCTGTAAAGCTCCTTTACCACATATTTCAGTTCGCCTGTGTCCACCGAGAAAAAGTTATCGAGAAATCTGTACTCATCTATATTTTCAGCACAGAGTTCCTCCGCCGCCTGTTCAAAGGCGGTATCAAATATCATCTCACACTCTGCTTCGCCAAGTATCTTCAGGTTGCCCGTAAACTCGAACTTATTCAGGTTCTCCTTGACCATATCAAAGCAGAAAGAATCTATGGTGGATATCCTCGCAAGCTGTACAAGATCCTGCTGACGAAGCACCCAGACGTTTTCGGGGTCTTCACGGAGTTTTTTCTCAAAAGCCGCATTCAGCTTGTCGCGCATCTGCGCGGCGGCATCTATGGTGAATGTAACGGCAAGAAGTCTGTCCGCGGGGATATTCTTCTCCTTGTCCGTCAGCAGTCGGATTATCCTTTCGATAAGTACCGCGGTCTTACCGCTTCCTGCCGCCGCGGATACGGTAACTCCCCTGCCGTATGAATCTATGGCTTTCTGCTGATCGGCTGTCCAGCTGACACTCATTCTTCTCCCTCCCCCTTTTCATTCATTATCTCTTCAAGCGCTTCTTTCATCTGCTCTTTGTTTCCCTTTCTCGGCTCATCGGGAAAGGCTTTTCCGCATATGCCGCCGAATCGGCAGTATGAGCATATATTCTCCAGCGGGTCGGCATCGATGTCACCATCTAGCAGACGGTTTCCGTACTCGATGACCTTGCGTTTCGCAAATATCCTCATGGCAGTGAACATAGCATCGCTCATGGTACAGCTGCTGAGTGAAGCTTTGCTGATAGTCGAGTCAAGCTTCTCATTTATGCCATCCGCATCGGATATCCTGCCCTTTCGGGAAAATGCATCGATGGCAGATTCGCAGGCAGCGGTGTAAAGTGCGTCCTCCGAAAGTTCGCAGTCCTCGGAAAGCTTCTGACCGTCGCCTATCAGTTTCAGGTAGAATACTCCCGCCTGTTCAAGCTCCATATCTGGGTTGACGGGATTGCCCGTTTCAAGCAGAACAGACAGATATATGAGCATTTGCAGATTCAGCCCGCAGAAAAGTTCGCCAAGGTCAAAGGCTGTCTGTTTGCGGAATTTATAGTCGATTATTCGCACGAATTTTCTGCCGTTCTCATCCTCGTAGATGTCGGCGCGGTCGATAGTGCCGATAAGAACAATGTGTCTGCCGTCTTTCAGCGTCAGGTCGAGATGGTCGGCACCGTTATCTCTGGTCAGCCTGTATTCGGTAACTGCGGGCGCAAATCCGCCGTTTGAAAGTTCCCGCTGAACATACTTAACGATGTTGAACGCCTGCTGTTTCATCGATTCAAATCGGTAGAGGAATGTTTTGTTCTTGCCGAAATCTCCGCAGAAAACGTTTTTGTAATAGTCGCCGAAACGTTCTTCTATCAGCCCCGTTATATCTTCCTCGGTCATGGCAAGAAAATGCTCGCGGTTCTCGGTGGGAGTGCGTTCTTCCGAACCTATGGCTTTTTCGAGAACATCGTGTATCATCAGACCCTTGTTAAGACCGTCCATATCCATCTTCTGTGAACGTGAAAGTCTCAGCCCGTAATTGCAGAAGTACATAAATGGACATTTGAAATAGTTGTCAAGCTTGGTCGGTGAAACTTCCGCTGTTTCAGCCGCAAAAAAGACTTCCTTTGCTCTTTCTTCCGAAAGCTTGAAAGGCTTATCCTTGCAGGCTTCACTGAGAGTCCTAAGCTTATCATAATAGTAAGCCGAGCCCATAAGGGAATCACGTATACTGCTGACAGAAGCGGTGTTATCCCGGGAATGTTCTATGTACACAGTGTAAGCCGTCTTGTATGAAGTGCAGAAAAAGTCGGAGGGCAGCTGATTTATACTCTCCACCCCAAGACCCAGTATCTCACGCACTTCTTTAACAAGCACCGATGGACGCTTCTCCGTACCTAGCAGGTCGGAACGGGAATACAGCACATAAAGCCTGTCCGTAGGCGTACAAAGTGCGGTGTAAGCGGCAAGTCTTTCGCGTTTGAGGGTATTCAGCGAATTATCCGCTATCTCGATATCCTCTTCAAGCTTTAAAAGTTCCTTTTCGTGTTCGCTGAGAAGTCCCCTGCTTTTAACCGAGGCAGGAAATACGCCGTCATTGACCTCCGCCGCAAACAGAGCCTTTACACCGCTGAACCTCGAATGTGAAGCATCAACTATGCGGACACAGTCAAGCTTCTGCGGCGGCTCGGAGACTTTCATCTGCGAGAGCATAAGGCTGTAAAGGTCGTAATAACTGCGCAGACTTATCTTTTCCTCCCCAAGCAGTTCGTATATCGACCTGACAGCAGAAAGGCTCATTGTCCATAGCTGTTTCAGCCCTCTTGACATCTCGATTTCCGTGTCGTTGTCCGATAAGCTGACGCGCTTTACCAGCGAATAGGTCTGCCTTGAAAGGTCGAGGGCATCAAGCAGGTCGTAAAATGCCCTTGATATCTGTGCGGCAGACGCACCTGAACAAGCCTCCTTGAAATTCACAAGTGGCTCGATGACCTGTCTTCTCATATCGTTTATGCGCCCGAGGTCAACGCCGCTGTCGGGTGCGGCAGTGAAATCCTCCGTCCACATATCGCCGTCAACGCCCCAGCGCACGCAGTAGTCCTCCAGATCGCTTATCTCGTAATTCAAAAGCCCGTACAGCGGCGATTTTATCAGCTTTATGATATTATCAGTCCTGAATTTTCCGGTGAGAACGGTCTTGAAAATAGTGTTTATATAATGCACTATCGCCGATGCATCGATACTGTCACGCTTATCAAGAAAGAACGGGATATCATATCTCTCCATCGCCCCCGAGATAACCGCGCCGAAGCTTTCAAGGTCGCGGACGGTGACAGCTATATCGTTGAATTTATAATTCTCCTCACGGACAAGCCTGCATATCTCTGCACAGATGTAATCTGCTTCTTCATAAACATCATCAGCCGCAAGGACTTTCACGCAGTCCCCCGAAGCTTTGTAGGGTATCCTGTTGTAGTCAAAAAGATGCTCGCTCAGCTGTAGGATATCGGGGTGGTCGCCTGATATTTCGGGAGCGGAAGTCTCCCTCAGCTGCTTGTTGTGGCTCATTGTCATATCTCTCAGCATCTGCCTTACGGACACAGTGATATCAAAGGGATTAGTTCGGCATCGGGAAACAAAAGCATCATCGATAAGCAGTGATACTGTCAGGGACTTTCCCTTGACGATGCACTGTTCAAGCATACGTTTTTCATCGTAGGAAAAATCAGTGAACGCCGAAACGAATATGCTCTTGCCGTCGAAAACATCACAGGTCTTTGAAAGTTCAGCCGCTTCTTCCATCAGTGAGAGCTGATCTTTCATATCGGCTTTTTCAAGTTCCTGCTTATAATTCTCGAATATAGCCCCGATATCGGAAAGCTTCATGGAGATAGAGCCTTCCAGCTTTGCCGAAGCCATCTGCAAAGCCTGCGGAGTCACACCGCTCTGGCGCAGGCGGGGCAGAAGTTCAGTCAGCTCACCGATAAATGAAGCCTTGGCAGTGCTGTTCTTGTAGTACCTTATAACGCCGTCCTTAACGGCTTTTTTCACTGCGAGGAACATGAGTATCATCTGGGCATTGGCATTGGCGCTGTCCTTTGCTTTGCTGCCGTATCTTGCTGAGATATCCTCTGCAAGATGCTGAAAGCCCGCGGTCTCGATACTGTTGAAAAGTCTCGCCCCGAGAGCTTCATACAGAGTCTTGTCATACTCAAAAGAGAACTGGTCGGGCACGATGACAAGCACCTTTTCTCCCGAAGAAGCGGCTTCACATATACGCTGTATAAAAAGGCTTTCGCGGCTGCTGCGCACACCGCCTGTGATGATCTCTGTCATGATCATTCCTCCCCGTAGGATATAGTCATTAACAGTATACCACCCCGGAAGATTTTTGTCAAATCAAAGATGTACAAATTTTGGTACTAGTCCATCAATTCCAGTATAAACTCGGCTATCCTAAAAGATATCTCTATCTCGCCCTCACCATTTATCACTGTCAGCTCCCCGATCTTCGTCTTTTCCTCTTCAAAATGAACAGCCTGCGCAGGAAAAAATGCATTCTGTATGCCGCTGAAAAATCTGCCGTTCCCAAAAGCGAAAATAAACGCCGATACTGCCGCGATGTAAAGTCTTGAACCTCTTGTCATAAAAATTCCTCCCATAATAAGCTTTCACACTTATCATGGGAGGAAAATAATAGTTTATTCAGTTAGTTACCAAAAACCTGTCTTGCAATATCCACAGACTGCTTGGCATCCTTCGAGTAGAAATCAGCACCTATCTGCTCCGCATAATCGGGTGTGACAACCGCACCGCCCACCATTATCTTGCAGTCAACATTGTTGGCACGCAGAAGCTTGATAGTTTCTTCCATGCTGACCAGAGTAGTGGTCATCAGCGCTGAAAGTCCGACCAGATGAACATCGTTCTCGATAGCCGCGTCAACAACTGTCTGATAGTCAACGTCCTTGCCAAGGTCGATGACCTCGTAGCCGTAGTTTTCAAGCAGAACTTTAACTATGTTCTTGCCGATATCGTGTATATCGCCCTTGACCGTCGCAAGTATTATCTTGCCCTTTGAAACACTGCTGCCGCCCTCTGCAAGCATTTTCTGCTTGATGACCTCAAAACAGCCCTGTGCAACACCTGCGGTCTGTATCAGCTGGGGCAGGAATATTTTGCCCTTTTCAAACTGTTCGCCCGCCTTGTCCAGTGCAGGAACAAGCATCTCATTGATTATGGTCATGGAATCCGTAGTTTCCAGAAGCTTCGCTGTTATCTCGGCACCCTCACCTTTAAGACCGTGTTCAATGGCATATGGTAAGTCCATGTCGGACTTCTTCTCTGCCTTGGGCGCAGGCGAAGAAGTATCTGCACCGTAGTGGGCAATGAAATCCATGGAATTTTTATCTATGTTGGTCAGCAGCTTGTAAGTCCTTACAGTCGCTGTCATGGAATCGATATTCGGATTCATGATAGGCAGGTCAAGACCGCTTGTCAGGCACATCATCAGGAAGTTGTGGTTGACGATCTCTCTGCTTGGCAGACCGAAGCTTATATTAGAAACACCGAGAACAGTCCTAAGACCCAGTTCATGCTTTACACGGTATACAGCATTGACCGTCTGCATAACGTTCTCCTGTTCCGCAGAAGCCGTCAGTGTAAGGCAGTCGATATAAACGTCCTCTTTGCGTATTCCTATCGACATGGCGCGGTCGAGTATCTTCTTAGCCAGTGCAAAACGCGCGTCAGCGGTCTTTGGTATGCCGTTTTCGTCAAGGGTAAGACCCACCACAGCTGCACCGTATTTCTTTACCAGAGGAAGCACCGTTTCAAGGGACTTTTCCTCAGCGTTTACAGAGTTTACAATGGGCTTGCCGTTGTATACCCTCAGCGCCGCTTCCATTACCTCGGGGATAGTGGAGTCAAGCTGCAGAGGAACATCGCAAACGCCCTGCAAAGCCTTTACCGCTTTTACCATCATCGCCTTTTCGTCAATGGCGGGAAGTCCTACATTGACATCAAGGATATCCGCACCTGCGTCTATCTGTTCCATAGCCTGTCCGAGGATATAATCGATATCTCCCTCAAGCAGTGCCTGCTTGAAACGCTTTTTACCTGTGGGATTTATCCTCTCACCGATGATTCGTGGCTGGTCGATAACAACAGTTTCCGTAGGTGAACAGCACACAGCAGGAATATGAACTTCCCTCTCGATGTACTTTTTACCTTCCAGCATCTTTTTCAGCGCCGCGATGTAAGTCGGATTGGTACCGCAGCAGCCGCCTATTACCTTGATGCCCAGAGGTATCAGCTTCTCGGCGAACTCTGCAAATTCTTCAGCTGAACAGTTGTATTCGTTGGTAACAGGGTCGGGCAGACCTGCATTGGGCTTTACCACAACAGGCAGGGTCGTCCACTGACATATCTTCTCAACAACAGGATAAAGCTCCTTAGGTCCCAGAGAACAGTTGACACCCAGAGCATCAACTCCAAGACCCTCGGCAGTAAGGCACATTGCGCTTATATCAACGCCCGTAAAGGTACGCATATTCTCCTCGAAAGTCATGGTACACATTATCGGGAGATCGCTGTTTTCTTTAGCCGCAAGGATAGCCGCTTTCAGCTCGTAAAGGTCGGTCATGGTCTCAAAGACGATAACGTCGGCTTCTCTGCCTGCGATGACCATTTCCTTGAAGATGTCGTAAGCTTCTTCAAAAGTCAGCGTGCCCGTAGGTTCAAGCATCTGTCCTATGGAACCGATATCCAGTGCAACAAGGGTATCATGACCCTCAGCCGCCTTTCTCGCCAGACGTATGCCCTCACCTATCAGTGTTTCAACAGAATATCCGCACTTGGCAAGCTTGTGTCTGTTTCCGCCGAAAGTGTTGGCATAAATTACGTCCGAACCCGCCTCGATGTACTGCCTGTGTATATCCAGCAGCCATTCGGGCTTTTCGATATTCATGACCTCGGGCGTTTCACCCATTTTCAGACCCTTTGCCTGGAGCATAGTGCCCATGGCACCGTCAAGTATCACAAATTCCTTGTTTTTTAATAGTTCTCTAAACCCCACAGTGATCCCCTCTTTTCCTGAACTGACAAACATCTTTCATATTGCACGCAGAACATCCCTGTCTGCCCTTTTGTATCTCGTTTTCACTAAGACCTATCACCGCCGTGACGGATTTTCTCGGCGTAAGGATATTGTTTTCTGTGGCATTCAGCCCTATACGCTTCTGTGCCTGCAAAACATCGAGAAAACTGCCCTGGATATCCAGCGGTAAGTCGCCGTAGCCCGGAGAGAACCGCCATGTACGATAGTATGCCGAAAACTCCTGCCCTATGGAATCCTCAGCCGCATCGCATACCTGTTCAACAGCTGCACTGGCAAGAAAATCCGCCATGACCGCACGGGTCATATCGGTGGCTTCATAACGGCGTATCACTCTGTCTGCGTGTGCGGATAAAGTCGCCGCCATAAGCACCACTTTGCAGCACCCCGCAAGATGTTCCCTGATGGCATCGCCCTTCAGCACAAGAGAAGTCCCGTAGACCGCAACACCCTCGCCGACCTCTTCAATATCGAACACATGGTAGACACAGCATGGCTTTATCACCGCAAGCAGAGCCTTTTCGCACTCGTTCATCATTGAAAGTATATTTTCATCGGGAGAAGTATCCCCATAGCCCATATAGCGCAGTGCTTCATTTTTATTGAGATTTTCAAGTACTACCTGCAGTTGACCGTTCAAACCGCCGTCCTCCAAACTACATATTTTTACCATTATAGCACATTTCACCCGAAAAGTAAAGATACCCTACGACCATCACACGGAAATCAATTTTCAAAAATCACCCTCGAAATCATCAGCGGCTCCATAAGACATTCAAACATAAGTTTGGATATGGCGGCTTTAGAATTGTTCCGATTTTTAAAGTTCTTGATTAAATTTATCGCAGCTTTTCTGAACATATTCAGGCATTGCTGAACGTCTTTGTTTTCGACTCTGCACCAATCTTCTTCAAAATGAACATCAAGCAGCCAGTGCATTGACTCAACTGACCATTCCATTCTTGCATGATGAAGGAGCTGTTCCGCTGTCATTTCGCGGCTTGAAAGGTAATAGTGCCATTCGCTCGAAGTGCCTTTTTTCGTTGCAAATTCAGTATGAATGGCTCCTATGCACTTCAGATTTTTCCACTCTTTTTTCTGTTCCAGCCAGTTGATATCTGTTGTTACATACGCTGTCCTTGTTTCAACTCTGCCACGGTTTTTCTCCGTTCTTGAAACTGTTTGCATAGTGTCTCTGAGAGAACTGTCCTGCACATAATCCTCGATATCTTTCTTCAAATTTGGGTGATTATCCTTAACGCAAAGCAGATAATCTGCCTTTTGTTTTACGATAATCTCAGCAGTTTCTTTCTGACAGTTCAGTGCATCCGCAACAACTATATTACCCTTTATTTTCAGTTCTTTCAGAAGCTCCTGCACCGCAGGTATCTCGTTGCTTTTATCGTCCGTGCTGCGTTGTGCCAGGGTCAATCCAAGTTCGCATACCTGTGCGCTGATGATGTGCAGAGGACTTTCGATCTTACTCATTTTAAGTGTCGAACAAACAGTTTTCCCGTCAAGAGAGATCGTCATACTTTTGGACTTTTCGGGCATAAATGAATAGACCCAATCCGCAAAACAGCGGTTGAGCGATTCGGGCTTGACATATTTCAGCAGGCTCAATATCCAATAATAGCAAGGGACATGATCGATTCCGAATTTCTCCTTTAAGAATTCGCTTACTCTGTCATTTGTCGCCCATTGATGAATCTGATGAATGTTTCTAAGTCCACAGATACTTCCAAGAATTGCTATTGTAATGATATCGGGGATACTGCAAAAATAGCCGTCATATTCCTCATATAATTCAATATCTTCAAAATACTCGGTTATTCCATTATTCATGCCTATATTATATCATTTTCCAGGTGCTCTGTCCAGTAATTTGTACAATCTGAAATATAAATGTAACTTTTGAAACCTGATTTTTTGAAAATTGATTTCCGTGCGACCATCAGCCTTGTAAAGATTCGATAAATATAACTTTTCCAAATAGCAAACATGATATGCCGTTAGATACATTCATATACCAAAGTATACGAACCAATACCAAAGTATACGAACCGATACCACAGCATACGAACTTTATCGGGTGACATACCAAAGGATACATACAAAAAACTGACCCCGCATAAGCGAAGTCAGTTGATGATATTTTATAGCTTTTTGAGTTCAAATTCTTATTTGAAAATATCCTTTAGTTTGTCCAGCTTCTCCTTGAAGGTGTTCTTCTTAGCGTAGTTCTTCTCGTTCAGTGAACGTTCAAACTCGCGGAGCTTTTCTTTCTGCTCACGGTTCAGATTGCGCGGCACTTCAACGTTTATGCGCACGTAGTGGTCACCGTAATCAGCGCGGTTAAGACGCTTGATGCCCTTTCCTTTCAGCCTGAAAACTGTGTTGTTCTGTGTACCCTCGGGAACATTGTACTTCACCTTGCCGCCTACAGTAGGCACGGTTATCTCGTCACCCAGAGTTGCCTGTGCATATGTTATCGGGATATCAGTCCATACATCGAAACCGTCACGCTCGAATATCGGGTCGGGACGTACTGTTACATTGATATGCAGGTCGCCGCTGGGTCCTCCGTTAGTACCTCTGTGACCCTCGCCTGCAACTCTCAGTGTCTGACCGTCATCAATACCTGCAGGGATATCGATATCTCTCTCGACACTCTTCTTGACCATACCCTGTCCGCCGCAGGTCTTGCAGGGGTTGTCAACTATCCTGCCCTTGCCGCCGCATCGTGAACAGGTAGCTGTCTGGGAGATATTGCCGAAAGGTGTTCTCTGGCTTATTCTTACTGTACCCGTACCGTGGCAATCGGGACAGGTTTTGGGTGAAGAACCTGCTGCCGCACCTGTGCCGTTACAATCGGGACAAGTCTCGTTCCTTGCGTACTTCATCTTCACCTTTTTGCCCGAGCAAGCTTCCATAAAATCAATGGTGAGATTAGCACGGATATCTGCGCCGCGTCTGGGTGCATTGGGGTTGGAAGAACGTCCGCCGCCGCCACCGAAACCGAAACCTCCGAATATGGAATCAAAGATATCTCCCATATCGCCGAATCCGCCAAAGCCGCCCGCACCTGCACCGCCGCCGTAATTGGGGTCAACGCCTGCATGGCCGAACTGGTCGTACCTCGACCTCTTGTCAGGGTCGGAGAGGACTTCATAAGCCTCATTTATCTCCTTGAATTTCTCCTCTGCTTCCTTATCTCCCGGGTGAAGATCGGGGTGATACTGCTTGGCAAGCTTACGGAATGCTTTTTTCAGCTCGTCCTCCGATGCACCTTTCTGCACGCCGAGGACTTCATAGTAATCTCTTTTATCTGCCATATATATCGCTCCTATATCGGTATAGCCCCCGTCCCGCATACGGAACGGAGGCTGCCGTCATCATATCGAATTAGTCTGCATCAGTGAACTCAGCGTCGATAACGTCATCGCCGCCCTTGTTATTGTCAGCAGCACCTGCGGAAGCTCCGCCGCCCATGTTCATGTTATTGGGGTCGAAGCCCTGTGCGCCGCCCTGTGCGCCTGCCTGCTGGTAAACCTTTGTAGCTATACCCTCAAATGTCTTCTGCAGTTCTTCGGTCTTAGCCTTGATATCAGCTGTATCGGTGCCCTTGAGAGCTTCCTTCAGAGCAGCGATCTTAGCTTCGCAGTCGCTCTTGTCAGCAGCATCTACCTTATCGCCGAAGTCGTTCAGAGCCTTTTCAGCCTGGAATGCGAGCTGGTCGCCGTTGTTTCTGATGTCAACTTCTTCCTTCTTCTTAGCGTCCTCAGCTGCGAAAGCTTCTGCTTCCTTAACAGCCTTGTCGATGTCTTCCTTGGACATATTTGTGGAAGAAGTGATAGTGATGTTCTGCTCCTTGCCTGTGCCCAGATCCTTAGCGGATACGTGAACGATACCGTTAGCATCGATATCGAATGTTACTTCGATCTGAGGTATACCTCTGGGAGCAGGAGCGATACCGTCAAGACGGAACATACCCAGCTGCTTGTTATCTCTTGCGAACTCTCTTTCACCCTGGAGAACATTGATATCAACAGCGCTCTGGTTATCAGCAGCGGTGGAGAAGATCTGGCTCTTCTTGGTAGGTATAGTTGTATTTCTCTCGATGATCTTGGTGCATACGCCGCCCATGGTCTCAAGACCGAGGGACAGAGGAGTTACGTCCAGCAGCAGCAGACCGTCCTTAACGTCGCCGCCGAGAACGCCGCCCTGATATGCAGCACCGAGAGCTACGCACTCATCAGGGTTGATGCCCTTGAAAGGCTCCTTGCCAATGAATCTCTTAACAGCTTCCTGAACTGCGGGGATTCTTGAAGAACCGCCGACCATCAGTACCTTCTGGAGATCGCCTGCGGAAAGACCGGAGTCGCTGAGTGCCTGTCTTACAGGTCCCATTGTGGACTCGACCAGATCAGCAGTCATCTCGTTGAACTTAGCCTGAGTAAGTGTCATTTCCAGGTGCTTGGGACCTGTGGAATCAGCAGTGATGAAAGGCAGAGAAATTGTGGAAGAAGGAGTAGAAGACAGCTCGATCTTAGCCTTTTCAGCAGCTTCTTTAAGTCTCTGCATAGCCAGCTTGTCAGCTGTGAGGTCAACGCCCTCAGCAGTCTTGAACTCAGCTACCATCCAGTCGATGATCCTCTGGTCGAAGTCATCGCCGCCCAGCTTGTTGTTACCTGCTGTTGCAAGAACTTCTGTAACGCCGTCGCCCATCTCGATGATGGATACATCGAATGTACCGCCGCCCAGGTCGTATACCATTACCTTCTGGTCTTCTTCCTTATCGATACCGTAAGAAAGTGCAGCAGCGGTAGGCTCGTTGATGATTCTCTTAACAGTCAGACCTGCGATCTGACCAGCGTCCTTTGTTGCCTGTCTCTGAGCATCGGTGAAGTAAGCAGGAACTGTGATAACAGCCTCTGTTACCTTTTCACCCAGATAAGCCTCAGCGTCAGCCTTCAGCTTCTGGAGTATCATAGCGGAGATCTCCTGAGGAGTATACTCCTTGCCGCCCATGCTTGCCTTATAGTCAGAACCCATGTGTCTCTTGATGGAGATAACAGTGTTCTCATAGTTTGTAACTGCCTGTCTCTTAGCTACCTGACCTACAAGTCTATCGCCTGTCTTTGAAAGACCGACAACGGAAGGAGTAGTTCTTGCGCCTTCGCTGTTAGGGATTACTACTGCTTCGCCGCCTTCCATAACTGCTACGCAGGAGTTTGTAGTACCAAGGTCAATACCGATTATCTTTGCCATAAAATATCATCCTTTCAGTTCATATGAAGTTTAAGTGATCTTATAATTCAATACTAATTTAACTACGGATTAGCCACAACTACCATCGCATATCTGATGACTTTGTCGCCTATCCTGTAACCCTTCTGGAATACCTGAGCCACAACGTTCTCGCCAAGCTCGGGGTCTTCTATCTGGTTTACTGCATTAGCTATATTCGGGTCGAATACCTCGCCCACAGGATCGATAGCTTCGATCCCAAGCTTTGTCAGTGCATCGCTGAACTGCTTGAATATCATCTCTATACCCTGCTTGTAGGCTTCGTCCTGAGTTTCTGTACCCAGTGCCCTCTCGAAATTGTCAAGTACGGGAAGTATGTCGGAAAGAGTATCAGCCTTTACAGAAGCGGAAATATCCAGTCTCTCCTTAGCCGAACGCTTACGGAAATTATCGTACTCAGCCATAAGTCTGAGGTACTTGTCCTTGCTGTCAGCCAGTTCAGCTTTAAGCTTTTCTTCCTCGCTCTGAGTGTTCTCCTCAGCAGCGTTATCTGCGTTTTCTTCCTTCTCCGTATCCTCCGCAGCCTCTTCGGATGTTTCCTCAGCCTCAGCTGCTTCCTCTTCCAGCTCTTCCTTTATCTCTTCATCAAAAGCCATTTCTGCGCCTGCCTTTCTCAGTCGTTATTGTCATCATCATCTCTCTCGGATATCAGGTCTGTTATCCTCGATGTGAAGTATTCAAGATATGGTATGAATTTTGCGTAATCTATCCTCATGGGTCCTATCAGTCCCAGCGCACCCGCCATCTGTCCGTCCTTTGAAAACGGCGCGGTTATCATCGATGAATTGTGTATCACAAATCCGTCGTTCTCGGGTGAGAACATTACATTCAATCCTGAGAATGTGCTGTCGATGAATGCCATGAGTTCCTTTTCATTATCAAGGAAAGATATTATCTCAGTCTGATCGAGATCCTTGCAGGTCAGCAGATTTTTCTGACCGTTCAGGCTCACGCTGCGATCGAGCTCTTTTGTCATTTTCAGTACTTCGGAGACCAGCGGAGAAAGGGTCATCATGTAAGCCCCCATAGCCTCCGTCAGCTTTTCCATATTAGCGTCTGATATCTCGCTTATCGGAACACCGTTCAGGTTCTGCTTAACGAAATTATCAAAGAATTCAAGCTGTTCATTGGTAAGATCAAATTCCAGGCGGCAGACCTTATTTTTGATCTCGCCGTTTGAGGTTATCATCAGTATGACGTACATCCTCTTACCCGTAGGTATTACCTCGACTTTGGATATCAGCGAAAATTTAGGTGTGGAGTTTGCTACCACCGTAGCGCACTTTGTAAGCTCTGCCAACGCAAGAGAAGCGCTTTCCACCAGATCTTTCTCGGTGACGAAGTCATCGGGAAGCATGGAATCCAGTTTGTTCTTCTCTTCCTCGCTGAGAGGATTCTGTTCCATCAGCTTATCCACATAAAGTCTGTACCCTTTATAAGTAGGTACACGCCCCGCCGAAGTGTGGGGCTGTTCAAGATAGCCCTGCTTTTCTAGTTCAGCCATCTCATTTCGTATCGTGGCGGAAGATGCCTTGACATGAGCCATTATAGCCTTTGAGCCAACAGGCTCACCCGATACTATATATTCATCTACCACCGCAGATAATATTTTAAGTTTTCTGTCGTCCATCAGCTCACCGTCCCGCCTTTCCTGAGTTCAGCTTGTTTAGCACTCGCAACTTTCAGGTGTTAGCACTCATTCTCCTCGAGTGCTAATTATAGTTTATACCTTTTCGCTCATTTTGTCAAGTCCTTTGGGAATTTATTTTCACCAAACTTGTATGTTCCATCGAAAGCATATTGTACACATTTTACAATTCGCCGTTCAAAGTGCGCTAATACGACAAAAAAGGCTGTCCGGAATAAAAGCAGTCTGGAAGTGATAAAAATTATATTCCAAAGAATTTTCTCCTTACGAAACATCATACGACCCTATTCCACAGAATAAAGTCGTATGACCTCGTATACCAAAAAATACAAAGCAAAAACCGCCGGATCACTCCGACGGTCATCACACCAATCTTTCATTAAAGGAGGTCCCTGTTTGCAAAAACAAACGACGACCATTCACATCACGCAAGTATAATATAGCCCATTTCAGCACAGTTGTCAAGTGTTTTCAGATATCTTCTACAATTTACGACAAAACGGAATATATTAATTATACAGTTTATACCAGTGTATACCACCGTATACCATCTCATACGACCGTAAAAAAGGCTGCCGAAGATCGACAGCCTATGTATCATATAAGATCATTTTCTTCCCTCGGGAGGTCCGCCCACACCGTTCTTTTTGAGTATCAGCTTCATAAAAGGATCTCCCACAAGAAATATCAGCAGATACGCTACCACAAGACTTATCATCATTGACTTGCCAAGCATGATAACATAAGGCGGTCTGTGTGCGGCAGGTATCTTCACAAAATTGATCGTTACCATACATATGGTGATTATCGGTGTATAAATAAGGTCGGAAATAAGGCTTCCCAGCGCACGACAGGCAAAGGGCTTCCCTGTTATGCCAGCCTTTTCACAGGCCTTGTCTTCAAGCGGCTTCATAGGCACAAAACACCCGATAACAAGGCTTATCGCAAGGCTTTCCAGAAAGCTTTTCAAAAATTCCACAGGTGTAAAATTCCCCGAAGAGAATGTTCCGATGAAAGACAAACACAGACTAAGCGTTATCCCCATCATTATACTCATCTGTGACTTTATCTTTTTTTCCATAAAAATTCCACCGCTCTCATTTTTGGATATCGTAGTATACTACTATCACGATACACGCATAAAATCGTGCTCATGTTACATTTTTGCAATACACCGTAAATACATTATGGCATTTTTTTATACAATTGTCAAGTAGATTTTGGCAATTTGTGTTTTTTGACAATTTTTTGTCAATCCATGCTTAAGGTTTGCCAAAAATGAACTTGACAAGCAATTTTTGATGTAGTATAATTGAAATTGATTTTGATAAACTTGCCGCACATGATATTTTATCCCGAAAAATATCTTTGCGGCATCCGTACAATTGACCTGAAACTCACCGTTTCAGGGATGTTTGCTTAATTTAACAGGAGTCTGATATTATGCGCAAAACCAAGATAGTATGCACCATAGGTCCCGCAACAGATGATGAGAATATCCTCAGAGATATGATGAAAAACGGCATGGACGTTGCCCGCTTCAACTTCTCACACTCTGAACATTCCGTACATCAGCAGAGATTTGAGACTATAACCCGTCTGCGTGACGAAATGGGTCTAAATATCGCAACACTGATGGATACCAAGGGTCCCGAGATAAGACTTAAAGATTTCAAGGACCACAAGCCTGTCACCATCAAGGACGGCGATATGTTCACACTGACAACCAGAGATGTTGAGGGCGATGAGACCATATGCTCCATCACTTTCGCAAAGCTCCCGCAGGATATCACCACAGGCACAAGGATCCTTATAAATGACGGTGTTATCGAGCTGAAAGCCGTTAAGATAGACTCCACCGATATCCAGTGCGAGATAATCCACGGCGGTGTGGTATCCGACCACAAGGGCATAAATGTTCCCGGTGTCAAGCTTTCAATGCCCTATATCTCCGATGCTGATATGGCAGACCTCGCTTTCGGCGCGAAAATGGGCTTTGACTTCATTGCGGCTTCTTTCGTAAGAACAGGCGCAGATGTCACCTACCTGAGAAAATTCACCCAGAGCCTCGGCTGGTTCAATCCGAGAATTATCGCTAAGATAGAAAATGCCGAGGGCGTTGAGAACATCGACGAGATACTCGAAGCCGCTGACGGTATAATGGTCGCAAGAGGCGACATGGGCGTTGAGATACCTTTTGAAAAGATACCCGCGATACAGAAAGACCTTATCCACAAGGCTTACAACGCAGGCAAGCAGGTCATCACTGCCACCCAGATGCTGGAATCCATGATAAACAATCCCAGACCTACCCGTGCCGAGATAACCGACGTTGCAAACGCCATCTACGACGGCACTTCCGCAATAATGCTCTCGGGCGAGACCGCAGCAGGCAAGTACCCTGTTGAGGTCGTAAAGACAATGAGCCTTATTGCCGAGACTACCGAGGGCGATATCGACTATGTGCGCCGTTTCCAGAAGCGTGACGATATCGACCATCCCAGCATAACCGATGCTATCTGCCACGCAACAGTTACCACAGCCCACGACCTTAAAGCGGCGGCTGTACTTACTGTTACCAAGAGCGGTGCTACCGCACGTATCCTTTCCAAGTACAGACCCGATTGTCCCATAATCGGTCTGACCACCGACCCTGTCACCTGCCACCAGATGAATATGTCATGGGGACTTCTCCCTGGTCTTGTGGAGGAAATGGACAACACCGACGAACTGATTTCCCGCGCTATCAAAGTCGCACTTGAAAAGGGCTACCTCAAAGAGGGCGACCTTGTAGTTATCACCGCAGGTGTACCCCTCGGAATGAGCGGTACCACCAACCTTATGAAGGTTGAAAGAGCATAGAATATCAAGCCGCAGTATTCCCGAAGCCATGGAAATACTGCGGCTTTTCTGTTGACATTTCTTTCTCGCTCGGATATAATATCTATAAATCGACTAAGGAGCATACATATGAAAAACATAAAAGCCTACCGTACATTTTACAGATATCTCGATAATATATGGAACTCGGAAGAGCACGACTGGTTAGGCGCATTACTGAGTCAGATGAGCTGGCTGCCCGATGGCAGTACAGCCGACCCTGCCCACGAATATGACTGGGACGATGCAGTCGGACAGGTAACCGACCCCGATGATGCATACATGATAGGTATGCAGTTTCTGAGGATATATCTGGATATCGGCTACATCGATGAGATAGGCGAGATACTTAAAGATATGGAAGCCCGCAAAAGGCTAGAACTCTGGGAAAAGGCTGTACATGATGTTGAACAAGGTCTGGATGACCCGTATCTTCACTTAGGTTGAGATATAGCAAATGCCCCCAGGCAGCGAAAGGTCGGTACTGATATAGAAGTTTTGCCCCGAAGCATTTCAAAAGGCTTCGGGGCATTGTATTTTATACGGTTCATAAGATAAATCAGAACTTAGGCGATTCGATTTCAATTATCCTTCTTTTATCAAATACTTCTTCTAATCCTAAATCTACCCCATCACAGTCTATTATAACATCTGTCGGAAATTCCTTTTCACTTACGATTTTTCTAAGTATCGAGACATTATTATATTTCAGCATAATCCATTTAGGAACATCAAAAGGCAGTTTTTGCAGATATTCTTCAAACTCAGAGGGAGCAAAGTTGCTTTTCATATCATCTGCATTCTCTTCTTTATAAAAGATAGCGTAGTCATTATTATCATATTGGATTTCCAGTTGTTCGTCATTCAGTATTATTTTTTTGCTATCTTTAAAATGCATTTTTGAAAAATGATTTAATGTGAATGAATCATCACCAATTAAAAATACCCATTGCATAAATAACCCCTCCAAATTCCGATTTATGTCAGTAATTATAGCACGATATCGCTGTATTGTCAATTATAACGCCATAGTACATCTGACTGAATATCAGAAATACTATGGCGAAAAACTCCTGTATCAGCGCAGCACTAAATGCACGGGGGCTGATTTTTTATACTGATCTAGTTCTGACCCTTTGCAGGTATATCAAAAGTCTTGCGCCTGCATATATTTTTCAAAGTTTCAAATGCACCCGAAAGCCCCGGCACAAGAAATGCCGAGCCAACCGAAACCGCAAGACACCTGATATCAGGTATTGCCGTGCTGAATATCTTCGACAGCACAGGAACGTATATCCCCGCGAAAAGCACCGCCGCCGAAGCAGTCACCGCGAACAGCAGAAAAGTATTGTTGAACAGCGGCACCGAGAACAGCGTCTTATCCTCGGATTTACATTCAAAAACGTGTATCAGCTGACTAAGCACCAGCGTGATAAGGGCACCCGTCCTAGCCACCGGAAGTGCCGCCCCCGATCTCAGCAGAACGGAGAAAGTACCAAGAGTGCAGATGCCGATAAGCACGCCCCTTATCAGCATACGCCACAGCAGTCCCCCGCTGAAAAAGCTGTCGTTCTCACGGCGGGGCATTTTCTCCATGATATTCTTTTCGGACGGTTCAAGCCCCAGTGCCACCGCAGGCAGACTGTCCGTAACAAGGTTCACCAGAAGTATCTGTGCCGGCAGCATCACCATAGGCAGACCCATCAGCAGTCCCCCGAACATGGTCACAACTTCACCAATATTGCTGGCTATCATGTAACGCACGAATTTTCGTATGTTTGAATAGATAGTCCTGCCGTCCTCAACAGCATTTACAAGGGTGGCAAAATTGTCATCAAGAAGTATCATGTCCGCCGCCTGCTTTGTAACTTCCGTGCCTTGTATCCCCATAGATACGCCGATATCAGCTTCCTTTACAGCAGGCGCATCGTTCACGCCGTCACCTGTCATTGCGCAGATATGCCCCTTTGCCTTGAACGCCCTGACGATCCGCATTTTATGTGCAGGAGTCACACGAGCGAATACCGAACAATTCTCGATGACCTCTGCAAGACGTTCATCGCTCATTCCGTCAAGTTCACCGCCTGTCAGCACGAGACTTCCCTGCTTCAAAATACCCACCTGTCTTGCTACCGCCGAAGCTGTAAGCTTATGATCGCCTGTTATCATAACAGTTCTGATACCAGCCCTGCCGCACTGCCGTACTGCCTTTGCCGCTTCGGGTCGGGGAGGGTCTTGCATACCCATCAGCCCGAGGAATACTGCACTTCCATCGGCAATTCGACAAAACGCCAGCACCCGCAGACCCTCAGCCGCAAACCTGTCTCCGATACGAGTGGCAGAAAGCTTTTCTTTACTGCCGAAAGGCTTCACCCCTGCCGCCGTCAGCACTGCGGTACACTCGTTTATTATAACATCGGGACTTCCCTTTTTGAATGATACCGCATTACCCTTTGTGCCGCGGCATATCACTGTCATGGAACGGCTTTCACTGTCAAATGGTATCTCATCTTTACGAGCGTATTCCAAATTATACGAAGTTATACCAAAGTCTGCCGCCGCTAAAACTATTGCACATTCGGTGGGGTCACCTTCCGCAGTGTACCGTGTGGTATTTTTCTTTGATTTCAGAATAGATGTCGGTGCTTCTTTTACCACCGCATTCGAACACTGTGTTCCGCATACCATAAGTTCTTTAATGGTATCGGGAAGTTCGGAAGTCAGTTTAGCCGTTTCGATGACATTACCACTGCCATCGGATACCGCCGTTACTTTCATCTTGTTCTGCGTGACAGTACCAGTCTTATCGGTGCAGATAACAGTTGCACAGCCAAGTGTTTCCACAGAATGAAGCTTGTGTACAAGTGCATTCCGCCGAAGCATTTTCCGTACCGCGAGGGAGAGTGCTATGGTCACAGCGGCAGGAAGGCCCTCGGGGATAGCGGCTATCGCCACGGTTATGCCTGTCATTGCCATATCAAAAAGCGGTTCGCCCCGAAGAAGTCCCGCGATAAACACGATAAAGCAGATAACAATGCATATCACCGCAAGAGTACGCCCTAGTTCCGCAAGCTTTTTTTGAAGCGGTGTGAGTTCTTCCTCAATGCTTTCAAGCATGACAGACACCCTGCCCATCTGCGTGCGTTTGCCTGTTGCTGTTGTTCTGACAACTGCACTTCCTTTTGTGACCACAGTTCCCATATACGCCATATATGACTTGTTCAGAGAGGAAAAATCCACTTCGTCACTGCGCACCTGCTTGCTTACAGGTTCTGCTTCACCCGTAAGTACTGATTCATCACAGCAAAGCATTTTAGCACTTATGATGTAACCGTCAGCAGGAACTTTGTCCCCCGCTTCAAGAGTGAAAACATCTCCGACAGCCAGCATTTCAGCGGGGAGAGTTTTAAGAATCCCATCGCGGTAGACCCGTGCGGTCGGGGCAGTCATTGCTTCAAGCTTTTCAAGAGTTTTCTCACATCTGAATTCCTGAATGAACCCAAGCAGGGCGTTTATCACCACCACCGCGATAATTGGTACAGCGTCCGTATACTGCCCCATAAGAACAGATACCGCCGTAGCCCCCAGAAGTATCATCACCATAACATCGTGAAACTGCCCCAGAAATATCTTCATAGCACCCTTGTGCCGCTTCCCGCCCAGCACGTTCCTGCCCTCAGCTTCAAGCCGCTGTTCAGCCTCCGCCGAGGACAGACCGGGCACTTCTTCATCTGAAATTTTGGTACATTCAAGTTTCTTATCCAGTATCCCGTACATATCGATCTTCCTTTCATCATCAGGACTTTTTTGCATATTCCCGCCCCGCTGAACTTCACAGCAGGCGCGGCGCTACTATAAGTCTATTCACGCGGACAGGGATTATGACCGTCCGAGATAGACAAACAAGCTCATAACTCTGGATTTTTGGGCGATTTTCGCTATTGACATTTGGTGTGAATTGTTATATTATTAATAATGGTGTTTTGTCGTCAAGTGTACAGCCCTGTTCCGACAAAATTCAAAGACGGCGTAATTCACAGCTGTACGTGAATGATAGAAATGCGGGTATCAAATCCCGCCGCCGTACTATAATGCGGAGGTATTCTATGAGCGGTTATATTTCCGATATGCGAAAGCTAGTAGGGCACAGGACACTGATCCAGTGTGCCGGAAGCGTGATATGTGTTGATGACAAGGGCAGACTTCTCCTTGGCAGACGCACCGACAATCATCTGTGGGGATACGCAGGGGGTTCTGTTGAGATAGATGAAAAGATCGAAGACTGCGCAAAGCGTGAGCTTTTCGAGGAAACAGGCATCATCGCCGACGAGCTTGAATTGTTCTGCATCAACTCGGGCAAAGAGGCGCACTACATCTACCCCAACGGCGATGAAGTTTCAAACGTCGAGATAATATATATCTGCAAAAAATATCACGGTGAGTTGAGACCGCAGGAAGAAGAGATAGAAGAACTCCGGTTCTTCCGCCCCGAGGAAATAACCCTTAATATGATATCCCCGCCCATACGTCCCGTTTTTGAAAAATACCTGAGCGGGATACTTTAGAAAGAAAAATTACGGAGAGATGATATGAGTATAAAAAATACGCTGACCATCTGGTTCGGCAAACTTATGGTAAAAACACTGCACCTGCTGGGCAGGGACGCGGGCAACGCACCGGGTCTCGTGCTCTGGGAGCTGAATAAAGACTGTCTTAAAGCTTTCAAGGTTGACTGCCCCATAATAGCAGTAACAGGCACTAACGGAAAAACTTCCGTTACAAATTACCTGAACCACATTTTTGAAAGCACAGGCAAGAAAATAATCACAAACAAGCAGGGCAATAATCTTGACACGGGTATAACCTCACTGCTTTTACAGAACTGCGATATGAAAGGCAGGGTAAAGGCAGATTATCTTGTGCTTGAAGTCGATGAGAGCCATGTGCCCGTCATTTTCTCGAAGATGAAGCTTGAAACGCTGGTACTGCTGAATTTCTTCCGTGACCAGCTTGACAGAAACGGCGAGGTGGAGACCCTTATACTTAAAGTAAAGAAATTTTTGGAGACCTACGAGGGCAATGTGGTGCTGAATGCGGACGACCCAAATGTTTCCAGACTTGGTCTTGCAAACCCTAACAACAAGAACATCTACTATTTCAGCGTTGACCGCTATGCAGGCGCAACCGATAAACCATATGAAGTCGGTGAGGGAAAATTCTGTCCGAAATGCGGCACCGAACTTGTTTACGATTACTACCAGTACTCCCATGTGGGTAAGTTCAAATGTCCCAAATGCGGCTTTGGCGATGTAAAGCCCTACATCACCGCAAAGAATGTCAAGCTTGATGTCCCATCGGTTGAATTCGAGGGCGAGGAGTACAAGATAAGCCACAACAGCATCTACTACGTCTATAATCTTTCTGCTGTCTACACCGCGGCTAACCTTTATAATTTCGATAAAAAAGTCCTTCATGAGACGTTCGAGAAGTTTGAAGTCAACAACGGCAGACTTGAAAAATTCAGCGTTGACGGCAGTGAGCTTCTTGTAAATCTTGCGAAAAATCCCGTGGGTGCAAACATGACCCTGAGAGTTATGAACGAGCACAAGGGTGAAAAAGAACTGCTTTTCGTACTCAACGATAACCTTGCGGACGGTCATGACGTTTCGTGGATATGGGATATAAATTTCTCCGTATTCAACGATGTTTCACGAGTTGTCACCAGCGGCACAAGGGCTTATGATATCGCTATCAGGATAAAATGCTCGGGATACGACCCCGACAAGATAGTCGTAAGACCCGACCTTGACGATGCAATGGACGAGTTTTTCAAAAACAAGGGCTGCAAATATGCCATAGCAAATTACACCGCTATACAGCCCACACGCGCAGCGATAAAGCGCTATAAAGCAAAGACCGAAGGAGGGCAGGGCTGATGGAAAAACTGAAAATACTGCATATGTACCCCGCCATGCTCGACCTTTACGGCGACAGCGGAAATGTTGAAATACTTTCCTACCGCTGCAAAATGCGGGGTATTGAGACCGAAGTTTTCAAGCACGACCTGGGTGACAAAAACACCGATTTTTCGGGTGTGGATATAGTATACCTCGGAGGCGGTGCCGACTTTGAACAGCAGCTTCTGGCAGATGACCTGCTGGGTCTGAAAGACGAGATACGCAAGGCTTACGAAAGCGGCGTGTACTTCCTGATGATATGCGGCGGCTATCAGCTGATGGGTCAATACTATAAGGATTCAAACGGCAAGAAGATACCCGGTCTGGGTCTGTTCGATTATTACACCGTGGCTTCCACCAACAAGCGTGAAAGATGCATAGGTAATATCGTAGTTGAGACCACTCTCGGCGATGAAAAATATAAGGTCATCGGCTTTGAAAATCACGGCGGACAGACTACGAATGTGACTTCACCTTTCGGTAAAGTTCTCGCGGGCAACGGTAACGAATTTGCAAGCAGTATCGAGGGCTACACTGAGAAAAATGTCACCGCTACCTATCTCCACGGACCGCTTCTCTCGAAAAATCCCAAGCTTGCAGACCATATAATATCCTACTGCATGACGAGAAAAACAGGCAGTGCATACACTCCCGCACCCATAAACGATAAGCTTGAAGACGAGTGCCGCAAGGTGCTTCTGGAAAGGCTTCTCAAAAACTAAGAGGTGACCGATGTTCTCACTTTTCAGAAAAAGAACCGCTGATAACGAACCGCCGCTGAAAAAGCGTGTAGAGAAGATGAAGTGCCGCAAGATAAATTTTGTGGACGATGATCTTGACAAACTGTGCGCAGATATGAAAACGGACTGCAAAGCGCTGATGCGCCTGAAGCCCGTGAATTACTATGCGATAAAGAACAGCTACATCATGGGTATGCTGTATTCCGAAGAAGATTTTTCCGAGAATTTCATACAGCTTCTGCATTTTGAGGGCGAACGTCAGACAGGGAAAAGCGATATATTCCCTGTTGACACGGATACCGCGGTTAAACTGCTGGCTAAAGTAGGGATAATGATAGACCTCAAAAAGATACAGAAAAAGTAGTGCTTTATACAGAGAGTGAGGGTTGGATATGTCAGAAGAGATAAATACCGAAGACATGGAACAGATGCAGGAAAAATTCCGCGCCGTACAGGAAGAACTAGGCGGAAAGATATCATGCACTGACAGCTTCGATATCAATAGAATAAAGACTGTTGCAGGCATCGACCTTGCTTACTGGAAAGATGAAAATGACCGTGAACAGGCTGTCTGCTGTATCGTGGTCATAGACTATAAAACTCATGAGGTCATTGAAAAAAAGCATTTCGGCGGAAAGATCGACGTTCCGTATATGCCCGGATTTCTGGCATTCAGAGAACTCCCGCTGATACTGGAGACGGTGAAACTGCTTGAAAACATCCCCGATATATACGTTTTTGACGGCAACGGGTATCTTCACCCGCGGCACATGGGCATAGCTTCTCATGCTTCCTTTTATCTTGAAAGACCGACATTCGGCATAGCCAAAACATATTTCCGTGCCGACAAAAAGACCGATTATACCGAGCCATCACCCGAAAGCGGAAGCTTCACCGATATCGTGATAGGGGGCGAGGTCTACGGCAGAGCACTGAGGACACATACAGGTGTACGCCCTGTTTTCGTATCTGTCGGCAATAATATATCACTTGATAGTGCCTGCAATATCGCACTTGATCTCACCGACAAAGAGAGCCATATCCCCATACCCACAAGGCTCGCCGATCTTGATACCCATGTGATGCGTGAAAAACTGAGATCACAGAACTGAATACCGTCAAAAAAGCTGAGAACGTTCTTGAACGCCCTCAGCTTTTTATCATTCCGAAATTGTCAGTCCCCTGTGGACTGCCTCATTATAACTTTGTGGTCAACGGTGTAATAGTTATTGTCCTTCTTGGCAGAATGGATATTCTTTATAAGCTTCTCGATGACAAGCTCACCCATCTTGAAACATGGCTGTTCAACAGTCGATACGGTAGGCAGCATCATCTCGCACATGGTGATATTGTCAAATCCCATGACAGAGATATCCTTGCCCACCTCTATGCCAAGTTCGTAAGCACGGTGTATAACCGCAATAGCCAGCAGGTCGGATACAGCAAATACAGCAGTGGGTCTTTTTTCAAGACCTGCAAAATAGTTCATAGCATCAGTGCCGCAGTTATATTCATAGCTGTCACGGTAAACAAGTTCCTCGCGGAAAGGTATCCCCGCCTTTTCAAGTGCTTTCTTGTAGCCGTTCTCGCGGGCAGTTGAAGATATAGCCTCCGATTTCGTACCAAGAAAAGCGATATCCCTGTGACCCTTTTCGATAAGGGCAGTAACCGCATCAAAAGCTCCGCTTTCATCATCCACAGCAACCGTCAGCACATCTGCCCCGGGCACGCCCTCACAGCAAAGGGCGATATCGTAATTCTGTGCAAGTTTATTCAGTGAGTCCGCATCGTACATCGTACCCAGCAGAACCACGCCGTCAACCGTCCTGTTGAAAAGCATATTCATCTGCCTTGCCTCGGCAGTTGCGGTGTTATCCGAAAACGCTGTGATGATATCGTAACCCAGCTTTGAAGCATACCTCTGCATACCCGTAACAATTTTTGAATACAGCGAGTGTTCAGATGTAGGCATTATGCAGAGAATAACATTCGTCTCGCATTTTCTCAGGTTCCTGCCGAGAAAATTCGGAGAATAATGCAGTTTCTTGATAGCGTCATTTACCCTGGAAGCCGAATCCTCTGAAACATTACAGTTTCCGTTGAGTACCCTTGAAACCGTAGCAACAGATACCCCTGCTTCTCTTGCAACGTCCTTGATAGTAGCGCTCATAACATACTCCTTTCAGTAGTATCATATATCCTTCATTTATTAATTCGTATTATACCATACTTCAACTCAAAAGTAAAGACGCCGTGATACATTTTCACACATACGCTATGCATGAAACGACCGGTTTCTCAGTATACCTTTTTTATCTCTTCAATTTTGTATATTTCCTTAAACTTTGCCAGATCATCAGCATCTCTTATCAGCATTACCTCAGTGAAATGACCATCTTCTTTATTCTTGAAACCTGCTATCTGTTCACCTGTACAGATACTGCATTTTATCACAGCTGTCTGTTTATCGGGGTCAAATGGTATGTCTTCGCTGAGGTATCGCTCGTAGTAAGGTTTCTTGCCATGATCCTGTTTCATTTCAATGCAGAATACTATGATGAATCCTAAAAGGATAACTCCCCCGATAATACTGATTTTCCAATAAAAAATACCTGTAATTATCCTGATAACAGCAGGTAGCAGTAACCCGACGACCAAAGATAATACTATCCATGCCGCCCCAAAATGAATGGAATTGATCTTAGGTATCCTGAACTTACTCATAATTAATTTCTACCTCTATATACAAACTGCGTCAAGTACAAGTGATTTTATTTATTGCTTACATTACCGATCATGGTTATCCCTTTAACACACCACAGATAATTTACAATGCTGTCCAAATAAACAGACCTCAAAAACCAGAAAATATAGTATAATAGTGACAGAAACCGAAGGGAGCTGTCGCTATGTCAAAAAGATTTCCGAAACCTGAGATCACACTTGATGGGATATACTCAAAGTTCGCAGACGATGACTTTTGCAAGGATTTTCTGCTTGATATCCGCTTTGAAAAGGGCTTTGCCTGCCCGTTTTGCGGTGGCTCTGAGTACCGCAGGATAAGGTCACGTCATCTGCTGCGCTGCAAGTTATGTAAAGCAGATATTTCCGCCACAAACGGAACTTTTATGCACAGAACACATATTCCGCTCAGACTGTGGATAATCACCGCATTCCTCGTTATGAGCAACAAATGCAGCGTGTCCGCTGTTACTCTCATGAGAACTCTTGGCGTGACTTACAAGACTGCCTGGTACATCCTTCATCGCATCAGAAAAGCCATGAAATGCCGTGAAGAACGCTATTTGCTCGACGGGATCGTTGAACTTGATGACACGTATCTCGGTGCTCCGACTCACGGTAAAAAGCGTGGCAGAGGAACTGAAAAAGTCAAGATGATCGTAGCTTTATCAAAGAACGCAGCAGGAAATCCCGAGTACGTTAAAATGAGCGATGTGCCGAATTTAAAGGGTATAACTGTGGGTAGATTTGCCAGGGATAATATCCGCGCAGGTTCTAAGATCGAGAGTGATAATGCCCGAAGTTACAAGAAGCCGCTGGCACAGAAATACTTCCATATTTTTGAGACATATGATCCGACAAGCGGTCAGCTGAATTGGATGCATAAAGTTATATCAAACTTCAAAGCAATGATCATGGGAACTTATCACGGAAACGAAAAGATCCATACAGCGTTGTATGCTGCCGAATACTGCTACAAATTCAACCGCCGTAAGCTGGGAAACAGTGCGTATTTAAGGCTCTTGGCTGCTTTGGTTCAGTGATCTTACTTGTGGTGTGTTAAGGGGATAACCATATTACCGATTATACCATAATCGTCCCTTCTTTTCAATACGGTAAACTAAAAAACGTGAACGTGTATCAAATATCATTGTTAATACAAATGTGTTGACTTTTCCTTCGGATAGCGGTATAATAGTAATGTTATATATAAAGGGAAGATCATATCGTTGGGCTGAGAACCCTTAGACCTGGTGCGGATAATGCCGCCGTAGGAAGTCATAATGCGATTTTTTACAGGAGGTATCATACAGGTACCTTCTGTTTTTTGTGCGTCACTTATCCGCTGTATCATATTATCCGGAGGTATCAATATGCTTGGGACTATGCTGGAAAATGTCAGAAAAAATTGTCCGCTGATACATAACATCACAAACTATGTCACAGTCAATGACTGCGCAAATATCGTACTCGCCTGCGGGGCATCACCCATAATGGCTGATGACGAGGGCGAAGCTGCCGAGATAACCGCTATCTGCGGCGGTCTGAATATCAATATCGGTACACTTAACCACAATACAATACCCTCGATGTTCCTTGCAGGCAAAAAGGCGAATGAACTGGGACATCCCGTTCTTCTCGACCCTGTGGGTGCAGGCGCATCTAAACTCAGGACTGAAACAGCCTGCAAGCTTCTCGATGAGATAAAATTCACCTGCATACGCGGAAACATTTCCGAGATAAAGACCCTTGCTTCCGTTGGCGGTACCACCAAGGGCGTTGATGCTGATGCAGCCGATAAAGTCACCGAGGATAACCTCGAAAGCGTTATCGCTTTCACCAAGAAACTCGCTGAAAAGACAGGTGCTGTGATCGCCATAACAGGCGCTATAGATATTGTTGCCGATGCCAAAAAAGCATACATCATACGCAACGGACACCCGATGATGTCTTCCATAACAGGAACAGGCTGTCAGCTTTCTGCCATGACCACTGCTTTCATCACTGCCAACCCCGACCACACTCTTGAAGCTGTCGTAGCCGCTGTATGCACTATGGGATATGCAGGCGAAGTCGCTCATGAAAGACTTTCAGATAAGGACGGCAACTCAACTTACAGAAACTGCATCATCGACGCTGTATACAATATGACACCCGAAGCGTTGGAGAAAGGAGCAAAATATGAAGTGCGATAAAAATACTATGCTGCTCTACGCTGTTACAGACAGAGCATGGCTCGGAGATATGACCCTTTATCAGCAGGTGGAACTCGCCCTCAAAGGCGGTGTTACCTGTGTTCAGCTGCGCGAGAAGGAGCTTTCCGATGAGGATTTTCTTGCCGAAGCTATCGAGATATCCGCCCTTTGCAAAAAGTACGGAGTACCGTTTTTCATAAATGATAACGTGGATATAGCCGTAAAGTGCAAGGCAGACGGTATCCATGTCGGTCAGGAGGATATGGCTGCTGCAAAAGTCCGTGAACGTGTCGGCGAGGATATGATGATAGGTGTATCGGTACATTCCGTAAGCGAAGCCCTTGAAGCCGTAGCTGCAGGCGCTGACTGTCTCGGTGTAGGGGCAATGTTCTCCACCTCCACAAAAGCAGATGCAAGTGTACTTCCAAAGGATACCCTGCGTGATATTTGTAATGCGGTGGATATCCCTGTGGTCGCCATCGGTGGTATCGGCAAGGGGAATATCGATAAACTCAAAGGCACAGGCGTTGACGGAGTTGCTCTGGTAAGCGCTATATTCTCAGCTGAGGATATTGAAAGCGAATGCCGTGAGCTGAGAAAATTATCGGAAGAAATGGTACGCGGCTAAAGGGACGTACTATTTGGTATAAAAATTTATACGAAACGATACGAAAACATACGACCGTATTGTTTGGTATTCAGACCTATAACTAAACGATACTAATGTATACGGCGGCATATCGGGGGCACCACTCTATGCCGCGATATAAAACAATGCTAAATCTGAAAGGAGTTCTGAAAATGAAAAAGAAAACAGCATTGACCATTGCAGGAAGTGACTGCAGCGGAGGCGCCGGTATTCAGGCTGATCTGAAAACAATGACCATGAACGGTGTGTACGCCATGAGTGCGATCACCGCTCTTACCGCCCAGAATACGACAGGCGTAACAGGAATACTTGAATCCACTCCCGAATTTTTACAGCAGCAGATAGACGCTATCTTCGAGGACATCTTCCCCGATGCGGTAAAGATCGGTATGGTATCAACGGTCAGCCTTATCCGTGTGATAGCAGAAAGACTTGAACACTACAAGGCAAAAAATATAGTTGTCGATCCCGTTATGGTGGCTACCAGCGGTGCTAAGCTTATCGATGACAGTGCTATCGAAGAACTGAAAAAGAACCTTCTCCCGAAAGCCTGCGTCATCACACCCAATATCCCCGAAGCAGAAGTTCTTGCCGATATTAAGATCACCTGCGAAGATGATATGGTAGCAGCAGCAAAGCTTATCTTTGAGAAATTCGGCTGTGCTGTACTCTGCAAGGGCGGACACGCCATCAACGATGCAAACGATCTGCTTTACAATGCAGATGGTGCAAAATGGTTCAGGGGCAAGAGGATAGATAATCCCAACACCCACGGCACAGGCTGTACCCTTTCAAGTGCAATAGCCGCAAATCTTGCCAAAGGCGAGAGCCTTGAAAAGGCAGTTGAGAACGCTAAAAACTATATTTCGGGAGCACTTGCCGCACAGCTGGATCTCGGAAAAGGCAGCGGTCCTATGGATCACGCATTTATATTGAATTAAGATCACATGGAGGAATACACAATGGAAAACATCAAGCAGAAATTTGACGGATATGCAGATCAGTACGATCTGTGGTTCAAGGAGAACTCCAACCTATTTGAGAGCGAACTCAGACTCTTCAAAAAGGTGCTGGGTGACTATTCAGGCAAGAAAATGTTATCGGTAGGCTGCGGCAGCGGTCTTTTTGAGAGCTTCATCGACAGCTCAAATATCGAAGGTATCGAGCCCTCAAAGGATATGGGACAGATAGCTGAAAAGCGCGGCGTCAACGTTATTTGCTACGGACTTATCGAGGATATCGACCTGCCCGAAAAAAAGTACGATATCATCTATTTCAACGGCAGTTCAAGCTATATGGAAGACCTGACTCCCGTATACAAGAAGAGCCTTGCAGCCATTAAAGAAGGCGGCAAGCTGATACTTCTCGATGTTCCAAAGGAGAGCGCATTCGGATTTATGTATCTGCTTGGCAAGAGCCTTGGAACCTATGACCACGAGTATCTCAAGGGAACAATGCCGGGACTTCCCTACCCCATCGAACTGGCTTCATCGGGTGTATGGCATTCCACCGAGGAGAAGATA
The DNA here is from genome assembly GCF_000526775.1 of Ruminococcus albus AD2013. Classification (NCBI taxonomy): domain Bacteria; kingdom Bacillati; phylum Bacillota; class Clostridia; order Eubacteriales; family Oscillospiraceae; genus Hominimerdicola; species Hominimerdicola alba. Next base: position 1,186,866 of record NZ_JAGS01000001.1, read on the forward strand.
GGCGTTCTCAAAGATCTGGGTGTAACAAAATTCTCCTTCTACCAGACCCTTGTGAAGAACCCCATGTACACCAACGAAGAACCCGAAGAGGTTTCCGAGGGCTACAAGAGCGGCGGATATGTTGCGATAATCGCTGAAAAATAAGGTGCTCACGATGTCGAAGTTATCCGAAAAATTATATGAAAGAGCCAAGCCGCTTTGGGACAAAGAATCGGAAAATGAATTCGTTGCCGCAATGGCTGAGGGAACTCTTGAAGAAGAAAAGTACCGTGCCTATATGCTGCAGGACTACTTTTATCTGATAGACTATATTGATATACTGGAATGGATGCACGGACAGGCAGAGGATAATGAGGTCGCAGAGTTTTTGAAAAACGCCGCTGACAGCACACGGTATGAAAAGGACACTGTCCATATCCCAAACATGAAAAAACTGGGCATATCTGACGAAGAAATAAGCGTTGCCAAAAAAGCTCCCGACAGCGAGGAATACCTGAACTATATGATGGGCAAAGCCCGTGAAAGCCTGGTATACGGTATTACAGCCCTTTTACAGTGTTCATGGAGCTATGCCTACATCGCAAAGAAAGTTTCTGACAGGTACGGTGACAAGCTTAAAAGTTCACCTTATTCGGAATGGTTCAGCGCATACACATCTGACGAATATCAGGAAGCAAATCAGCGCTGGATAGATATCCTTGACCGCGTTGTGCAGGATATCTCATCTGCGGAAGAAGAAAAGCTGTGCATGATATTTGAAAAATGTGCTCATTATGAGACACGTTTCTGGAATATATTCATTTCGGTCAAACCATAAGAACAGACCCTAAGCTGTGGAGCGAACAAACGCTCCGCAGCTTTTTTTCACGACATTCCTCGATATCAAAACAAACGCTCCAAATGTAACATTTTGTAAAATTATTGATAATTCTATGAATTGTTATTATATTCAATCAATTTTTACCTAAGATACTTAAAATGTTTAAATTGTTAATCGATTACATAAATTGACAAAATACAAATTTCGTTGTATAATACAAAAAAAGAGGCAATTATAACAATTTTTTATTGTTATTATTATTTTAATGGAGGATATATGTCATGAAAAACAATCTTAAAAAGGCTGTTTCAGCTTTGGCAGTATGCGCAGTTGCTTCTGCCTCAATGTCATCAGTAATGCCGCTGAGTGCGGCAGCAGCAGGTTCTTCTGCTGATACTTTCCCGTTCGTTATCGAAGCCGAGAACATGAAAGGTGCATCGGTGTGGACTGCGAACTACGGTCCGTCACCAAAGAACAGTTCAGGTGAAGGATTTTTCTACCTGACAAACAGCGCGGGTTCTTTCACTGTGAATGTTCCCGAAGACGGTATGTATACAATAACCGCAAGATGCGCACAGGTACTCAATCAGGAAGGCAGAATGCAGACAGTTGTTGTCAACGGCATCAAATGCTCGAAGAATATGCCTTACTCCGAGGAATGGACTGATCTGAGCTTCGGCAGTTTCCGACTTCACAAAGGTGAAAACACCATCGAATTCGTCAGCGAATACGGCTATATGGCTATCGATACGGTAACTGTCAGCGTTACTCCCAAGCATGATTATACGCTGGCTACCGATGAACTCACCGACAAGAAAGCTACTCCCGAAGCCAAGGCGCTGATGAAGTACCTCAAAAGCGTTTACGGAAGCCACATAATCGCAGGTCAGCAGGAGATATACGGCAGCGGTCACAGCAATAACTACGAATGGGAAAATGAATATCTTAAAGACCTGACAGGCAAAGTACCTGCTATCAAGGGCGTAGATTTCATGAACTACAATCCGCTGTACGGCTGGGATGACGGCACTACCGAGCGCTGCATCGAGTGGGCTACCAAGAGAAACGGTATCATCACAGCTTCGTGGCACATAAATATACCCAAGGATTTTGACAACTACGTTCTCGGTGAACCTGTGGGCTGGCAGCAGTGCAGCTACAAGAATTATCAGAGCGGCGAGGGCTCGATGAGCTTTGATACAAGAAACGTTGTCGTAAAGGGTACCAAGGAATACGATTATTTCCAGCTGGCTATGAAGGATCTTGCCGAACAGCTGCTGAAGCTTCAGGACGCAGGTGTACCCGTTATCTGGAGACCTCTGCACGAAGCACAGGGCAATGAGGGCAACTACTCCGACGGAACTGCATGGTTCTGGTGGGGCGACAGGGGCGCTGAGACCTACAAGGAGATCTGGAAACTGCTGTATAAGACACTTACCGAGGAATACGGTCTGCATAACCTCATCTGGGAATACAACAGCTATGACTATACAAATTCAGCTACATGGTATCCCGGTGATGAGTATGTTGATATCGTAGCTTACGACAAATACAACGTTGAATACAACCGCGGCGACGGAAAGACAAGCGGCCCCAATCTTCTGGCTATACCTGCAAAATTCGATTCGCTGTATGCGCTGACAAACGGCAAGAAGATGGTGGCTATGGCTGAAAACGACACTATCCCCGCAGTTGATAATCTTGTAGTTGAGGACGCAGGCTGGCTGTACTTCTGCCCCTGGTATGACGGCGGCGAAGACGGCGGTGTGCCTTTCCTTGGACCCAAGTATCAGGATATGGACGAGCTGAAAAAGATCTACCAGAGCGATTACTGCATTACTCTTGATGAACTGCCTGTTGATCTTTATACAAACGGCGGAAATAACGGCGGCAACAGCGATCCTCAGGAAGTTACCTATCCTACAAACATCAAGGTTAATTACAGCTCGAAGTATCACCAGGTTCAGTTCGTCTGGGATAAGGTCAAGGGTGCTGACAAATACGGTATCGCTGTATACCTTGCAGGCAAGTGGAGAGTCCAGACTTCAAACATTACAACAAACAGCTATGTAACTCCCAAGAACCTTACTCCCGGCATGAGCTACAAGGTAGCTATAGCAGCAAGAGTAGGCGGCAAGTGGGATACCGCTAATGCTATCAAGAATGCTGTAAGTGTTACTATCAAGTAATATCAGTCACACAAATATATAGAGCATAAAATGATACGGGACGACCGATTTGGCCGTCCCGTATTTTATGCTTACAGAGGTTTTAAAAACCTTATAGTCATATTGAGAACAGAGAACATTTATTTACAAGAATCTTATATCTGTAAGCGCCACCTGATCCCCTGTCAGTGCGGCATAGATCTTATCAGAATGATCAACTGTTGTGATGCATTCTATCTCAATGCCCAGATTATTCGTTCTGACTATGACTTTATTATCTTTTCGCTCAAAAGTCACTTCACATTCCAAGCCTTTACGGTTGTTTTCTTTCCAAATGTCCCAGCCTGGAAAATCCTCTTTCTTTTTCACGCTGAAGCTATTCTGACCAAGGCTGTTTATCTCTTCGTTTTCACCATTCAGTTTTATAAGGGCATATTCAAAGTAATTTGTGCCGTTCACTATGCCGTCATCTGAATAGAACAGGACTATATATGGGCAGTGCCATATGAGATTTGCACCTGGGAGACTCATGGTATGGAAAGAGAGTCTGAACTTATGGTCTATCTCAATGCCCTCGGTTGATACCGACCTTGTACGGTCTATCTGGATATTCTTCAAATCAGATTCAATATGATCGGTATAACTGATAGTCCGGGCTATCCTTGGGATATCACCTTCGGACACTATAAATCCTGTGGTCTCAACTTTTATATCAGTAATATCACAATGTTCGCCTGTAATACCTATGTACGCCGACCTTGAACCGTCGGGCAGAGCGATTATCATCTCTTTGGTAAGTTCGGGACTGCCCATCACAAGGCGAATATGGTCTTCATATTTTGCCGCTGTAACATTGTACCTGCTTCCGCCCGCATTTTCTTTTTTATCCATCTTTGTTATTTCTATCCTGCGGGTACCTGTGGATATCATATGGTCATCGAACCAGAATTCTCCGTATTCAAAGTAATGATATTCCTTGATGGTTTTCTCGTCGCGATGAACGCGGTCATCGAAAGAATCAAAAAGAATAATTGACGGCGCACTGAATATATTCTCTCCGCTTTTGTTGGGTACACAGTCAAAGCTGATTATCTTGGTATCATTTTCAACGGATATGCCCAGAGAGGTGTTATCACGGTACTCACCGCATGACAAAGAAGTTTCCATTTCAGGTTTGAGGCTGTTATCATTGCTTTTGATATTATTGTCGATTATCTTGACCATTAACTCCGCAAAAGCAGGGTCAAATTCTTCACCCGAACCTTTTACGAAAGCTTCACGAGCTACAAAATCGGGACGTGCGCCGCGGTACCTTTTTTTCGTGGTCATCGTGACATATGCATCAGCCACAGCAACTATACGTGCTATCTCGGGGATATCTGTGCCTTTCAGCCCTTCGGGATAACCTGTGCCGTTGTATCTTTCATGGCTGTAATAAGCGGCTATGCCGAGATATGGGTACTCTGTGATACTTGAGAGTATCTCTCTGCCAATAAGGGGCTTATATTTTATCAGCATATTGTCTTCTTCGGTCGGTGAAGAGTTGTTTATAACACTGTCGGGAACTCCTATCAGTCCCACATCATGCAGCAGCGCCGCATAATAGACCTTTTCGCAGTACTCATCGCTCTTACCGCTCATTTCGGCGATCATGCGGGCATATTCAGCTACGCGGACAGCACTGCCTTTAAGGTAGTCGTCCTTTTTCTCGACTGCTGAAACGAAGGCTGTGGCTGTCTGGTCGAATATCTTCTGCATACGCTTATGTTCGTTCTGCATATACTCTATCTCCATCTCATGCATACGCTCGACAGTGTCGTTGATATCGATATAAGTGGAGATATAAAGGGATACCGAAACCGCCACCATGGACATATTGACTATCGAGATACCATAGGTGAATATCTGCAAAACACCGCACATTATCGGAACAAAGAGATAAAGGGTAATGGTTATGAACATCTGTGTGCTGAAAAGGTATTTGTACTGAACGACGACCGTATAAAGTATCACGGGTGTGACCACAGGTGTGATATAGGCTATAAGAAATCCATTGCCCCTATGATAAAGGTTGCTTTCATCAAAATAGTAGTAGAGATCAGTAACCGCAGATATCAATGCAAGCATCATGCCTATGACTGTTATAACGGCAACTATCTTCAAACGTTTGGGAAGTTTCTTTATCTTGCCTTCTTCAATGAGTATACCGCAAAGGTACCTGTAAAAACCAAATACTATCGCAGGTGTCAGAAAGAATACCATGAAGTTGCTTATCCTTACCATGTAGTACGAAGTTATACCAGCGCTGCCTGCATATAAGTATGCAAGCCTGTCGAACCACAGCAGGAACAGTGCTATGACTTCCATAAGGAGTATATCACGCTTGCGCCGCGCAGAGATAGACCTTGTCAGCAGCAGAAGGAATATGAGTATCCCGCAGGAACCGCATAGGAAAAGCATTATATTCAATTGATGATCTCTTATAAGCTCTATCATTTGATACAACTCCTTCGGATAGACGTTATTCGCTGATTCTGCTGAGTTTTTCTTTGAAGGATCCGTACATTGTCAGGAATTCTTCAATATGTGAATCGATGAATTCTTTATCGCCGTTATGTACAGCCTGCCCGATCTCTTCGGCATACTTTGAAAGTTCATATGCTCCGATTATCTTAGCGGAACGGCTCATCGAATGTATCTTGACGTTCAGATGCGTTATATCATCTTTTTCGTAAAGCTCTCGTATGGTCTTGATATTGTTATCGATGGTCTCTGCAAACATTCTCAAGGCTGTAATGTAGGTATGTATACTTCCTGTATTCCTGATACCGTCAACGGTGGATTTGACTTCGGTATCCTCTAGCCAGTCCAGTCCCTGCAGCTTATCACTGCTGTCAGAATCATCATGCTGGCAGGGAGCGTCCTGCCGCATCCTGGCGGGGATATGCCTGAGTATCGTCCTTTCAAGTGTCACGCCGTCAACAGGCTTGGGCAGATATCCGGTAAACCCTAATGAGGTATAGTACATCTCGCTTGATGCTGAATTGGATGTCAGAAGATATATTGGCAGATCAGGATCTGCAGAGCGCATCTTTTCTATTATCTCAGCAGCGTTTTCGGTTATCAGCATCTGATCTATGAAAACCACACTGAATCCCGTATCCTTTATCCTATCTATGCAGTCCTTGATATTTAATGCAGATGACACGAACACATCGGTATCTTTCAGCAGCCCCTTGATTATCTTCACGCTTACGGGATCACTATCGATAACAAGGATATCCGCATCGGGTGCTATGAACTGAGGAACATACGGACCTCTGCCGGCTATGTCATTGGTACCGCTGATATCACCTATGGGAGTCTGGTCTTTCATCTTCTGGGTCAGGGTAAGTATAAACTCAGCACCCTTTCCGAATTCACTTTTGCAGATAAGCTCGCCGCCCATCAGCTCCGCAAATTTACGGGATATATCAATTCCGAGACCTGTACCGGTATTTTCGGTCTCCGAACTTTCATCAAGACGCTCATAAACAACGAACAGATTTTCCGATTCTTCCGCTGTGAGCCCTCTGCCTGTATCCTTTACGGAGTACTGCACTTTACAGATACTGTTCTCTCTTTCAAGCATCGATACCGAAAATGTAACACCGCCGACCTCGGTATACTTCACCGCATTGGTCAGAAGATTGGTAAGTATCTGGTTCATCTTGTCTGTATCGCCGTACATCACTGCGGGGAGAAGTTCATCTATATCAGCCTTGAAAGTCAGACCTTTTTCAGAACATCTGCCCTGAACTTTATTTATCAGTGAACGAAGCATATCCTTTGTGTCATACTCCTGTTCTTCAAGATGAGCCATGCCTGATTCGATATCAGACATGGCAAGAAGATCGTTGATGAGGTCAACAAGTGATTCGGAAGCTTCTTTTATATCGAAACAGTAATTCATAATCGTCATGAAGTAGCCGGTAGGAACATTCTCTGCATTTTCTCTCATAGCCATCTCGTTCATTCCGACAATTGTATTCACAGGTGTAAGAAGCTCGTGAGATATATTTGCAAGAAATCGTGTTTTGGCGGCATTAGCGTTTTTTACCTCCTCCTTGACTCTTGCAAGCTCTTCGTTCTGTCTGCGTATAACAAAAGCCATCATGACCAGCCACACCAGCAGCCCTGCCGCAGCTGCGGCAATAAGGATAATTATCACTGTATGCATGACGGACCCTCCCTTATGCCTGATCATACTTCCTCAGTACCTTTTTGACTTCATCAAGAGAATCAATAAATACCTCAACACATTTTGGGTCGAACTGTGTGCCGTTCCCTTCTTCGATTATGGAAAGCGCCTTATCCAACGGGAACGCGGGCTTATATACACGGGGTGAAGTCAGAGCATCAAAAACATCTGCCACAGCCATTATCCTTGCAGAAAGTGGTATAACTTCACCGTGGAGCCCCTCTGGATAGCCCTTGCCGTCCCAGCGCTCATGGTGGTATGCCGCCATATTTCTCGCTTCCTTCAGGTAGCTGTCGCCTTCGACAGTCTCAATTGCGTGTTCCATTATATTCTTGCCTGCAGTGGTATGAGTCTTCATTATCTCGTATTCCTCGGGTGTCAGCTTGCCGGGCTTATTAAGCACTCCGTCGGGGATATTTATCTTTCCCACATCATGGAGAGGTGCTGAGCGCACAACGTCCGACATGAACTTGGGCGTTATCTTTTCAGGATAGTAACCCTTCTCTTTAAGACCCTCAACGATTATCTTTACATAAGCAGAAGTCTTCTGGATATGAGCGCCCGTATCGGAATCGCGGTTTTCCACCATATCAGCCATTGTTATGATAAGACCGTCCTGCATCTTCACGGTGGAGTCCGAAAGTCTTCGTATGCTTCGCATCTGCTCGGACTGGTTCAGGGTCATTGTACAAAGTGAACGGTAAAGCTGTTCTATCTCGTCACCTGTATTTATTTTCAGTTTCCTGATCTTCCTGACATCATTGTCAAGGGTTTCCTGATCGTTGCCCGATTTTGATATCTTATCTATCTGCATAGTGATAGCTCTGAGCGGGAAGATGATATGATAATCCGTCAGCCATATGACGAATACGCATATCAGTATAAGAAAGCTGAAAAATACAGCTATCATCTCCATAAGAAAACTATGCATATTATTGATAAGCATTTCAACATCAACATCAGCTATTGCATAGCATCGGCATACCCCCGCAGAATCATATACAGGTTCAGCAACTGTCAGCAGATGACCATACTCGTCATCAGTGATTACAGGCTCAACAGGCTCTCCTGACAGAAGTTCAGAGAGATAAGGTTCAAATCCGTCATCATAGGGCAGAACTTCACCTATCTTATCAGCGGGGATATCCTCGGTATCGATATCGAATACCACATGGAATCCATCGGGCTTCATTTGATATACATACAGGTATGCTATCTCGGGAGAACTGTAAAGGATATCTTCGAGAAGCCGATGCGATCGGCGGTAATCCTCGGAATCGCCATCAGATGCAAGATAATCCTCTATCTTATCGCCGTCAATCTCTCTGGCAGCAAGCTTTGCAGTACCCTGTGCCAAGGCTGTGTGCTGGGTTATCATTGATTTGTAGTACACCCTGACACTTATATAAGTTCCCACAGCCGCCACGGTAGAAAGGGCTATCATCAGAACGATCAGCATTTTTATACGCATTGAAAAAGCCCGTTTCTCTGACCTGTACTTGCTTATTAATTCCTCTCCTGTTGAGGGAGTCTGCCGCCAGCCCGTGAACTTGAACTTACCTCTGAATTTATCCGGTATCAGCCGATACAGAAAAAGTGCGATAATGACAGTGAGGGTCTTATCAAAAAAGTTCGTAACAATGTTGGATATCATATAAGATACGAATGGTCCAAAGATCCCGATCTTATTTATCTCACCCGAAAGCGATGCGCTTTCAAGAGCAAGACCCTCCATATACCATGGTATGACAGCACCAACTATTCCTGAGATCAAAGTGAGCACTAATACAAGGACTATCAGTCCCCAGAGCTTTTTAAGTTTTTTGCGATTGTAAAGATACGAAGTCGAAACGGCGATCATCACATTGATGACGCCATAATACAACGCTTCCTGACGAATGAAACTTATGAAAAAATTAGTAAAAAAACCCACCAGCACACCGGGGAGCGTACCTCCCAGAACAGCGGCAAGCACTGTTCCGATGGTATCAAGATACAGAGGCACAGGCAGTTCGGCTCTTGAGATCAGGTTGTTGAACAAAAGATTTATAAATACGCAGGCTATACAAAGTATAAGCGGCGCCAGATTATGTTTATTGTTATTTACAGGTGCGGATCTCCGTTTTAACATTCAGTATGGCACCTCCATTATGAATGAACTATATTATAATCCCAGTCTATTAAACTATACTAATTAATTATAACACATTCATTCACAGTTTGTCAAACAAAATTTAATTTATTTAAATCATTTACGCAAATATTTTTTTACCAAAATATACGGTCGTATGATCTGGTAAATCACGATCGGGATTTGTATCACAGCGGCTTTACATTTACAGGATTTTGTGGTATAATTTAATTTAACGATTAATAGTCATCAGGAGGATACCAAATGCTTCACGGATATTTCGATCTGCCCACTTTCTATTTTTTTGAAGAAAAAAACATCTGGACAGGCAGTCTGTATACAAATTTCAACTACCGCATAACACCGATAAAATCTGACGAAAAGAAAGAGCTGAAAGTCGATGTATGGTACGGGACAAAGTGCTTCGATATAACCGAGGAACTGGTGGCACAGTACTCTGAGGAATATTCGGCTGAGGGTCTTGAATCATGCATCGCCGACCTGACCAAGGAATTTGAACATTTCAAGGAAATAAGAAAGGAACTTGGATTTTGAAAAAAATGCATTTTAAAAACTTTGTTCGTGCGGTGGTATGCTGTATCGCGGTGGTATCGGTGACTTCCGCCTGCAGCAGCGACGGTGAGATAAAATACCGCTACGGTGTGTTTTTAGGGGCTTCTCCTGAAGATGTAAAGTACATGGAAGAATACGAAAAGATCGTTATCGACGCCCAGTATTTCACCACGGAGGAAATAGCCGCCCTGAAAAATTCGGGACACACGGTTTACAGCTACATCAATCTCGGGTCAATAGAGGATTTCCGCCCCTATTACAAGGATCATGAAAGCATAACGCTGGACGTTTACGAAAACTGGGAAGAAGAAAAATGGGTCGATGTATCTAAGGCTGAATGGCAAAGTTTCGTAGTAGATGAACTTGCAGAAGATATCATTGATAAAGGCGTTGACGGCTTATTCGTTGACAATACCGATGTGTACTACCACTATCCTACCGCTGAGATCTTCGATGGAGTAACGAATATCCTTAAAGGTTTCAAAAATCTGGATACCTACGTAATAATCAACGGCGGCGATACCTATGTCACCGAGTATGCAAAGCGATATTCAGAGCTTGACAGCATAATGGACGCTGAAAATCAGGAGACAATATTCAGTAAGATAAACTGGGACGATGAGACTTTCACATCTAATGACAGTTCAGAAACCACGTATTTTCAGGAATACGTTGACATGGTCAGCAGTTACGGAAAAGATGTCTACCTGCTGGAATACACCACGGACAGCAAGATTATCAGCCGTATAGACGATTACTGCACCAAAAAAGGCTACACATACTATGCCTCGGACAAGCTTGAACTTCTTGCACCGGCGCAGAAAAAAGGCTCGCAGAAAAAATAAAAAGTTCCGATAGTTCAGTCTATCGGAACTTTTTGCGTTCAGTTTTAATTCTTTTTGGTCAGCAGGATAAGTGTCTCAACGCTCGTGGTACGTGGGAAAAGGTCAAATCCCATGACCTTATCACAGCTGTAACCAAGTTTGCCGAGGATAGCACAGTCGCGGGCGGCAGTTGTGTGATTGCAGGATATCATCACTATCCTGTCGGGTGACATCTTCGCCATATATTCAAGTGAAGGCCTGTCACAGCCCTTACGTGCTGGGTCGGCGATTATAACATCGGGGCGTTCGCCGCGTTCATAAAGGACTTTCGCCACTGTGCCCGCATCACCGCAGATGAATTCAGCATTTGTTATACCATTTGTTTTCGCGTTGACATTGGCATTATCGATAGCTGCCTGAATGACTTCAACTCCGACAAGTTTTTTTACTTGTCTTGCCATTGACAGTCCTATGGTGCCTGTTCCGCAGTAAAGATCAAGCAGTGTCGAATCAGGGGTAAGCCCAGCAAATTCAGCGGCTTTGTAGTACAGGAGTTCAGCTTGCTGAGTATTGACCTGATAGAAGGACAACGGTGAGATAGAGATGGTATTTCCGCACATGGTATCGGTTATAGTACCATCGCCTACCAGTGCTTTCATCTTTGTACCAAGGATAACGTTGGTATTTTTTGAATTTTCATTGAGTACGACGGTTTTTATGTCGGTAAACTTTTCAGTAAGAAGAACTGCCAGCCTGCCAAAAACTTTCGCCTTTTTAAAGTCAGTCACAACAAGACAGACCATTATCTGTCCCGAGTATGCACCGCGTCTTAAATAGATGTGCCGTAAAAGCCCTTTCAGCGCGACTTCATTATATGCGGGAACGTGATTCTCATTAACGAAAGCCATTATGAACTCGACGATATACGAGAATATTTCGGGCTGTAATCGACATCTCGTATACTCGACAACGCGGTGAGAACGTCTTGCATAAAATCCGCACACAGCTTTTCCGTTATCATCGGCAACAGGATACTGAGCTTTATTTCTGTAAAGGTCAGTATCTTTACAGCCACAGAATGACAGATATTCAGGAGAAAGCTTGCCGATCCTCTCGAATGAATCACGGATAAACTTATCCTTGGCAAGACATTCAGCCTCGTAACTGATATGCCTGAAAGAACAGCCACCACAGTATTTGCTGACGGGGCAATCAGACTCTATTCTGTCCTCGGAAGGATTTATCAAGTTTTCTACCCTGCCATAACAGAATGATTTTTTCACCATAACTATCCGACAGGAGATGACGTCCCCGACAGCCACCGCTGGAACAAATATCGTGATGCCGTTGTAGTGCCCGACACCGTTGCCGTCGTTGGAAATATCTGTTATTTCAAGTTCTATTATATCATTTTTTCTGAGAATTTCCATAAAATTCCTCAATTACATCCTTTCTGGAAAGCATAAGATCAAAATGCTTGTTGTATTCAAGCGGAAATTTATAGTTAAAAACACGTTCCAGCCTGTCGGGATAGTCTACAAGCTTGGTAGATGCCCCCGCACCGATAGCGAGGATAGTCTGTACTTCCTCCATGATATAGATGTTGTAAAGACTTTCATGCCCCGGTTTTGACCAGCCGATATTTTCAAGATTACCGACCATGTTTTTCTGCCTGTACAGGTAATATGGCAGATAGCCGCAATCCCACAGGCGTTTCGTCGCATGGTCCACCATTTCATCAGTCGGGTTTTTAAGAACTTCCTTGTCACCCTGATTAAGCAGTGCCGCTCTCTTTATCGAGAGGGTATGAACCGTGAAGTTTTCAGGTGACAAGTCAAGTAACTTGTCAACAGTATCTGAGAAGCTCTCAAATGTATCATTCGGCAAACCTGCGATAATATCGGTGTTAATGCAGGAAAAACCGATTTTACTTGCAAGATCGTAACTGTCGTAAAATTGTTCGACACTGTGAGAACGTCCTATCGCTGTAAGAACATCGGGATTAAGGCTCTGGGGATTTATCGAGATGCGTGTACAGCCATTTTCCTTGATAGTCCTCAGCTTTTCTTCGGTGATGGTATCGGGTCTGCCAGCTTCAACAGTATATTCCCTCACAGACGACATATCAAAGCTGTGTTCGATACACTTCATCAGTGCCGCCAGTTGAGAGGCTTCTATGGAAGTAGGTGTTCCGCCGCCAAAATAGACTGTATCCAATTTCAGCCCAAGGCGTTTTGTTATCAGCGCAGTATGCCTTATCTCACGGCACATTTTATCGATATACTCGGGTATCAGTTTTCTGCCGCTGTCGAGGGTCTGAGAGATAAACGAGCAGTATGAGCACCGTGTTGGGCAGAACGGTATGGACACATAAAGACTGAAAGACTTCTTATCAAGAGTGTCAAGTATCTGCTTCTGGGTGTTGGCGGTGGCGAAAGCGATATCGCATTTCTCCTTGCTGCAAAGGTATTCATTTTGCAGCCGTGAGTATATCTCCGCCTTGTCACAGCCCTCATTCAGCAATGTATTTACCCTTTTTACGGGACGTATGCCCGTCAGCACGCCCCATTTCGGCACAATGCCTGTTATCTCCGACAGAACTTTGTAAAGTATGCGTGACAAACAAAGTTCCTTGTCGATATTGAAAGAGGTCTTCTTGTAAAGCAGTTTTCCTTTGCGCTTTTTTACGCCTTTATAACTGCATATCACGTACATCAGAACGGTCTTTTCCGTTTCCTTGACCCTTGCAAACACGTAGTCATCGGAAACATCTGTATTATCCGCATACATATGCTCGAACCTAGTGGCAGGTATGAAAAGTTTTAGCACGCCCTCAAGTTCGTATTTGTAGTCGTTACCGCTGAGAATTAACGTCATCAGAAGCCACCGCCCGAATTCTCCCTGAGATAAGGGTTATACTTTCTCTCGGTATCCAGGGTGGTAGTACCCATGTGCCCGGGATAGATGGTGAGGTCGCCTCCAAGTTCAGCTATGCGATGCAGAGATTTTTTCATCTGCTGGAAGTTTCCGCCCTCAAGGTCGGTACGACCTATCGACCTGCTGAACAGGGTGTCCCCCGAGAACATAGCTTCACCGCATATATAGCATACCGAACCGGGAGTGTGTCCCGGAGTTTCAAGTATATCGAATTCAAGTTCATCAAGATGAAGAATATCATTTTCCGTGAAAAGCTTAACTTCTCCGTTATAGCTTTTGTAACCCCGTGACCTGAAATGCGTCGCCAGCATCTCATCACCTGTTCGGAGCATTTTTTCGTCCAGCGGGTGGATATACACCTCACAGCCCGTAGCCTCGACCAGATCTGCAACCGCGCCGATATGGTCAAAATGACCGTGAGTCAGGAATATCTTTTTCAGTGTGCAGTTATTGGCTTTTACTTCTTCTAATATATAAGGTGCGTCAAATGGCGCATCTATCAGCACCGCGTTGTTCTGCTGACTTATGACCAGATAGCTGTTGGTCTCGCATATACTCAGCGGCTTTAATTTTATTACTTTCATTCCGACCTACTTTCCGCTTCTCTCAACAGAGATGACATTCTTTATCTTCTGAAGCTTGCTCATAACAGTTTTCAGCTGATCCATGCCCGCTATACTTACGGTTATCGACATAAGTGCATTGCCGTTTTTCAGCTCACGGGAAGTGGATTCGTATATGAACACGTTTATCATCGCAAGTGCTGAGGATACATCAGCCAGCAGACCTATTCTGTCAACAGCAATGATATCCAGTGTTGTTTTGAAATACGTGGTATTGTTCTTGCCGCTGTTCTGTGCCCAGGTGACATTCACCCAGCGCTCGGTATTCTCACCCTTTTCAAGCTGAGTAAGATAATTCACACAGTCCTTTTTGTGAACAGATACTCCGTGTCCTCTGGTGATGAAGCCGATTATCTCGTCCCCCGGCAGAGGGTTACAGCACTGGGCGAACTTTATCATACAGTCCTCTATGCCGTCAACCACAACGCCAGAAGAGGATTTTACAGGCTTTACCAGCTGTTCTTCGGACTCTTCTGCCTTTTCGCCGTACTTTTTGTTATAGGAGTCCTTCAGCCTCTGCATCAGCTTTGAAAGCTGTACTCCGCCGTAGCCGATAGCCGCAAGAAAATCATCCAGTGTCTCACAGTTGTGGCGCTTCATGTCAAGGCGCAGGAACTCTTCAAGCTCGTCCTCGGGCACACGTATCATGTGCTTTCTGAACTCTCTTTCAAGGGCTGCTCTGCCCTCGAAGATATTCTCCTCGCGGCGCTCTTTCTTGAACCATGAGCGTATCTTGGATTTAGCTTCGTTAGTCTTGGCGATGTTCAGCCAGGATCTGCTGGGTCCGTGACCTGGTACATTTGAAGTCAGTATCTCGATTATCTCGCCTGTGCTTATCTTATGGTCATAGGACACCATCTTTTCATTGACCTTTGCGCCACTCATGCGGTGACCGACCTCGGTATGTATAGCGTATGCAAAGTCAATGACAGTTGAACCAACAGGCAGGGTTATCATATCGCCCTTGGGTGTGAAAGCAAAAACGTCCTCGGGAGAAAGGTCGCTCTTTATCGCCCTTACTATCTCTTCAACGTCATTTGATTCTTTCTGGTTCTCGATTATCTGTCTTATCCAAGCAAGGCGCTTGTCGTCCTTGGCGTTGCTCTTTACGCCCTCTTTGTACTTCCAGTGGGCGGCGATACCGTATTCAGCCAGACGGTGCATATCCCATGTTCTTATCTGTACCTCAAAGGGTATGCCCTCTCTGCCGATAACGGTGGTATGAAGTGACTGATACATATTCGCCTTAGGAGTTGATATATAATCCTTGAATCTGTTGGGTATGGGTTTGAACATATCGTGGATTATACCCAGAACGTTATAGCACTCGTTGACAGTATTCACAATGACCCTGACAGCGTATCTGTCGTATATCTCATCGATATCCTTGCCGTCGCGGTAGACCTTTTTATAGATACCGTAGTTGCTCTTTACACGACCAGAAACCGTAGGTGCAGGTTTGAATTCCTTGGCAAGGCGCTCAGCGATCTTGTCCTTGATGCTCTCGACAAGGGCTTCACGGCTGTCACGGCGCATAGCCATCAGCTGTTCTATCTCCTCATGTGCGAAGGGGTCAAGGTAGAAAAAGGCAAGGTCTTCCAGTTCGTCCTTTATGGAACGTATACCGAGTCTGTGAGCGATGGGTGCATAGATATTCATGGTCTCGCGGGCGATAGTTCTTCTCTTGTCATCACGGCAGAAATTCAGCGTGCGCATATTGTGGAGCCTGTCAGCCAGCTTGATTATGATAACTCGGATATCCTCGCTCATGGCAAGGAGTATCTTTCTGATATTCTCGGCTTTCTGCTCGTCCTTGGTGAATATCTCCACCTCGCCCAGCTTTGTAACGCCGTTTACTAGCATAGTAACATCTATGCCGAACATCTTGTGCAGCTGTTCGAGAGTGCAGTCCGTATCCTCAACAACATCATGCAGAAGTGCCGCACAGACGGTATCGGTATCCATGCCCAGTTCAAGCAGGATATAGCCCACTGCTATGGGGTGGGATATGTAGGGTTCTCCCGATTCTCTCTTCTGGTCATGATGATACTTTTCGGCAAGCTCGTATGCAGATACTATCTTTGAAAGGTCGTACTGCTTTTCACTGTCTATCACTTTCTGTATCATCATATCGATGGTATATACCTGCTTGCTGGCTTTCAGTATATACGCAGGTATAGGCAGACTTCCCTCTGCTGTTTCGTAAGTGCTTTTTCTCGGCACTTCCTCACCGTTGGTTCGATTGTTCTCAGACATAAGCTTTTACACCCTCTCATTCATTTTCTTCAGTCATTTTCCTTAACTTTACAAGTGTATCCGATTCTTCCAGCTCCACTTTTTTGTGTGCGGGAAGCAAATTGATCATCATAGTCGCCCCGTCATAGGATATCAGCTCTTTATCCCTGAAAATATCAATAATGATCCTAAGCTTGCAGTAATTCATGCTGTCGCTTGAAAGACGCATGAACAGCGCATCAAGGCTTATCTCTCTGACACTGTTGAGATACTTGTATACCCCAACAAGTTCAGCTCGCTCGGGTATGACCTTCTTTATAAAACTTACGGGTACTTCCTCTCCGTTGATTATTTTTTCGTATGTATCCTTTGCGGCGAAGTATCTCTCCTGCTTGACTCCGCTTAGTCTGTGGTCAACAACTTTAACCGAAACCGATTCCTTTGCATTGAACACATTTATATCCAGTTCAACCATCATATCGATGAGGTCGCCCTTGGCAAAACACAGCTTTGTGGGGTCCTGTCCGAACATCAGTGCATAGGCATTAGTTCTGCCGTAGCTGAAAGCCACCTTTGTGTGGGCATTGTCTTTCAGCCCGATGATGTCGGTAACTCTTGCCCCGAGTATGGCGAACAGCGGCTTGGGATTGCCCTCACCGATAGGCTCAAGAACACTTAGCCCCTTGACCATCTCAACATCTATATCCGCAGGCATCAGCACTTTATCCGCATAAAGTGTCTTGACCGCAGGCTTTTCAATGCCTGCCGAAAATTCATAGACCTTTGCCCTGAATTTTTCGATATCCTCTTCTTTCAGTGAAAATCCGCCTGCACATTCGTGCCCGCCGAATTTTGTCAGCAGGTCGGCGCAATAGGTCAGACAGCTGTGGATATTCAGCCCCTTTACCGACCTTGCAGAACCTCTCGCCATGCCGCTCTCTTCAATGGAGATTATTATGGCAGGCTTGCTGTACTTATCCAGTATCTTTGAAGCCACAATACCGATAACACCGTGATGCCAGCCTTTTCCTGCCAGAACGATGACTCTGTGGTCAAGTACGCCCGGGTTATCTCTAATGTATCCCTCGATATCCTTCATGATATCCTGCTCGCACTTTTTGCGCTGTGTGTTCAGGGTTATCATGGTATCTACATAGCTTTCAGCGTCTTCGGGATCTTCACTGAGTATAGCTTTTACAGCTGTCAGCGGTGAACCGAATCTGCCCGAAGCATTTATAACGGGCCCTATCCTGAATCCGATATGGTCTGAAACTATCTTTGATCTGTCTATCTTCAATTTATCAAGAAGTATTCCCAGACCTGCATTTTCGGTATTCGGCAGATATCGGAATCCCGATCTCACCAGGGTCCTGTTCTCGCCTTTAAGTGGAACGATATCAGCTACTGTGCCGATGGAGCAAAGATCGGAATACTGCTCCAGGACTGCGTCATAATTACCGCCGTCAAGTGCCGCACAAAGTTTCAGCGCAACACCCGCACCGCAGAGGTCTTTAAAACTGCTGGGGCAGTCAGGACGGTGGGGATCAACTATTGCTTCTGCATCGGGAAGGGCTTCGCCCACCTGATGGTGATCGGTGACCACAAGCTTGATACCCAGCTCACGGCAGCGCTTAGCTTCTTCAACTGAAGATATACCGTTATCCACCGTAACTATGAGTTTTACGTCCTTATCGGCAAGCTCCTCTATCGCCGCGATATTCATACCGTAGCCCGCTTCTCGCTCTGGGATATAGTACATGACATTAGCGCCCATGCTCTCAAGATAATTGAAAAGTATCGAAGTTGAGGTTATGCCGTCGCAGTCGTAGTCGCCGTATACGCAAATCAGTTCATAGGCATCAACAGCCTGTTCTATGGTCGCTACAGCCTTATCCATATCCTTTATCGCAAACGGGTCTTCAAGCTCCTGCTCGGTAAAAAAGCTTACGATACTATCCTCATCATCTATTCCACGGGCGGAAAGAATCTCAAGCACCAGCCTGTTAAGATCGGTCTTTTTCAGGAAATATTCGACCTTTTCGGCATCGGGCTTGCCTATCCTCCACTTGAACATCAATACTACCCCCATTTTAAAATAGTTTTCTATAAATTATACCATATCTTAAAGATTTTTACAAGAGTAAATTAATTAAATTTATTATTATATATAACAAAAGGAAAGAAAAAGCACTTCTGCCATATTAACGACAAAAGTGCCTGTATCGTTTTATCTGTGTTTTATCTCTGATATAAGTTTCTCGGCGAGTTTATCAAGCCCATCGAAGTCCATAGCGGAGATATAGTATTTTTCTATATCATCGTGTACAGCTTTGGCTGACTTTATAGTTTCGTAAACTTCCTCTGCAAGACTTTCCATGGTCAGCCTGTTCATTTTCAGTCTTCCGCGATATCGTGCTATTGCTGACCTGTCGTAAAATCTCGAAAGATTTATTTTTGCACAATTTTCAGGAACTAACTTGTTCAATGGCGTTGAGGATAACAGTGCAAGCCCGAGTTCGGGTATAAGCAGATGTTCGTAAGCGGTATTATTTAGTCCGTGGCATGGGCTGAGTATAACGTCAAATCCACGACGAACAGCTTCTGCCGCAGTCTTTTCGCATATAAGATGAGCGCAGGCGAAATCATCGTCATGCAGAAGATATTTTTCGATATAACAGTCGATGGTCTCTGTATGCGTCAAACAGCCATACTCGGTGAGTGCGGACAGCTGACGGATATCCTTTCTGCCTGTGCCGCTGCCTTTGCGTGGAAGTATCTTCTTATAAAAGCGCATCAGAAAAGCATCAAGCTTTTCTTCGTCTATGCACCCGCGGGAACAACTGAAACTGTCACCGCAGACATTTGATAGCGCCGTCGTAAACCTTTTAGCCCTTGCCAGAAGTGACTTGTTCTTATCCGTAACTTCGATGATATCATCTTTGTTCATCATCAGTTTTTCAGCGTCCCAGAACTGTCCCAGGTCAACTATCCTCTGACTTACTGCAGGATAAACAGGGTCAAAAACATGGGGAGACGTACCGTCAACAATAAGAACTCCCATCTCTTCAATAAGGACTGCATCCAGAGATTCGGGGTCTGAGGAACAGTAAAATCTCACTACGTGCCCGCTTTTCTCAAATTCATTGGCTATGCGTTTCATCAATGATGATTTGCCAGTGCCTGCACCGCCTTTGAGGATATAAGTAAAGCGGTCTTTTTCCTCCATCAGCCTGCCGAACTCTGTTGAGAATCCCTGCTGTGTCATACAGCCAAGAAAATATTTTTCCGACATAAATGCACCTCCTGTCGATCATGGTACATATTATGCCGTAACTTCCAATGATGTTAAAAGCTGAAGAAAGATGCCCGAAAACAGCTTTGTACTGCTTTCGGGCATTGTGCTTTATATGAAACAAAGAAGAGATCAGATTAAATCCTCAGCGCCCACTTTACCGCTGCGTCTGTCCAGGCTTCGCATATGGGCTGGATATGTCCCTCCCATGTAGCGGTGGATTCATCACACAGGCTGAGACCGTGTCCGCCACGCTCGTAGATGTGAGATTCAAAAGGGATCCAGTACTTGGCAAGTTCTGTCATGTATAACAGAGAATTCTGAACCCTTACACAGCCGTCATCCGAACAGTGCCAGAGAAATGTACGGGGAGTCTGTCCTCCGACGTGCTTTTCCATAGCAAGATATTCCCTGAGTTCCTTATCATCCTCTCTGCCCCTCATAAGGTTGAGTATCGAACCCTCATGGGTAAATTCGGGGTCGCTGGTGATAACAGGATAACACAGCATCGAAGCATTGACTTTGATGTCCTCGGCATTACAGCCAAGTGGCTTGGTGAGTATCTCATCGTTCCAGAGATTTGCCACAGTAGCCGCTAAATGTCCGCCTGCGGAAAAACCTGCAACTATTATCTTGTCAGGGTCGATATCGAACTTTTCAGCATTCTCCCTGACATACTTTATTGCCGCCGCACATTCAAGGGCGTTCTGCGGGAATGCCCTCTGACAGGTGTATCGCAGCACAAAACAGCATATGCCGTAGCCTATGAACCTGAATGCAACAGGCTCGGCTTCCCTTTCGGAACAGAAATCATATCCACCGCCGGGACAGATTATCATAGCTCGGTGCTTCTTTCTGCCTATCTCCTCGGTGAGGGTGTGATAGTAGCAGTCAAGCGCAGCCCTGTCACCGATATCCCTGATGCCTGCCTTATCGTAGTCAAAACTTAGTTCGATGGTTTCCTTCTGCATAAAAAATTCTCCTTATCCGACGGCCGAAAGCAGAATTCACTCTGCGTCCTTATCCTGATTATGCTCAACTTCACCTGAAAGATCCGCAAAAACAATATAGCCGTCAACATTATTACCCGATATAAAAGTTTTATATTCAGATTCGTCAGCCCTTGTAGGTACCGGGATACTGGTGGTCGCACCATCACCGAGAGGTACAAAATATCCTGCGTACTCCAAGCCATTGTCAGCTGTAAAGTACAAGGGCTTTTCAAAAGTGTAATCCTTGATATCAGCAAGCATCGTATCAAGATCGGCAGGACCGTCAGCCTTACCCATATCCCTGATGCAGGCAGCAGCCTCCTTGCCTATGTAGCGCAGTCTGTCAGTACCCCGCATAACAAAGCCGTACTTATAGCAGTTGTTGGGTATCCATGCATAATCCTCAGTACCTGTAAACTCCTTGTACTCGCCGTTAAGATTCAGCATAAGGTCAGCACATGAACCTATGCAGGTTTCATCGGTCTTAGCTGAACTTTCATCATCGGGCATAAGCGATGTAATCATCAGCGTATCAAGACCGCAATACCCCTTGAAATCAACAGCAAGATTATTCAGCTGTATGAGCATTTCGGTTCTGGCTTCATCATTTGGATATGCCGCAGCCATCAGCATACTGCCATCTTTTCCAAAAAGGTACGAATAGAGCGGCTCGGTCTCACCCACAGTTCCGTTGAAAGGGTGGGCATTGTCAACCTGTACCAGCAGACCTTCACCGACGTTTTTCATTTCTTTATACTTGTAATTTTTAGTCAGCCTGCTGCTTCTGACACTGTCTTTATTATCTTCCGCAACAACGGATGATTCAGCTGTATCGCTCTTATTACTGTTAGCCTTTTTACCTGATGCACTGTTGCCGCAGGAGGTGGAAAGCGCCACAAGAGCCAAAAGCATCACAGCCAATGCCGCTGCAATATTTTTATATTTGTATACTTTTATCCTGTTAAGATCCGACATAAAGCTGCACCGCCTTCATAATTGTTTATTCAATTATAGCACATCTTTTTGTCAAATTTCAACATTTTAATGAACTTAACTCACACTTTCATCACTAAATACAAATTGAAACGTAGCAATTTGTACAAAAGCACAAGACTCACGGAACATCGCGTACATAATCCGCAACTGACCGTAAAAACACCCTGCCCTCAGGTGAAGACATGAGCTTTTCAAAGTCACTTGTACAGACAACTACCCTGCCGCCGCCCATATCATATTCGTACAGGATAGCAAGGTCGTGATTTCTTTCAAAGTTGTCTATCATACGGACTATCACACGTTTATCCGCAGAATTTCCGTCAAGTATCTCGCACTTCGATGACATCACGATATCCCACCATGCGGGTGTAGAGTATTTTTTGCAGGCAAAGCCTTTCAGCGCAGAGTGAGATATGTCATTTATAAGTCCCATCGTTCCCACCGGCTCTGGCTTTTTCATCATATTTGAAATCTCACGGAACATAGGATAGCACCAGAAATCCTGACAATAAAAGCCTTCGATAGAGTTTTCAAGCTTATCAAGATTCGGGAATATCAGTATTGTTTTACCCTCGGCAAGCAGTTTTTCAGCTTCGGTGCTGACCTCGGAGAAGATATGAACGCCCTCCGGGCTAACTTTTCTTACATCGGGAATGATCTCTAACTCATAGTGATTTCGGATATCCGTGCCCTCAACTTCAACAGTCAGCACAGCATCGGTTATATTATCGACCGCAGGAAGATGAACGACCGCATGACAAACATCAACATAGTTTTCATCGGAATTTATAATGGCACTGCCTGTTTCACAAATATCTCCACACTCAAAACGGTAGACAACATTTTTTCCTGCAAGCGATTCAGGGCGATAGTTGACCAGCCTGATTTCAAAATTGAAATCACTTCCTGCCAGCGGAGTGTAGCTTTCAAAGATCGCCAATATCACTGCATCATTGCAGAATTCCCGCCATTCTTCAGGGCTAATTATACCCTTATTATCCATGAAAGCGTCAAGCATACCAACAAGCGCAGTTCCCTGCCCTGTGAAATCCTGAATATCCAGTATCTGGAATCCCGCGAGCAGTTTTGAGCGGAAGACAGATTCAAGTTCCTCCTTGTAGCAAGCTTTCGCCAGCTGACCGGAACAATAGAAGAGATCCTTGGCAAGATGAGCAAGGTCCTTTGCTTCAAGACGCTCGCGGAATACCTCGAAGTTGCGGGCTTTCAAAGAACCTGTGTACTTTTCTATCTCATCAAAATCAGGGTAAGTTTCATACTGCCCTATCTCATGAGTGACGATGGGGATATCGGGTACAAGGTCAGCATCTGCCTCAGTAGCTTTGACGGTTTTCATTGTTGTGCCGTACTGTATCTGCACTGTTCCGTCCTCTGATACAGCTGATGCGGCAGAAGCTTTTTCAGGCCTGATAATGCTGTCATAAGAAAGATAAGCGCCCGGCTTATCAGTCTGTATATGACCGAGAGGTGCATCACACATAGCGTAAGAACCGCGTATCAGTCTGTCTTTGGCGAGCCTGACGCCAACAAAGAAATCATCGTTCTCCACCACGCAGGGAGTCCACTGGAAGTTGTTAGAACCCTGTGTATAAAGATGTCTTTTGTCCGTTTTTTTGTACATACCCATTACTTCGTTGATACGTTCTTTACTGCCCCAGAGTTCGTTGCCCATGGACATCATGCAGAAGGACGGGTGATTTCCGAACTCCCGCAGCATAGTAAAGCCCTCTGATATAAGAAAATCCTGTTCTTCAGCATTGTAGCCCTCTTCATCCGGAGCATGGACAGTACCCCAGAACGGAAGCTGAGGTTCCATGTAAACACCCAGAATATCTGCGGCGATAAATGCTGCTTCGGGCGGACAGCAGGTGTGGAAACGATAGTGATTTATACCGAAACTGCGTGATATTTTCATAACACGCAGCCACTCATCAACATCGCAGGGTGCGTAAGCTGTCTTCGGAAAGATCATGCCGTCGTGCTTGCCCCGCAGGAAAGTACGCTTGCCGTTTACGATGAATTTACCGTCTGCGACGGAAAATTCCCGCATACCAAAAATGTGCTTTGAAATGTCACCATCGATATCAATAACAAGCTCATAGAGTTCGGGAGAGTGTTCGCTCCAGAGTTTAAAATTCTTACACATCGGGTACTCAGCGATCAGTCTGCCGTTGATATAAGTAAATTCAACAGGTTCGCAGGCAGGTGCCCCATCAGGATAATTTACTGCCTTGATGACCGCAGTTCCACTTTCAACACCAATGATATCAGCAGTAACATTAACTGTTCCTGAATGTATATCGGGAGTGATGACAACATTTTTGCAGTGTGCCGCACCGTAGCCTATAAGTTCAATCCTGCCCAGTATACCGTTCCAGTTCGTCTGTGTATCACGGGAAGTCATGTGACAGCCCTTCGTCTTGTAGCCAACATTAGACACTTTTATGACAAGCTCACGCTCACCTGTACCTATGAATTCTGTAAGGTCGTAAATATGCGGCGCACAAAAGCTATCCTGAATTCCGAGAGAAACACCATCAACAAAAACTTCGGTGATACGTGTGCGTTCAAGAAAAAGCTCTAGTGATGTACAATTAAGAGCATTAGTATCTATCTTCCGTCTGAACCACGCCCAGCCCTCAAATTTGTAAGTATCAGTAAGATGACCTGTTGCACGTTCTTCGTTGAACTTACCTTTATGGGCGTTTGAAGTCGTATTCGGTAGTTTAATATTTTCATTATATGTGACATTTTCACCTGTACAGTTATAGTCAAGAAACAGTTCCCATATCCCATGAAGGTTGATTTTTCCTATCAAGCATATCACCTCTCGCCCCTATAATATAAATATATTATAGCATAATATATTCTGATTTTCAAGGACAACTTTAAACTTCGTAGGAAAATTCAAAATTTCTGTTGAAATATACAATAAGATATGATACAATAAAATAAAACAAAACATAAGGGGTGATGATATGTCAATGACAGACAAACAAGCATTGTTCGCACTTTCGCTGATCTATACACCGGGTAAGGCAGGTATAGATTCTCTGATGCAGAGATACGACGACCCCGTAAAGCTGTTGTACGCCCTGCAAAACGATACTGACGAAGATATCCCGCACAGCTTTTCTGCCGCTGCAAAAGCTTTTGATTTTTCGCTGACAGAGCAGATACAGAGCTATTGTGACGAAAGGGGCATCGGGGTAATAACTTGCTATGACCTGGATTTTCCAGAAAACCTTCTCGAGATCGACTGCCCACCCTTAGTGTTATACTGCCTTGGAGATAAGGAAGTTCTGAAAGAGCGTTCTTCATTGACGATCGTTGGTTCGAGGGAAGCCACGCCATATTCAATTGATGTTGCAAAATACTTTGCACGAACCAAAGCCAGAGATGGTCATACGATAATCAGCGGATTTGCACGAGGAATAGACTCCTCCGCTCACACGGGTGCCATCGAAGCCGAAGGCACGACAGTAGCAGTACTCGGCTGTGGTATTGACTATGATTATCCAAGAAACAGCGCAGAGCTGAAAAACTCAATTGCACAAAAAGGCGCAGTTATTTCAGAATACCCTCCGTTAGAAAGCCCTGCAAAGGAGTATTTCACCATACGTAACCGTCTTATCGCAGGGCTGTCCAAAGCTGTGCTGGTTGTTCAGGCAGGAGTACACAGCGGTTCGATAAACACAGCCAGCCATGCAATTTCCCAAGGTAAGGATGTTTACTGTATACCCCCTGCAAACATTTTCAACGAGATCTATAAAGGACAAAGCGTACTCTTACGCGATGGCGCTATACCTGCGTTTGAACCACATGATATCATTCTTTGATAAGCCGATTAAGCCAAAAAGACCGCAGCATACCGAAATAAGCTGCGGTCATATTTATTGAAGATGTTTCAATTACTTGATCATGCTTGCGATCTCGTCTGCGAAGTTCTCTTCCTTCTTCTCAACGCCCTCGCCTCTCTCGAAACGAACAACTTCAGCAACAGTGATGGTGCCGCCCAGCTTCTTAGCCTCAGCTGCAACGTACTCCTGTACGGAAACCTTGTCGTCCTTTACGAAAGCCTGCTCCAGCAGACAGTTCTCCTTGTAGTACTTGCCTACCTTACCTTCAACGATCTTAGCTCTTACCTGCTCAGGCTTGTTAGCCATCTTAGGATCCTCAGCCATCTGAGCCATCATGATCTCCTTCTCCTTATCGAGAACCTCAGCGGGAACTTCGTCTCTCTTGAGGTAAGCAGGGTTCAGAGCTGCGGACTGCATTGCAACGTCCTTACCAACAGTCAGAACTGCATCGTCCTTGATATCGGTATCCATCTTAACCAGAACGCCGATGCTGCCGCCGTTGTGAACGTAAGAAGCAACAGTGCCTTCGAGTCTTACAAAACGACGGATAACGATGTTCTCTCTGATCTTCATGCCTGCGAGCTCAGTCAGAACTTCGTCAACAGTCTTGTCGCCGCCGCTGATTGTTGTAGCCTTCAGAGCGTCAACGTCAGCAGGGTTCTTCTCAACGATGGTGTTAGCTACGCTTGCAGCGAAAGCCTTGAAATCATCGGTGTTAGCAGCGAAGTCAGTCTCGGTGTTGATCTCAACCATAACACCTACGCCGTTGTTAACAACAGTAGCAACAACGCCCTCAGCAGCAGCTCTGCCGCTCTTCTTAGCCTGTGTAGCGAGACCCTTTTCTCTCAGTGCCTCGATAGCCTTATCCTGATCGCCGTCAGCTGCAACGAGTGCTCTCTTGCAGTCCATCATGCCGACGCCTGTAATGCTCATAAGTTCCTTTATAGCCTGAACTGTAACGTTAGCCATTTTAAATTCCTCCGATTCTGTTATATTACTCACAACAAGGCAGACAAATCATCTTATTGCCTGCCTTGAAAAATTCTGTATTAGTCAGCCGAGAAATTACTCAGCGTCCTCAGCCTCTGCCTTTTCAGCTTCTTCAGCAGCAGTAGCGTCCTCGCCCTGTCTGCCTTCGATGATAGCGTTAGCCATGCAGCCAGCGATCAGCTTAACTGCTCTGATAGCGTCATCGTTGCCGGGGATAACATAGTCAACATCGTCAGGATCACAGTTGGTATCTACGATAGCTACTACGGGGATGCCCAGCTTCTTAGCCTCAGCTACTGCGATCTTTTCCTTTCTGGGGTCAACAACGAACAGTGCGCCGGGGAGCTTCTTCATGTTCTTGATACCGCCCATGAACTTCTCGAGCTTCTCGATCTCGAGCTTCAGCTTGGTAACTTCCTTCTTGGGGAGCAGCTCGAAAGTGCCGTCCTCTTCCATTGCGTGCAGCTGCTCAAGTCTCTTGATTCTCTGCTCAATGGTCTTGAAGTTAGTCATCATACCGCCGAGCCATCTAGCGTTTACGTAGTGAGCATTAGCTCTCAGTGCTTCCTCCTTGATGGAGTCGCCTGCCTGCTTCTTGGTACCTACGAACAGTACCTCCTGACCGTTTGCGGAGATCTCTCTGATGAACATATAAGCCTCTTCCAGCTTCTTAACTGTCTTCTGGAGATCGATGATGTAGATGCCGTTACGCTCTGTAAAGATGTAAGGCGCCATTTTAGGGTTCCATCTTCTTGTCTGGTGACCAAAGTGTACACCTGCTTCAAGAAGCTGCTTCATTGATACTACTGCCATGGTAGTAACCTCCTGTTTGGTTTAAAATTTCCGTTATACGGATGATACATAACCTCCGGACGATACTGCTGACTCAAACCCCGCTGAATGCCGTGATCGGCACATAGCGTCATGCAACGCCATTGCGCATAGGGACCAAAAGCCATACTTCGTCCGTGCGAATTACCATAATATTATAGCATACTTTTCTCGTGATTGCAAGTGTTTTTATCTCGATGTTTTCAACAAATTATCAACTTTGTATCTCGGTTCTTTTGATGGTTTTGCCGTATCACCTATATCTACCAATATAGTATCCTCACCTATAAGCCTGATATCACTGCACCTGATGACAACATCGTCATCTCTGCCCATCAGTCCGAGAGCCCGTGATCTTCCGTAGATTATAATGGATATGACCCTGCCCTCAGAGGTATCGAGTTCGATATCATCGGCATAGCCTATCTTCTCGCCGCTCCTCACATTCACGACTTCCTTGTTCCTGAGTCCCGAAAAACTGCATATCATACTTATCCCCCCTGACTGTAAGCCGCGTGCCCACATTCACGATACTTTATGATATGCGTATTTCGACCGAAGTATGCCTGAGAACTATATGATACACCATTCTAATGAATATACCGGCCATCAAAGGGTAAACTTTCTGTAAAGGACTGACAATTCAGGCAAAAAAATTTAGCGGAGGATAAAAATGCAATACAATAAAGTTGAGATAAGCGGAGTGAACACAGGAAATCTGAAAGTACTGACGGAAAATGAAAAGCAGGAGCTTCTCAGAAAGACCCGCGCAGGTGACAAGAAAGCCCGCGAACAGCTTATAAACGGCAATCTGAGACTGGTGCTCAGCGTACTGCAAAAGTATTCTGCGGTAAGGGAAAATCCCGATGATCTATTTCAAGTCGGTGTTGTGGGTCTTATCAAAGCCATCGACAATTTTGATGTTGGACTCAATGTAAGATTTTCTACCTACGCAGTGCCGACAGCATAGGATAGTCGAAAATCAGACCGAGTATACTATATCGATATTCTCATCGGTCAGAACTATCTTATCTATACAGATCCTAAGTGCCCGACGTTTTTCAGCAACGGTCATTTCATCCCAAAGCCCGCTGAGATTTTCGAGGACTCCCCGCTTGTAGGCAAGTTCAGCTTCAACTGCCTTTGTCTTTTTTTCGTTCTCTATTGCAGATGATATCTCGGCAAGCTGTGCCTTGTATTCATTTATCGTTTCAAGCAGAACTTTTTCACCATCACGGGCATAAAGTTCGTAGAGCCTTTTCAGCTTTCCTGCGGCAGTATCGTATTTGCGTTTCAGAACTTCCTCTGCCGATATCTCTTTGCGGCTGTTTCCATTTGCGATGATACTACGGGTTTTCTCGAATACATCAGCTATCACCGCTCGCTCGACTTCTTCAGCATCGTATCTCATGTTGCTGCATTCGGGATCTTTTATCAGCAAAGGCTTGCTTTTCTGCTGTGAATAGCAGTATATCTTCAAGCCCTTGCCCCACTTCTGGTAGCGCATTTTTGCTCCGCATTTTCCGCAGACTAAAAGCCCTGTCAGAAGATAGGAAGTATCCCCTGCCGCACCTCGTGAACGTCTTTTCCTTTCCTCTCTAACTTTCCGCCATGTTTCCTCGTCGATGATAGCTTCGTGACAGCTTTCAACAACTTCTCCGCGGAATCGTATCCGACCGAGGTATGTTTCCCTGTCAAGTATCGCCGATATGTGCTGGTCGCCCGAAACATCGAACATTCCTGCCAGCTGAGTTGTGGAGTAGCCTTGCAGATACAACTGATAGATCTGCCTGACCTGTTCTGCTTTTTCGTTGGGAACAAGTGTGTTTTTCTCGCGGTCGTAGTCATAACCGAAAGGCACCCGACCTCCGCCCATCCACAATCCCGATTTCACACGTTCATACATTCCCATACGTGTCCTTTCGCGGATATTTTCCCTTTCAAGCTGGGCAAATACCGATAGTATGCCTATCATCGCCTTTCCATATGGAGTCGAGGTATCAAAGTTCTCATTAAGCGAGATGAAAGCGCAGCCGTTGGGTATGAATACATCTTCAAGCAGAAATACTGTATCCTTTTGAGAACGCGAAAGTCTGTCAAGCTTATAGACCACAACAGCATTGATCTTTCCCGCCTTGATATCCGTTATAAGCCGCTTTATCTCGGGTCGTTCTATATTGCTCCCCGACCAGCCTCCGTCAATGTAGAACTCATAATCCTCGATATCTTTAAGCTTGCAGTACTGCGCCAGCTTTTCTTTCTGTGCATCAACTGAATATCCCTCTTCAAACTGTGCATCGGTTGATACCCTGATATACAATGCCGTCCTGCGATCTTTCATTCAATGTCCTTCCTGCGGGAAACTACTTCTCCCAAAAGCCCCGAAAGTTCGCGATTTTTGATTTCAGAATTTCGCCCAAGAATTTCTCCGCTTTTGTAATAGGTATTCCTTATCCTAAGCATAATATCACCCCGTGTTATTATGGTCTTCATACATCAGGATAATCAGTGCGCACAGAAATTTAACGCTTTGTGACCTTATCATCTATTGACTTACAAAACAGCGGGTGATATAATCTTTATTCGGGTAAAATGATACAATGATATGGAGGGTTTTTATGGAGAAAAAAGAACGCAGGCTGTCAGCCATGCTTTTCTGTGCAATGGTCATGACAATAACAGCTGCTTCCGATGCACTCAGAGGAGTTTTTCTTCCTCAGTTCCGCACATCATTCTCGCTGACGGAACCGCAGGCAGGACGGATAATAATGGTAAGCTACATCGGAAATCTGCTTTTCTTGTCTATCGGCGGATATCTTTCCGACAGACTTCCACGCAAACGTTTCATTGGCGGAGTACTACTGTTATGGTCTTTGGCACTTGCCACCTATGTTTTCACCGAGAACTATTATATACTTCTCGCTGCCATGATATTCTCAATGGGCGGCTCCACCATGCTATCGACATCGATAAATCTGATAACTCCCCTGCTATTCGCACCGCCTGCACTTTTCGTAAATATCTTCAACTTTCTGCAAGGTGTGGGTATATTCACCTCACAGAACGTAGGCGGACGCTTTGCCGAAAAGCTGACAGCATGGCATACCGCAAATGCGATCATTCTCAGCATAGCAATGATCAGCTTTGTTCTGCTGATGACGCTGAAACTTCCCGATGCCGAAAAGTCTGAAAAGAAAAGCGGCGGATACTCTGAAATACTCAAAAATCCCACGACTTATCTGCTAATACTGATATGCGGCTGCTACTTTATCGCAGAACACGGACTTATGAACTGGCTGACTTCCTACGGCAGTGAACATCTCGGCTTCACAGTACAGAAAGCGGCTATGTATCTGTCGTTATTCTATGGCGGACTTACCATAGCCAGACTCGCCCTTGCTCCCTTTGTGGATAAAGTCGGTGTATTCAGAATGCTGCTGATATGCTCTTCTTTGGGAGCTGTACTCCACACTCTCGGTGTGGCTTTGGGCAGAAACGGACTGCTTTTCTTCGGCGCATCGGGTCTGGCTTTTTCGGTCATCTATCCCCTCCTCGTTATGCTGATCGGACGGTTTTACGACCCATCAAAAGCAGGCACGGCAACAGGAACAATACTCAGCATCGCCACATTTTTCGATATCGGCTTCAATGCATTTTTCGGTTCACTGGTGGAAATGATCGGATATGGAAAAGCGATAACCATACTGCCAATATGCGCAGTCCTGATGTGTGCTATGCTGTATGTGCTGAAATTTTCAGTAAAGATAGCCAAGGAGATCAAATAGAAAAACGCGCAGAGCATAGCGGGATCTTCACAGCTCTGCGCATTTTTATCAGCAATTATAAAAGTATTTATTTGCAGTGTCCTTTTGAAAAGTCATTTCAGATAACTTAAAATGCATTGTTGTTTAGCCTGTTCCTGATATCACTGAGTGTATACTCCTTGACAAGCTTGCCGTCTTTGAATACAGTTTCAAGCAGATTTCCCTCGGGGATATCGCTGCCTACGTAGCCGTCCTTGTATGCAAGTTCGCCATTATCATTGCGGTAAACATAGCACAGACCTTTCTGGCTCTTTTTGAAACCGCCCTCCTTGGGGTCTTTGAATATCGGATATTCCTTTCCATCTATCTCGGCATAGCAAGCCTTTATACAGCTTGAAAAAGTATCACGGGTAAAGGGTTTGAGCAGTGTAGTCCTGCCGACGCATTTCTGACCGTCCTCAGATGTGAGTGCCATTTCTTCAACTTCCTCAATGCAGTGCATCGAGAACGAACCTACGCCCAAAGCAACGTTCGAGCAGGCAAAACCGTTCTGCATGAGTATCTCGTATATCTGCTCACAGCGCTGAACAGTGATGCTGTCGCCGTATATAGCCTTTACGTGAGGGTCGAGCACCTTGAAGCCCTTGCTGTTTACAGTTCCGCCGAACTGTTCCCACAGCTTGAAAACAGTCTTTGTTACTACCTCAACGCAGTCACCCGAATCGCCTCTCATCAGCATACAGCCATTATGTGCCATTATCTCATCGTGAAGCTTCGGCAGGATATTGTCAATGACGTTCCAGTAATCGTAAGAATCCAGCACCGCCGAGAAGCTCGTGTTGGGGTAGAGTTCTGTCAGCATTTTTCTGAGGAATGTTTCCTCATCACCGTCAACAGCGAAGTTCGAGCACATTACAAAATGCTCTGTGCTGACAGCACCATATGCGACAGGTTCTTTTGTGCAGTCTGCCCCGAACATCTTTTCAAGATAGGGTATAGCGGGAACGGTAGCAGTATTCACAAAAGACATACACCAGCCTGCAGCAGCTTTCAGTGCCGCGTCAAGTCCCTGATCGCCGCGGAAGTCGAAAGAGCCAAGTGCCTTAGCGCGTGGGATATCATCTTCACAGGTAAGACCGTAGTACTTATCAACGATATCGCGGTAGGTCTTGCCAACAGTTGCCGTTATCTGTGGATACCACATTTCAGCAGAAATAAGGCTTTCAAGCGCTTGTGGCAGCCATGCAAAATCGGGGTGAGTGTTGGTTATGCCGAACATGGGGACGTGTATAGGTACGAGAGTACCCTCGGGCAGTGCGATGATCTCCAGCGGCAGATAACCAAGCCTGTGAAGCTCAACGATCGAAGTGGTATTATATATCCCCTTGCCGAAAGAATTATCGAGTATCCTCTGATAATCGGCAACTATCTCTTCCTCGGGAACTTCAAAGAAATTCTCGTTGAAATAGTCGATAAGCCAGGTCTTGCAGAACATCTGCAAACCGAACATAACTACCTTGTCCCAGCGCTTAACACGGCTCATTCTGGGAGTATAGTAAGACATAGACTTTGTCATCTTCTGATTGATCATATCTCTGTGGACTATTTTGTAGAAATCGCACATCAGTGCAGCGTTAATGCCTTTCATAGTTATCCTTCTTTCTTATCTGTCAAGCTTTATCTTTTTGAGTATATCGTTATCGGGCAGGGTGCATATCGAATCGGTGGTGTAGATATTCTTTATCATGCCACATTCAAACAGCTTGCCTTTTGCGATCGAATTTTCGCAGTGGCTAAAGAATACGCTGATATCATTACAGCCAAGTTCTTTCAGTTTCTGTGCCGAATAGTATACAGTACCGCCATAAGCGCAGATATCATCGATGATAAAAATGTTCCTGCCGGCGGGATCATCGCCCTCGACTTCAAGACCGAGAATCTTGCCTGTTGACCAATCTCTCTTCTTTATACCAAAGCCTACGTGCTTTGCAGTGAACATTAAAGAATATCTTTTCATCGAACCCTCATCGGGGAAGAACAGATAGTCATCATCAAAGGAGAATCCTGCTTCTTCCATAGCTTTAAGGATATAATCCTTAGGAGAAAGATTAACAACTCTGTCGATAAGCGCCGCGCCAACAGAAGAATGAACGTCCAGAACAGTCACCCTATCAAAGCCCATAGAATTTATGAACCTGCAAAAGTATTTCAGCGTGAATACTTCCATATCAGCGTAAACTCTGTCCATGCGGGCATTGGGAAGATAGGGCATGAACAGCGTGAATTCTGCTTTCGGGAAGCGTTCTTTCAGGTTGCTGACAATATAGTACAGCTGTATCTGTTCAAGTTCGTTCTCGTAATGCCAGCGGATATCTACGCTTGCGCTCACATCCGACGGCACAAGGTCAATCTTCATGGTACCGTCAGGATAATTTTCGGTTTTCAGTTGAATATATCCGCCGTTATCTATACGGTAGCTAAGCATCAGTTACCATTCCTTTCTATCTTCATCTGACATACAGCCATGGCGCTGAGAGCGTTCTCGTGGCTTTCAGGAGTTACACCTGCACAGCATTCAGCATTTATAACTATGGGTACTTCGGGAAATGCCGCTTTTACTATCATCGCATTGGAGATAACACAGATATCGGTGCATACCCCGATGAATTCGATCTCATCGATATCTTTTCCGTCAGCCATTTTTTTCAGGACTTCGGTAAGTTCCGCAGAACCAAATGCAGGCTTTTCTACAAGGATATCATTTTCCTTTCTTACGGCTTCTATACGAGGATCAAGCTTCCAGCCCTCAGTACCGCGTACACAGTGTACGACCGGTAAATTCCTGCCTTCCTGTGTTTCCATATAATTCTCAGCGTGAGTATCAAGAGTGAACACCACAGGGACATCCGGCTGCTCCTCACGGAAATCAGCTATCCTCTTTGCAGCCTTGTCGGCAGCCGCATCACATTCGGCATTACCGAGAACGCCGTTTGTAAAATCCTTTTGCAGGTCAATCGCAACTAAGATCTTCATAATGATACCGTCCTTTCATTTTTCTTAGTAACCTCTAGTTTGTATCTTTTTGTTGTTATCATTATAGCACTATACTCCCCTTTTGTCAACAGGACTTATTCAACAAATTTAGAAACACCATTTTGTGCACATCAGGCATAATATACAATTCACTAAATCTTTTCAGCAAGAGAACTACATCAATCGTGATATTCAATATTATCCAAAAGTGATATCCTTTAATATTGTTAATATTATACAATCTCATAGATAATATGTCAACATAGATATTGCTAAAAAAGCAGTCCATGGAGATCCATGAACTGCTCATAATACTATTTCGACTTTCCAACGCAGTGCCAATGATATTGGGAGAAATAAAACGCTATATGCGGGATTTCCGACCTATCCGCGTAAGCCGTTCTCTCCGCGACCTCGCCTATAAGGTCATGCAGGCAAAAGAAAACTTCATCGTAGAAAACCAGCGTGAACCTTCCATTGACGAGATCGCAGAGATAACAGGTGAAAAGCGTGCAGGTATCGTCACAGCACTTGAATCTGTCACCGACCCTGTATCCATCTACGAACCTGTTTATACCGAAGGCGGAGATTCATTATATATAGCCGATCAAATATGCGACGGCACAGACGACCGAAGCTGGCTGGAAGAACTCACCATGAAAGAAGCACTGCGTTCCCTGAAGCCACGCGAGAAAAATATCCTTTTTCTTCGATATTTCAAAGGGCATACTCAAATGGAAGTTGCCAAAGAAATCGGCATATCACAAGCACAGGTCTCTCGCCTTGAAAAGAATGCTCTGGATAAGATCAAATCACATTTTTAAAAACTGCGGTTCATGACGCTTGAAGTACGCCGAATACTCAAATCCTGCCGCCTTTGCAAGTTCTATGCCCTCATGTATTCCCTTGCCGAGGTCGGCAGTTTTATGGGCATCCGAACCTATGGTGAGTATCTCACCGCCAAGTTCACGGTAAAGCTTCACTGTTTCAAAATCGGGAAAAGTCCTGCCGTACTTCTGGCGCAGACCAGAGGTGTTTATCTCGATACCCTTGCCGCGTGATATAAGGGTTTTGAAAATCTCCCTGATGATCTCGTCATAAGAGGATATATCTACCTTTCTTCCGTGCTCGCCGCAGATATACCTAAGCGGATAAGTAAGGTGACCGAGGACATCTATATCTGCAAAACGGCACATATCGAGCGTCTGCAAGAAGCAATCTTTCAGCAGAGCGTCTATCTCACTGTCCGTCATTTTGCTGTAATCAAGATAATAGAAATCATCAACACCTGCATTCATGTGGTG
Organism: Ruminococcus albus AD2013; assembly: GCF_000526775.1. NCBI lineage: Bacteria > Bacillati > Bacillota > Clostridia > Eubacteriales > Oscillospiraceae > Hominimerdicola > Hominimerdicola alba. The sequence goes on from NZ_JAGS01000001.1 coordinate 1,222,497, forward strand.
GGAACCGATTATAAAATCAAGCCGTTCATCATTAGATAGTTCAGCCGCCCTTTCCTTATCCTGCATGGGCTGACCCATTTCAACTCCAACAATGATATCAAGCTTTCCGCGGAACTTTTCACGCAAAATGACTTGTTCAGCAATACTGTCAAGGGCATACTTCCCCGCGCCGTACATCATAGCATCGGTGACATCTTCCCTGTCCCCGAAATAATGCTCAGCCGGATACCAGAAATTAACATCGCAATGGTCTGTCAGAGCAAACACAGATAAACCCAATTCAGCCGCCCGCAGGCACATAGCCTCGGCGCTGTCCTCAGCATCAGGTGAAAAGCTGCTGTGAGTGTGCATATCAAGCAATATTTTTTCCATGAACTAAGCCTCCGCGATAAGTAAATCAAGCTTCTGAGCCGCCTGTTTAGCCTTTTCAACAAACTCGGCGGGAGAAATTTGAGCATACTTCTCAGACCTGTCCTTGAAGACCTCCAGCGATAATGCACCCTCATAGCCCAGAGTTTTAAGCTTTTTTGCGAAAGGCTCGTAGTTGATATTACCGTCAAATGGCAGCATATGAGAGTCGGAATTACCGTCGTTATCGTGGATATGCAAAGCCTCAAGAAGACTGCCGTGCTTCATCAGCCTGTCATCACCTTTGGTGAAGCAGTTTTCATGACCCACATCGTAGCAGAAACCAACGCTCTCGCTGACACCGAATTTGCCGAACAGTACATCAAGGAAATCAGGGAGCTGTATATTCTCGAACAGCAGCTTGATACCGTAATTCGCCGCTGTGGAGATCAGTCCGTCAAAATTTTTCATGCCAAAGACAGTCACTTGTGGCGGCACAAGACCGTCCGTCGGGTGAACAACTATCTTGCTGACATTGTTTTCTGCGCATATCCTGATGCAATCCGCAGTACGATTGTATATAGCGGTGCTGTCACTGCGCTTTTCCCACAGAGAATTCATTCTGTCAAAGGGCGAGTGGACATTTTCCACCGCAAGACCGAACTTATCGGCAAGCTCGAACTGAATATGTTTGTATTCCTCGGAAAAACCAAGCATAACGCCGTCAAAGCCATGTTCCTTAATAATTCCAAGTCGTTCTTCAAGCGGTATTGCGGAAGTAAAATCCGCGAACATATTAAGCTTCATATTTCCCTCCCTGCAAAATCTGTTGTCGAATACAAAAAGAGGGGCGCAAAGCCCCTCGGGATATGTTAGTTTTTCAGTGAATGCAGAGGTGCAGGTATCTGACCGCCTCTGTTTATAAATTTGCTTGCAGATTCCTTTTTGAGCGGCATTACAGGTCCGCAGCCGAACAGACCGCCCCAGTCAAGTTCCTCACCAACGTCCTTTCCGATAGCGGGGATAACTCTGACAGCAGTAGTCTTGCAGTTCACCATACCGATAGCAGCTTCGTCAGCAATTATAGCAGAGAGTGTATCAGCAGGAGTATCGCCGGGAACAACTATCATGTCAAGACCAACAGAGCATACTGCGGTCATAGCTTCAAGCTTCTCGATGCACAGCGCACCGCTCTTTGCGGCAGCTATCATGCCTGCGTCCTCGGATACGGGAATGAATGCGCCTGAAAGTCCGCCGATACGCGAGCAAGCCATAACGCCGCCCTTCTTGACTGCATCATTGAGCATAGCAAGGCAGGCAGTAGTACCGTGAGTACCGCACTTTTCAAGACCTATCTCTTCCAGTATATGAGCAACAGAGTCACCAACAGCAGGAGTAGGCGCAAGCGAAAGGTCAACGATACCAAAAGGTACGCCCAGTCTTTCAGAAGCGATGGTACCAACGAGCTGACCAACGCGGGTTATCTTATAGGAGATCTCCTTTATAACATCTGCGATACCTGTGATATCAGCATCAGGATACTTTTTCAGTGCAGCTCTTACAACGCCGGGTCCGGAAACGCCGACATTTATCATGCAGTCGGGCTCGCCAACACCGTGGAATGCACCAGCCATAAAGGGGTTATCCTCAACGGCATTGCAGAATACTACCAGCTTAGCGGCACCGAAGCAAGCCTGATCAACAGTCTTTTCAGCGCACTCGCGGATAATACCGCCCATCATCTTTACAGCGTCAAGGTTTATACCTGTCTTGGTAGAACCGATATTAACGGAAGAGCAAACTCTCTCGGTAGTGGCAAGTGCCTCGGGTATGGATTTGATAAGCTCAACATCGCCCGCAGAGAAGCCCTTGGGCACAAGTGCTGAGTATCCGCCGATAAGGTTAACGCCAACAGTCTTCGCAGCCCTGTCCATAGCGTGTGCGAACTTAACGGGAGAACCCTTGCAGGCTGCGGAGATTATAGCGATAGGAGTAACGGAGATACGCTTGTTGATTATCGGTATTCCAAGCTCCTTCTCTATCTGCTCGCCCACCTTAACAAGGTCTTTAGCCTTGGTGGTTATCTTCTCATAGACCTTTTCGCAAGCCTTGTCGATATCGCTGTCGATACAATCAAGCAGGGATATGCCCATGGTTATAGTACGTATGTCAAGACAATCGTCCTGTATCATGCGTATGGTTTCAAGAATGTCATATACATTTATCATTTTACAGATATCCCCTTATCAAATATGGTGCATACAGTTGAAAATATCCTCGTGCATAACGTGTACCTTAACACCCAGTTCGTCGCCAAGGGCTGTAAGGCTGTCGCTGAGGGTAGCAAAATCCGAAGTAAGCTTAGAGATATCAACTACCATGATCATAGCAAAAAGCTCCTGCAGAACGGACTGAGTTACCTCCTCCACGTTTGCATTGAGCTCTGCACACTTGGTGCTGACCTTTGCAAGTATACCAACAGTATCCTTGCCGATAACAGTTACAACTGCTCTCATATATAAAACCGCCTTTCTGTCATATCTTTTTTAACCTATTAATTATAACACATTATAACTATTTTGCCAATAGGATATTTTATAAACATTCTATTAACGCGAAAATTACCGTGTAAGCACTATTTTTCTGGTATACTCGCTTTTAAATTCGGGACTACCGCTTACGCACATCTGCTGGAATGTAGCCGCGTTCCTTTCAAGTTCGGATATCCTTGCCGCCCTTGATGAAAGCTTTTCAAGTTCAGCCATAGAAGTTGCATACTTCATCGTCATATTGCCGCAGGCTGAGAATATCTCACGTCCCCTGTCATTCAGGGCAAGTATCCTGCCATATGGTACATCGAAAAAGTCGTGTGAAGTTACTCCAAGTGCAAGATACATCATCATTCTCCTGACCCTTGCAAGAGTCACCGCCTTGTGCTTGAACTGTTCTGCAAAATCATCGGGAGTGCGTATCAGCTCACACTTTGTCTCACGGGTATTGACAAATCTTCTGGCCACATGAGTGGATACATCGGGCATTCGCTGTATCTCGGCAGATGAAGCAGTCATTATCTTCATAAGCACTGCCTTGTCCGCATTTTTTATAAGATATGGCTCGCTTTCAAGGGTCTTCGGAACATAAGCCGAATAGTCCTCAGCCTCCGAAATAAGCCTGCGGATATGTGAAGCACTGGCGATATCCGCCGAAACGATACCGCTGTCATGTTCGGCACCTTTTCGCCTCACTGCCGTTGGAGCTATCCAAGGGGCATATTTTTTCAGTGCTTTTATGTACTCAATAGCAAGCATATTGTTGGGCTTATCAAATAAAGCCTTTATTTCCGGTATCCCCGCCGCCGAAGCCACTGCCGCAGGATAGGGCACTCCATTTTCCAGCATTTCCTTTACATAGTCCGACTCATCAAGTTCAGATGATATCTCTGCCGCTTTATCAAGCAGTGCGATATCATCGTCCTCACAGCCAAAGGAAAGCATGGATACTCCACCCTCGCCAAAACCTGCAAGTATCTGCACAGCTGCTCCTGCAAAACGTTCAGCGCTTGAACATGAATAGGGACAAGGAAGCTCGATCACAAGGTCTGCACCGTTTTCAACAGCGGTCTTTGCACGGAAATACTTGTCTGCTATCGCAGTATCTCCCCGCTGAACGACGGCACCGCTCATAACCACAACGATATGCGTCGCGCCCATTCGTCGTGTCTCTTCAAGATGATATTTGTGTCCGTTGTGAAAAGGGTTATACTCGGCTACTACTCCTGCAATTTTCATAGCTTCACCTCCCGGGGTTCATGTTAACAAATTCACATAATAAATATTGTGCAATATGTATATTTAAGCAAAACAGTATTGCAATTTATCACAAAAATTGTTATACTAATATTATATGATATCAGGGCAGGATTGTCAAGCCCGATATAATATCCATCTATAAATTGAGAGGAGTTTTTTTCCAATGAAAATTCTGGTAGTAAATGCCGGTTCTTCTTCGCTGAAGTATCAGCTGTTGAACATGGAGGACGAGAGCGTTATAGCAAAGGGCAACTGTGACCGTATCGGTATCGATGGTCATGTAAGCGCCAAGACAGGCGACGGCAGAAGCTATGAAGCTGACTGCAACTTCCCTACCCACACCGAAGCTTTTGAGAAGCTGGTAGAGATACTGACAAGCGGTGAGACCAAGGTCATCGATTCGATGGACGAGATCTCTGCTGTAGGACACAGAATAGTACAGGGCGCTGAGATATTCAGAGAGACCTGCGCTGTAACCGATGAAGTTATCGACAAGATCGACAGCCTGGCAGAGCTGGCACCTGTTCACAATCATCCTCATGCACTTGCACTGAGAGCTTGTAAAGCAGTTCTTCCCGCGGGCACACCTCAGGCAGTTGTATTCGATACTGCTTTCCACGCAACTATGCCCAGAAAGGCTTACCTCTATGGTCTGCCCTATGAGTGCTACAAGGATCTGCACGTAAGAAAATACGGCTTCCACGGTACATCTCACAGATTCGTTTCCGGCGAGCTGGCTAAGGTAATGGGCAAGAAACCCGAGGAACTGAAGATAGTTTCCTGCCACCTTGGCAACGGTTCTTCCATCACAGCTGTTGACGGAGGCAAGTCCGTTGATACTTCAATGGGCTTCACTCCTCTGGACGGTCTTGTAATGGGTACACGCTGCGGTGCTGTTGACCCCTCCGCTGTAGAGTTCGTAGCTAAGAAGAAGGGCTTCACTCCCGATGAGATGACAGCTTACATGAACAAGCAGTCAGGTTTCCTTGGCGTTTCCGGTATCAGCTCCGATAACAGAGATATCCAGAAGGCTGCCGCTGAAGGCAATGAGCAGGCTCAGGCTGTTAACGAGATGCTTACATATCAGATCAAGAAGTACATCGGTTCTTATGCGGCTGCTATGGGTGGCGTTGATGCTGTTCTGTTCACAGGCGGTATCGGCGAGAATGCTCCCGAGGTAAGAGCTGACGCTTGTGAGGGTCTGGAGTTCCTGGGTATCAAGATCGATGCAGAGAAGAACAACTGCCGCGGCAAACTGGTTGAGATCTCCACTGCTGATTCCAAGGTTAAGGTATATGTAATACCTACCAACGAAGAACTGCTCATCGCAAGAGATACTCTCGCACTGATCTCCAAGTAATATAATGAATATATTTCCGCCGTCGGTGCATCTGACGGCGGTTTTCTTTGGTAAACAAAAACGGCATACCAGACACGGTATGCCGTTTTCACATTGATATATCCGACTGAAAAACAAAAGCACGGAGAAACCCCCGTGCTGTAATTATCATCTCTGTTCACAGATAAGCTTGATAGCTGTTCTTTCCTCGCCATCGATAACAACATTAGCGAATGCGGGAACGCAGATCATATCAATGCCGACAGGTGCAAGATAACCTCTTGCTATTGCTATAGCCTTGATCGCCTGATTTGCAGCGCCTGCGCCGACAGCCTGAACCTCGACCGAGCCCTGCTCCCTTATCACGCCTGAAATAGCGCCTGCTACTGAATTAGGTACAGATCGTGATGAAACTTTCAAAACCTCCACCATCTATCCCTCCTTTTTATGAAAACGTTTTGCGCTTCACAGCAATACCATTATACTACATATTGGTAATTTTTGCAATAGGAATTCGTCTTTTTTGTTATTTGCGACTAATAATACGTGTAATATTTGTAGATTTTCCCGATTTTTCATCGAAGCTGACAACCACACCATTAAGAAAACAAGCTGAATCACTCTCTGTGAACTTAACGGGGCGGTGATACCTGAACTTATCTATAACAATATCACTGTCAACGCCAAGCACAGAAAGTTCGGGACCTGTCATACCAACATCGGTTATATAAGCTGTATGTCCGCCGAGGATAACTTCATCAGCCGTCTGCACATGGGTGTGAGTACCCATAACAGCAGTCACACGACCTTTAAGATAGTGTCCCATCGCCTTTTTTTCGGATGTAGCCTCAGCGTGAAAATCTACAAAGATATTGGGAGTATCGATACCCGCAAGTATCTTGTCTATCTCCGTGAATGGATTATCAAGCGCCTCCATATACATCGTGCCCATAAGATTCACAACTGCTATCTTTATAGGACAAAAATCGATGACAGCAACTCCCCTGCCCGCAACACCTTCGGGAAAATTCGCAGGACGCAGCAGAAATTCACTGCTGTCATAAAGCTCCATAACTTCACGACGACGGAAACAATGATTGCCGGTTGTGACAACATCAGCACCCATACGCATCAGTCTGTCAAAGGACTCGGGAGTTATACCGTTTCCCTGAGCCGAATTCTCACCGTTGACAACCGTCACATCAATATTATACTTTCTTTTAATACCGTAAAGCTGTTCTTCAAGAAAATCCGTACCCGAACTGCCTACGACATCGCCAATAAATAATAGGTTCATAAACTTACCTCATCATTTCGTCTAGCATGGAATAAAAATATTATACTACTTCCAAGCAAAAAAATCAATAGAAGTCAGAAAAAAAGCCGATACCGTTCCCGATATCGGCTTATAAATATCTTATTCGATGCTGTCCTTATCATCCTTGCCAAGAGAAACGCTTGTGCTCTCGGGGATATCTATATCTTCAACAGAATCCTTAGGATCCTCGGTCACAACTGTATCCTTGACCTCGATATCTTCGACAGTATCCTTTACATCGTCCTCAAAATCAGAAGCGGGAAGCTCACCCTTCATCAGCTTTTCAAACTTGATTCCATCGATCTTTTCGTTCTTCATAAGATACTTAGCTACCAGATGAAGCTGATCGATATGCTCTTTCAACAGAGTTTCAGCCTGTTCAAAAGCTGTTTCAACGATAGTCCTGATCTCATTATCGATCTCGGCAGCAACATTATCGGAATAGCTGGGAGTATTGGTGTAATCTCTTCCCAGGAATACCTCGTGCTCGCCCTGACCATAAACCACAGGGCCCAGATTATCGCTGAAACCATACCTTGTTACCATATTTCTTGCGGTAGCGGTTGCTCTTTCCAGGTCGTTTGAAGCGCCTGTAGAGATATCATCGAGTATCAGTTTCTCGGCAACACGGCCGCCAAGAAGTACCACGATATTATTGTACATCTCGTTCTTGCTTACGAAAGCCTTATCCTTCTCGGGAAGACTCATTGTAAAGCCGCCTGCCTGACCTCTCGGTATGATAGTAACCTGATGCACCTTATCAGCCTTCTGGCAATAATATGTGCAGATAGCGTGACCACCCTCATGGTAAGCAGTAAGTCTCTTTTCGGCTTCGGAAACCACCTTTGACCTCTTTTCGGGACCTGCAACTACCTTAATAGCAGCTTCTTCCATATCAGCCTTGGTGATAGCCTTTTTATTCTTTCTTGCAGCCAGCAGCGAAGCTTCGTTAGCAAGATTTTCAAGATCAGCACCTGTAAATCCAACTGTCGTCTTGGCAATAGTTTCCAGACTAACATCAGGAGCAAGGGGCTTGTTCTTGGTGTGAACTTTCAGTATCTCTTCCCTGCCCTTGATATCAGGGTAGCTGACAAGTATCTGCCTGTCAAATCTGCCGGGTCTCAGCAGAGCGGGGTCGAGTATATCGCGTCTGTTGGTAGCTGCCATAACGATGACAGACTCGTTGTCTTCAAAGCCGTCCATCTCAACAAGCAGCTGGTTAAGGGTCTGCTCACGTTCATCGTGACCGCCGCCAAGACCAGCACCTCTCTGTCTGCCGACAGCGTCGATCTCATCTATGAAAATGATAGACGGTGCACTCTTCTTAGCCTGTTCAAAAAGGTCACGTACACGGGATGCACCCACGCCGACGAACATCTCAACGAAATCGGAACCCGAGATCGAGAAGAAAGGCACGTTAGCTTCACCTGCAACAGCTCTTGCAAGCAATGTCTTACCTGTACCGGGAGGTCCCAGAAGCAGAACGCCTTTGGGTATCCTAGCGCCTATCTCGGTATATTTTCTGTTATCTTTAAGGAAATCAACGATCTCCTTCAGTTCTTCTTTTTCCTCGTCAGCACCTGCGACATCGGCAAAAGTAGCCTTTTTGCTGCTGGGAGCAAGTCTTGCATTGGTCTTGCCGAAGCCTGACATTTTTCCGCCGCCTGCGCTCTTCATCATGAAAACAAAGAAGAAGATCATCACGCCCAGCATCAGGAATGTAGGTATAAGATTCAGCCAGAAGCTGTTGTCCGATATAGGCACCAGATCGTATACCAATGGATCTTTTGGGTTTTCTGCGTCATATTTCAGACGGTAGTTAACAGCTTCTTCTCCGCCCAGCACCTCGTTAACGAACAGTGAAACGTTGGGCACTTTATAGGTTTCCTCCTTTTCGGGATCTTCCTTGAGCTTGTATTTCAGCTCACCCGAACCGAGATCGAGCTTGAACTCGCATACTTCAAGAGCGTCAAAATGTCCCATTACATCGGAATACTTGACCTCATCATTCTTGGTGCTCATGCTCATCAGCATATAGACCAGACCTGTGATTATACAAATGGAAACCACAAGGTAGATCAAAAGAGACTTTCCTCCGTTTTTCAATTTATCACGACCTTTTGTTCTAAATTTGTGTTATTATCAGCCTTATCGGATAATTATAGACCCTTTCTGTGAAAACAGCGTGAAAGCATTGTCATAAAATGCAGTTATTCTTCAATAACTTCAAATATCAGCACACGTTTTGTATCGCTGTCTATCCTTACTCTGTCAGCTGCACCGAAAGTCTCTGCAAGAACTATTCCCTCATCATCAGCCAGTATAACAGCCGAATCACGCTTATGAACGGGAAAGCCCTGTTTCATCAGCACCCTGACATCAGAGCTGTGCTGACGGTTGACTAGACGAATCCTGTCCCCCGCCCTGCGTTTTCTCAATACAATAACACCTTTTATTTTATCATAATCCAGACAAGAATTTGTAAACATTTTATTAACATTTTCAAATTTCCCGTCATTTTTTACCAATTTAAAACTTACAGACCTGCCCTGCCAGTTAATGATGCTTTCAGGTACTACTTTCACTTCGTCTTGCAGTATATTTTCACCATCTTTTTCAGTGAAAATGTACAGAGTTCCTGATTTGGTGTATGCAAAGCATTTCGCCTTGACATTAGCTTTGCCGCCTTCATTAATAAGCTTTTCGATGATCTCTATCTTATCCTGTCCGACTTCGATATCATACTTTGAAAGTATGCGCATGATAACTCTGCGCCTTACGGGATAATCCAGCTCTCTTATCAGCTTGCAGGAATAACCGTCTCCGCAGTTGACTTTTTCATAGGCTTCATCTGCGAGTTTTTCCAGGAATGCGCTGTCTTCCCGCAGAAATCCAAGGGTTTTCGCGAAAGTGTCCATGAGTGATGGATTTAGCTCCCGCAGCACAGGAACAACTTTGTGCCGTAGCTTATTGCGTGAATACTCATCCAGAAGATTAGTCGAATCCGTGACGAAGTTCTGCCCTTTTTCTGCAAGATAATCCTCGATATCGGCTCGGCTGCACTCTATCAGCGGTCGGATTATGTTATCCCTTACAGGCGGTATCGAAGCTATACCTTTAAGTCCGGAACCTCTCGCAAGATTGAACAGCGTAGTTTCAAGACAGTCGTCAAGGTTATGAGCTGTACATATCTTATCAGCCGTTATCTCTTGTAAAGCTTTATACCTTAACATTCGGGCGCCTTCCTCTTCGGATACAGGATTGACCCTGCAATAGGCAGGAACGTCCACCCTTTTCACGGTGATCTCAATACCCAGACTTCGGCACAATTCTTCACAGAAATGCTGATCTCGATCAGCTTCCTCACCGCGTATACAGTGATTAACGTGGCAGGCACAAATGTCATATCCCAGTTCATGCAAACACAAAAGGAGCGCAGCGCTGTCTGCCCCGCCCGAAAGCCCGACCAGCAAGCGCTCGCCCTTATGAGCCATATGGTATTTTTCGATCGTCCGACCGACTCTCTGAACAAGCTCACTTTTCATCTTTTCTGAATTCCAATCCTCTGAACAATGTATACTCGCCTATCCAGCTGAGTTTGATCGTACCAAGCTGACCATGTCTGTTTTTTGCCACTATGCATTCAGCCACTGTCTGGTCTTCCTTTGAGTCGGAATAGTAAGCATCTCGGTACAAAAACAGTATGATATCTGCATCCTGCTCGATAGAACCCGATTCTCTCAGGTCTGAAAGCAGAGGACGCTTATCGTCACGCTTCTCGGCGTTACGTGAAAGCTGCGAAAGTGCGATAACAGGAACACTGAGTTCCTTAGCCATAAGCTTTATCTGTCGCGTTATCTCAGATACTTCGTTAACACGGCTGCTGTGCTTGTTTGGCGATTCCATCAGCTGTATATAGTCTATGACTACTAGACCCAGATTATTCAGTCTTCTGAGCTTTGCTTTCATCTGCGGCACAGTAACGCCGCCCGCACCATCATCGAGATAGATCGGCAGCTGTGAAAGAACATCGGCAGCTTCGGCAAGTTTTGTCCAGTCCTCGTCCTTCATCTCGCCGTTTCTCAGCAAAGTATTGTTTACCTTACCCTCTGAAGCCAGCATTCTGCCAACCAGCTGTTCTTTACCCATTTCGAGTGAGAATATGGCAACGTCCCTCTTGGTAGCTTTGCAGCAGTTTACCGCGATATTCAGCGCAAATGCCGACTTACCCATCGCAGGACGCGCTGCAAGCACGATAAGGTCGGTCTTTTGCAGACCTGTAGTAACGTGATCGAGCTGAGAAAATCCGGATCTTGCACCCTGATACTTCTCGGCATCGGGACCTGAAATTTCTGTCAGATGATGGAAATTCTCAACGATTACATCGCTTATCCTGGTCAGACCCTGTAAGTCCCTGCCCTGCCTTATGCTGAATATCTTCTGTTCAGCACTGTCAAGTAAAGCTTTCGGATCCCCCGCACCATCACTGACGCTTGCGATTATCTCATTCGCTACGTTCATCAGAGAACGCAGCTGTGCCTTCTGCAAAATGATGTTGCAGTAGCTCTCGATATTCTTGGTTGAAGGAACGTTGTCCATCAGCCCGTAGAGGTACTTCATCGCCATTGCGGAATTCTCGAAAACACCCGCATTGACAGCCTCATCAACGACAGTCACGACGTCCTCTGCCTTGCCTGTGGTGAACATTCTCATCATTATGGAGAATATCTGCTGGTGCTTGGGTCGGTAGAAATGCTCGGGTTTGAGCATCTCCATCGCCTTTTCACGGCATTCCACAGGGTCAAGCAGAACACAGCCTATGACTGCTTCTTCAGCCTCCTGACTGTACGGCAGCGACCTCCCGGGCAGATCAGAACCGCTGACTGCATTGAAATCGCTTATGTCAGCCATTTATTCCTCCACAACTTTAACTTTGATGCTGCATGATACGCCGTGAGACATCTTGACAGCCGCAGTGAAATCACCGAAAGCCTTGATATCCGTGCTGAGCGCGATCTTCTTCTTGTCAACATCAACGCCGTACTGGTCTTTCAGAGCCTCAGCCACAACACCTGATGTTACAGCGCCGAAAAGCTTGCCGCCCTGACCTGCCTTAGCCTTGATAACTACCTCTTTATCAGCGATCTTATCGGCGATAGCCTTGTTATCTGCGGTCTCCACATCTATCTTATGCTGTGCCGAAGCCTTCTTGCCTGCCAGATCATTGAGGTTCTTGGAGTTAGCTTCAACTGCCAGACCCTTTGCGATAAGGAAATTTCTTGCATATCCGTCAGCAACGTTCAGGGTATCTCCTGCCTTGCCCGAACCTTTAACGTCTTTAAGTAAAATTACTTTCATTTCAAACACACCTTTCTGGTTTACATATTTTTGATGAAATCATCAATGACCTCACGAAGCTGCCTGTCAGCAGACTCTATATCGGTCTTTAACTGAGCCGCCGCCATTGTTAGATGACCGCCGCCGCCCAGTGCTTCCATTATCACCTGGACATTGAACTTGCCCATACTTCTGGCCGAGATATTAACAAAATCACCCTGCTTGTACATAACAAATGAAGCAAATACTCCAGTTATTCCCAGCATTTCATCCGCCGCCTGAGAGGCTGCGACCCTGACGTTTGCAAAGCTGCCGTCAGCCCGTGCGATAGCACATCCGCGGTATATCTCCGCCGAATTGATGACCTTGGATTTTTCATGATAAGTTTCGATGGAATTTGCGAACATCTGCTTTACAGCAATGGTATCCGCTCCCATCTTTTTAAGGAAAGCAGCCGTCTCAAAGGTTGTGACGCCCGTTTTCATTACAAAATACTTAGTATCAAGCATTATGCCCGAAAGCAGAGCTTCTGCTGCATAAGCATTGATAGTTGTCCTGTCGCCCCACAGCTCGATTATCTCTGTGACAAGTTCTGCCGCCGAGGATGCACCGGGTTCAAGACACTGAGCTATCAGCGGTTCGATGCCGTTGACCATACGTCTGTGATGATCTATCACGACAATGTTCTTAGCACGTTCTATCATTTCCCTTGATTCGACAAGCTCTGGATTGTGAGTATCCACCACTATCACAAGGGTATCGCTGTCAAGTCTGTCAAGACCCTGCTGAGGTGTTATATAGTAAGGAAGATCCTCATTATCGTCGATATAATCAATCAGTGAACGTGCGAGATTCTTCTCCTTATCGACAACAACATAGCACTCACTGACCAGCTTTCTAAGCGCACAGCACAGACCCGTTGCCGAGCCCACGCTGTCAAGGTCACCGAACCTGTGACCCATTATCAGCACTCTGCGGAAGCCCTGTCCCGCATCCCCGTCAGCTCTGTAATTGCCTATGCTCTCGATACTGCCGGGTCTTATTATCTCCAGGAGAGTCTCGGCAAACACCCTGATCTTGACTCTGTTATTATTATCAGCGCCTGTTGAAACGCCGCCAAAGAACCTGAACTCGCCGTTATCACGATAAGCCGCCTGATCTCCGCCTCGGCCCTGACAAAGCTCCAGCGCCTGTTTAGCCAGCTTTTCACACTCGTCAAGACCCTTGCCTTCTCTGCCGACACCTATAGAAAGCGTAACATTGGACTTTCCGCCAATGCGTATCTGCCTTGCTTCCTCAAGTATCCTGAACCTGTTCTCTATCTTTCTTGAAAGATATCTCTCCTCCATGAAAACATAGAACCTGTCGTCTGATATCTTTTTTGCAATGGCATTCGTTCCCTCAAGAAAACTTTCCATAAGCTTTTCTATCTCAACCGCAACGTGAGCCTTTTCAGTATCCCTGATATCCGACATCATAGCATCATAGTTATCTATAACAATTATTATCACGCTGTTGTGAGACTGATAAGCATCGTATCTCAGTTCAGTATAATCTGTGATATCCTTGAAATACACCATAGAAAGACCGTTTTTCAGATCGGTGCGCACAGCCTTGGCTATATAGTACCTTTTGTTCACACATATCTGACAGCCGTCCTCTTCAAAGGCGCGTTCAAGGTCGATATTCATGATATTTTCCAGATGATCTCCGTATGAATCCTCGGAATATACCTGCTTCTCGAACAATCTATTGTACCACATGATAGTTTCATCGCTGTCGAGTATAACGCAGGGCGCTGGGAAATGCAGCATCGAATCACGCTGAGTTCTTATCAGCTGTGATGCGAGCTTTGTGGTATATTTTGCAGTCTGATTTCTGAAAATGAAAGCTTCCAGCAGTAGCAGCAATATGCTCACTACGCATATCAGTATCAGTACGCTTCCCGCTCCTTTTTTTTCCTCAGTCGAGCGCAGCATAAAAGCTCCTATCAGCGATGTCAGCGAGATGACACCCATCGTCGCGGACAACAGCATGAGAAAGCTTTTGTTCTTTTTCACTGCCAGTCAACTCCTTTGCTTGATCCTTTATTTGTTCGACAATTGACAGTATCTATATCTCCATGATTATAGGCAGTATCATAGGACTTCTCTTCGTCTTTGTGAAAATGAAATCAGAAAGATTGTCTTTCATCCTGCCCTTAATGGCATTCCATTCATGCATATTGCTGTCAAGACAGTTCTGCAAGGTTTCGGTGAGAAGCTCTTTCGCTTCATTCATCAGCTCTTCGCTCTCACGAACATAGACAAAGCCTCTCGAAACAAGATCGGGACCTGCAAGTATCTCGCCAACTGTCCTGTCTATTGTGGCAACAGCGATTATAAGACCGTCCTCAGCCAGATGCTTTCTGTCTCTCAGCACGATAGCACCAACGTCGCCAACACCCAGACCGTCAACAAGAACTCTGCCCGCAGGAACTTCACTCGTGATATTCATATCAACACCGTCAGTCTCGATAACATCACCGATACCGGCGATAATGATATTCTCCTCGGGTATGCCCACGCTCATAGCCGTCTGCTTGTGCTTCATCAGGTGCTTGAACTCGCCGTGTACTGGTATGAAGAACTTGGGTTTTGTTATAGAGAGCATAAGCTTCTGCTCTTCCTGACAAGCGTGTCCCGAAACGTGTACTTCGTACATCTTTTCGTATACTACCTCAGCACCCAGCTTCATAAGATCGTTGACGACCCTGGTGACCAGCTTTTCGTTGCCGGGTATGGGGTTAGCCGAGATTATTATGAAATCCTGGGGAGTTATGCTGACTTTTCGGTGCTCGTTCATGGACATTCTTGAAAGTGCAGACATAGGCTCGCCCTGACTGCCTGTTGTAACGAGAACTATCTGCTCGGGCAGATATCTGCCTATCATATCGATATCGATAAGCACGCCATCGGGCACTT
Source organism: Ruminococcus albus AD2013 (assembly GCF_000526775.1). Taxonomy (NCBI): domain Bacteria; kingdom Bacillati; phylum Bacillota; class Clostridia; order Eubacteriales; family Oscillospiraceae; genus Hominimerdicola; species Hominimerdicola alba. The sequence goes on from NZ_JAGS01000001.1 coordinate 1,237,611, forward strand.
TAAGATAGCCAAGCTCGATGCCAACACTTATGACATTCACCATACTTCTGCCCGATACAGCAACTTTACGGCCTGTATTTACAGCGTTGTTGATTATCTGCTGAACTCTGTGGATATTCGATGCGAAGGTCGCAATGATTATACGCTTGCCCTCGCCCTTTGCAAACAGCATTTCCAGATTATCCCCGACCTTGCGTTCACTGGCAGTATAGCCCGGACGCTCAGAGTTGGTGGAATCTGACATCAGTGCAAGAACACCCTTATTTCCGAGTTCCGCAAATCTGGGCAGATCGATTATACCGCCCTCGATTGGAGTATAGTCTACCTTGAAGTCACCTGTGTGGATCAGAACACCTGCAGGTGTATGGATAGCCATTCCCACAGAATCGGGTATAGAATGGTTCACTCTGATGAATTCAACTGCCATACAGCCCATTCTGATGGTCTGACGCGGTGTCACTGTATTCAGCTTTACACTGTCCAGAAGAGCGTGCTCACGAAGCTTGCCTTCGATAAGTCCGATAGTCAGCCTTGTGCCGTAAACAGGAGTATTGGGGAATTTTTTCAGGAAATAAGGAAGTCCGCCGATGTGATCTTCGTGTCCGTGAGTGATAACTACGCCGCGAAGCTTTTCTATGTTCTTCTCAACATAGGAAAAATCAGGTATAACGATATCAACACCAAGCATCTCACTGTCAGGGAATGCAAGGCCGCAGTCGATGATAAACATATCGTTTGAACATTCGATGACAGTAAAGTTCTTGCCTATCTCGTTGAGACCGCCCAGAGGAATGATCTTAACGGGAGTACGGCGCTGTTCCTGCTGTTTGTTGTTATTGCCGCGCTGTCCCCTGCCGTTGGGACGAAGCTTAGCCTGAGAAGGTTCTGCGCTCTGTTTATTTTCTGCACCGCGTTTTATCGGCACACCTCTCAGTTTTCCATTACCTTGTACGTAACGTTTTGATGGCTTTCTTTTTCCGTTGTTAGAATTGTTATTATTCATGATCTGCAAAAATGCGCACCATAGTAAACGACATATATTTTCACACCAGCACAAGAAAATATTAATGCCCGATAATGAATATCTGTCGTTTGCTTCAGGAGCGCAAAAAGCTCCTTTCCCGCGGGAAAACGTATCCCGCCCGATATTTGATTTTTCCGTTAGAATAAGTGCAGTCCCATTTTATATAAGGACATGAGCGGCAGTTTTGGGATGAATGGATATCCCCTTGATAGATGACTGTTTAGACGAAACCGCCGACAGAGTCCGCCATGTTTCAGGCGGGATTGTATCCGAACAAAAATATCTTATTATATTTTACTCTATTTTTGACCGAATGTCAAGTGCATATTCTCTAAAGTCTGCATAAGGGTAAATAAATGTACTCAAAAACTCAGGCTCCAAAAATTTTCATTTGCCCCCTTTTCAAAATCCTGCCGATGTGTTATAATATATGTCTGAGATAACGGAGGTATACAAATGAAAGATATTGATATATTGAAAAAACAGGCACTTGAAAGATTTTTCAGCCGAATGAACCCCATGCAGCAGAAAGCTGTGTTCCGCGTGAACGGACCTCTGCTGATACTTGCTGGTGCAGGCAGCGGAAAGACTACTGTGCTTATCAACAGGATAGCCAATATGATACATTTCGGTGACGCTTACAACACCACAGGGCAGATATTCACCGAAGAAGAATCCGCATTTATTCAGGATTATGCCGAGGGAAGGACAGATGACGGCAAACGTCTCGCCGCAATAATAGGCACAAGGCAGGTTCGTCCCTGGAATATCCTGGCAATAACTTTCACCAACAAAGCGGCAGGCGAACTCAAAGAGCGTATCGAAAAAATACTCGGCGAGGAAGGCAGGGGCATAGTTGCCGCAACTTTCCATTCGGCTTGTGTACGTATTCTAAGGCGTGAGTGTGCGAATATCGGCTTCACTTCAAGCTTTGCCATATACGATACAGACGACTCAAAGCGCGTTATAAAAGCCGCTATGAGATCACTTGATATAGATGAAAAAATGTTCCCCGTGAAAACTATCATGAGCGAGATATCTCACGCAAAGGACTCAATGATTACTCCCGAGGAATTTTCAAAAGATGCTGTTGGTGACTATTTCAAAAGCTCGGTGGCTAAGGTATACAAAAAGTATCAGCAGGAACTTCTTGCCAACAATGCCATGGATTTCGATGACATAATCTGCCATACTGTGACGTTGTTTGAAAATTGCCCCGATGTACTCGACCATTACCAGAATTTGTATAAATATATAATGGTAGACGAATATCAGGATACCAACCGTGTTCAGTTCAGGCTGGTCTCTCTGCTTTCACAAAAGTTCGGGAATATATGCGTTGTAGGTGATGATGACCAGAGTATCTACCGTTTCCGCGGTGCGACTATCGAAAATATCCTGAATTTCGAGGAAGAATTCGGCTGTACAGCAGATGATGTTATCAAGCTTGAACAGAACTACCGTTCCACCCAGAATATACTTACCTGCGCCAACAAGCTCATCAGCAATAATGTTGGCAGAAAGGGCAAAAATCTCTGGACAGACTGCGGCGACGGAGAAAAAGTCATTGTACATAAGTCTATGAACGAGCGTGACGAAGCTTCCTATATCGCAAGGACGATAACAGAAAACAACGATAACGGTAGACGCTGGGGCGACCACGCCGTCCTATATCGAATGAATGCCCAGTCAAACGCCCTTGAACAGGCAATGATAAAGGCAAGCATACCTTATAAGATCTTCGGCGGACTGAAATTCTATGAGCGCAAAGAGATAAAGGATATCCTTGCATATCTGGGAATCATCGCAAATCACGCCGATACTTTCAGGCTCCAGAGGATCATCAACGAACCCAAGCGCGGAATGGGCGATGCGACTGTACGGACAGTTTTGCAGGTATCCTCCGACCTGGGTGAAGATCCTATCTACGTAATGGAACATTCTACCGAATATGTTCCGCTAGCAAAAAAATCCAAAGCACTGACAGAATTTGCATTCATGATAGATGATCTGACCGAACTTTCCGAAGCGGTGACGCTGCCCGACCTGCTTGATGCAGTCGTTGAAAAAACAGGTTACGGCGCACTGATGAAACAACAGGGCGTTGAGGGTGAGATGCGTCTTGAAAATATTGCCGAGCTTAAATCCACAATGGCAAAATACGAAGAAGATGCGGAAGACCCTTCTCTTGACGGTTTCCTTGAAGAAGTCGCACTCTATACCGATATAGACACCCTTGACGAAACAGGCGATTATGTAGCACTGATGACAATGCACGCCGCAAAGGGATTGGAGTTTCCTGTTGTATTTGTGGCAGGCATGGAGGACAACGTATTTCCGTCAAGCCGAAGCAGAGATTCCGAATCTGAACTTGAAGAGGAACGCCGCCTTGCCTATGTGGCAATAACCCGTGCCAAGGAACAGCTCCATCTTGTATACGCAGGTGAGCGTATGATCTACGGCAGTACCCAGTACAACCGCGAATCTCAGTTCATCAAAGAACTTCCCGCTGAGAACATCGACAAGCAAGTACCTAAGCTTGACACTAAGCCAATGGGACGCCCTTCGGATAATATCTCCCTTGGCAGACAGATGGCGATGTATAACTCGGCAAAAGCTAAATCAAGTGAACCCGCCGAGACTTACAGCGTAGGAGAGAGAGTCCTTCACAAAAAGTTCGGCGAAGGCACGATAGTCGGTGTTACACCAATGGCAGGCGATACCATGCTGGAGATAGCCTTTGAGAAGGTCGGCACCAAAAAGATATTCGCTAATTTTGCAAAACCTAAAAAGATATGATCACAGCCCGCGGATAATAACCCGCGGGCTGGTTTCTATCAAGATATAATACTTTACCTGTCATAGATATCAATGATAACATACTCCGAGATACACCCTGTTTTAAAAGGTATAGCCCAGCCTGAAATACCAGATGTAACGATAAATGTAGTATCACCACGTACTTCCTTGCCGTAGACCCTATCATTGAAACCCATAGCCAGCCCCACAAATCCCGAGGGGAAAATGTGCCCGCCATGGGTGTGCCCCGAAAGCACAAGGTCAGCACCTGCGGCAGCTTCAGCATAATAATCTCTGGGCTGATGATCTATTATAATAGTGTACTTTTCTTCATCGGCCTGTTCCATAAGCTGCTTTGCAGATAACCTATCCTCATCGTGATGATCTTTCCTGCCTATGAAATTTACGTTACCTGCTTCAAAAACTTCGTCACGAAGTATCTTGACACCATTCTTTTCAAGCTCGGTATAAAGATCGTCTATGGTGAAATCCCTGCCGTTGCCGTATCCCTTGTCGTGATTGCCGTCTACATATATCACGCCGTATTTAGTATCAATTTCCCCCAATGCACTGCAAGCAAGTACCATATCCGAACGCTTGCTGTCATCGTCAACAAAGTCACCTGCGATTATAACAACATCGGGAGATTGTTCATCTACCCGCTTCATCTGTTCAGCGAATTCTTCACCATCAAGAGTGACGCCCAGATGAGAATCGGCAAACATAGCAACACGAAGCGGCGAATTTTCTAACTGCTTTTTTGTTTTAAGTCGGTAGTCCGTTTCAAATACATGATGGGCAAAAAACCAGCCTGCTCCCAGATAGACTGCCGTTATCATAATTGCCGCGACACCCGTCACATATCGTGAAGACCAGCTATGTCTGCGCTTGCGGTGAATGAAAGTCACAAGATCACACAACGCCCAGATGAGCGCAAGGTGCAGAATTATGATGATACCAATATACAAATTAATTACAGTAACAATCCCAAGTCCGGCAACAGGCAAAGCTGACAGCCCCCATGATAGCCATTTTCGATTTTCGGAAAGCTTCTGCATAAAACCGAATTTGTGAAACCTTGTCACAAGATATATCAACGCCAGCAAAGCACCGATACCCGCCGCAGCAAACAGAATCACCCAGAGCAAACGATACACCTCCGTATTTTTTCGCACATTCAATAGCAAATTTTTATTAATTATACAGCATCACACGAAATTTGTCAAACTTCCCTGCTCATAAAAAAACATTATATAACCCGAAATTTCAGCATTTCAGAGGTTTTTAAAAACACACGGACCTTGATTTAAAAAATAATATCAAAAAAGCAGAAATTTTTTTGAAAAAGTACTTGACAAATGCATCTTGATATGCTATAATAATTAAGCTGTGAGAAACACAGAGAACAAAAACCGATGGAGAAGTCGCCTAGCCCGGTTTATGGCGCACGACTGGAACTCGTGTATGGGTTAATAGCTCATCGAGGGTTCGAATCCCTCCTTCTCCGCCAACCTATGAAGTCAAAAAAGATGATTTCACTTAAGAGCGCGTATTTACGCGTTTTTTTGTTGCCCTGAAACAGAAATTTTTTATATGAAAACCGAAGATGATTTTTGGTATAAAATGCCTTTGGACAGGATTCGAACGTAAGCGTATAACCCCCAGCACCTACCCCACCGAAGTCTAATGAAGTATAATAAACTCCAAGGAACACCATGAAGTAAATTGAATAATCCAAATTGATCCGTGGAGTTCATTGGAGTCGATTAGACAAGGAGGTAACAGGTATGGACAAAACAACATCCATCACAACAATCAAAAAAGAAATGCAGCTTCAGGAATGGTCTGCGCAGATCAAAGCGCAGCAGGCAAGCGGTCTGACGATCCGGGAATGGTGCGCAGAAAATGGGATCAAGCCTAACACATATTACAACCGCTTAAGAAAAGTCCGTGAACAGTATATCGAGAATTCTTCGACCATCGTTCCTGTATCAGTTCCTTGTTCAAACGAAAATATCCGCATCGAGAAAAACGGACTTCAAATATCTCTTCCGGCAGATATATCTGCGGATACTCTGACCGCTTTGGTGCATGAGCTATGCTGAATGATCTGGCAGCGGACGCACAGGTCTATCTTGTGACAGGATACACCGACCTTCGGCGTGGTATTGACGGCCTTGCGACGATCATCCAGGCGCAGTTGAATCTTGATCCGTTCTCAAAGGCTCTGTTTTTGTTCTGCGGAAGACGCTGTGACCGCATCAAAGGTCTTCTTTGGGAAGGCTTATCCGCAGGTTTTTGTTATCCGAACATTTATTAGAGATAAGGCGTGTTCCTGCTGTTTAAGATAAATTCCGAAAAAAAATGTTCGGATAACAATATTTGGGTGTATCATTATCTCAGGAGGTGATACACAATGAACGAATATCGCAAAAATGTTACTATTGTTTTAAACTTTCTGAAAGAAAGGGGGTATGCGCAATCCACAGTTAAAAATCATGAACGGTTTTACACTCTGCTGGCTGACGATCTTGCGGCTAAGGATATAACCTATTCACCAGAATACGGAAAAGCTCTGTTATCCACATTACCGGTGCCTGCATGGCTCCCTAAAAGCCGTATAGAAAATGCGGCTTGCATTTCAAAACTTGATGATGCATATATCCACGGATGCATCATCAATGCCCAGGCATCACCCAGGAAGAGTTACTCCAAGCTATCGCTTAACAGCAACTTTGAAAACCACATCACAAGATTCCTGCGTTCTCGCGAAAATGTTTTTACAGAATCGCAAATAGCAAATGTCAAACGAAGGTGCTCATTGTTCTTGAAGTGTATGCAATCCAAGGGAAGGATGGATCCATCTGAGATAACCTACGGTGACATAGATTCATACCATGAGGAGCTTGCGCACTTGAAAAGGATTTCCCGAGTTATTGAAGAGTCAACTTTGCACCAGTTCCTGCAATTCCTGGCCGAATCGGGAAAGGTTCCTTACGGTCTATATCTGAGAATATATGCATTGGAGACGGAATGTTCCGTCAACCTGGACGATTTTCCACCTGATGAACAATCCAGGCTTATAAAGAATAGCTCTGAGGGACAAGTCCGGTTGTCGCCTGAAAGGTTTTTGTCTGAGGGCCTGGAACTTATCAGACTCCATCAAGAGGCAGGCTATGTCCAGAAATATACAGAAGCATCTAAAAGGGCAATTCTTCAGCTATACCTGTTCCTTGATTACCACAATCTGTGGTATGACCCAGACATGGCAGACATTTGGCTTCATTCGGACTGCGTAAAAAAACGTCTGTTCAAAGGCTGTTCGTGGAATACAGCGCGGCACATACTGTTCATGTTTTCCGATTATGTTACATCCGGGTCAGTCCATTTCGAGAAGAAGTTGCCGAGGGGAATCAACGGCATAAATAACATTCCAGAATGGTGCTTGACACCACTGCTTGACTTTGCCGAGAGCCGCCGCAAGATGAAACTGGATGAGAACACCGTTAAAAACGATATTTACTCCATACTCAGATTTTGCCGGTTTATAATCGGTGAGGGCCTGTCATCGTATGGCGATGTTAACGGAAGTCATCTTGCTGATTTCAACCTTGCAGACCACCATGGAACCCCAGAGGGCAAAAATGCATGCAACAACCGGGTGAAGCGGTTCCTTAAGTACCTGTATCGTAAAGGTCTCAACGCAAACCCATCGCTGTATATGGCTCTTGGCTGCTCGGCGGCACCAGTGGAGACCGTTGTGGTAGTACTCACTTCCAGTGAGATCGAGGAGATCAAAACTTTTGTTGGCAATGCATATACGGATCTTGAGATCCGCGACAGTGCAGTCATAATGCTCGGACTTGAAATGGGAATGCGCAGCAGCGATATTGCAAACCTGAAGCTGGAGAACATTGATTGGGAAAACCGTTCCATTCTGTACAGGCAGAACAAGACAGATGCTGATGTATGGGTACCGATGCCAGTGGCGGTAGGCAATGCCATCTTCAGATACCTGAAGATGGCACGTCCAAGAATGGCGGTATGCAGAAATGTATTCGTTGATTTCAAGGCTCCGTTTAGCGGCATGAGCCGAAACATATGCTACAGTGCGTTAAAGCGAGCTTTGCCTGACCGCGATGTAAGGGGATCAGGTTTTCACGTCACCCGAAAAACATTTTCGACAAACAGGCTTAGAAACGGAGTTCGTCCCGAAAGCATAGCAGATGTAATCGGGCACAGGGACACGGAAAGCCTGAAGCATTACCTTTCCCTTGACGATGAACGCATGGCGGCATGTCCGCTCTCCCTTGCGGATCTTCGCCTTGAAATGGAAGGGAGCGATGCGTTATGATGAATATCGCTTTCAAGAGCGTCCTGGCCCCATACATACAAGGGTTACTGGATCAAAAAAGGGCACTTGGCTTCAAGTATGACAACGAGGCATATATACTCGCACGCTTTGACAAGTATTGGCTGGAGACCAATGGGGATTCGGATGACGTGACAATGGAATCTCTTGAAGGATGGACGCGACTGCTTCCGACAGAGGGAAAGTCATCCCAGGCTGGGCGGATATCTGTGATACGGCAGCTGACTCTGTACATGAATGGCCTCGGCAAGATTTCATATGTTCCTATAGATGTTATACGTTACAGCCGCCCTGTTGTCCACGTTCTGTCACCAGAAGAGGTTGCTGATCTCTTCCGTGTGATTGACGGGTATGTTCCCAAAAAGCAATCCACGGAAGTGACAAGGATGGCGTATGGTTACAGGGTGATTTTTCGACTGATTCTTGCAACGGGTCTGCGCAGAAGCGAGGCGGTGTGCCTCCGGCTTGATGACATCAACTGGAAGAACGGTTCCATTACCATTTATAATGCAAAGGGTCATAAGGACAGGGTGGTTTTCATGTCTGGGGATCTTACGAAAGTCATGAGAAAATACACCAGTGACAATCTACGCCTAATGGACACTGAGTGGGTTTTCCCGTCCTTTGATCCCGCCAGGCATTTTTCCAGTGGTGCACTTTCCATACGCTTTAGGCAATTTTGGAAAGAAACCGTATATGCGCCGAGTTGCGCAAAGCCCCCGACAATCCACTCACTGCGTCACACTTATGTTGTTATGCGCATGAATGCATGGATATCCGAGGGAATCGACCTGAATGTCATGCTGCCTTACCTCAGCAGAGCGTTGGGACACAAATCGTCCAATGAGACCTTCTATTATTACCACCAGGTCAAAGAGACGTTCCGTATTATACGGGAAAAAGACAGCCTCGCGTATGAGATTTTTCCGGAGGTGAGGGTCAGATGAATAATACGGTTAAAAAGAAGCTCTTCTTTTCCATGACGTTGGACTTCCTTGAAACCTATATACCCCAGGACAGTCCAAGCCTGAAAACGGTAAAAACATATAGGGACGGACTTAGCATTTTCAGGAGGTATGTCTCGGACGAAAAAGGGATATCCATGAAACGATTCCTTTTTGAGGATTGCACTTTTGACTTTCTCCTTGACTACCGGAACTGGTTGCTCGACTACAAGAAACACACCAGAAGCACAGTCAACAACAGGCTTGCGGCAATAAAGTCATATGTCCGGTACGCTTCATCACGCGATGTTTCTCTCCAGCAGGTATATTTGAGCATTACCGATGTTCCATTTTTGCGCGTGGAAAAGAAGATGCGACCCATAATCGAGGAACGTTCAACGCTCAAAGCTTTTTTAGATGCTCCGCCCAATACAAGGACGGGATGCAGGGACACGATGATGCTTTCCGTTCTGTTTGACACGATGATACGCGCGGACGAACTCATAAATATCCGGTTGAAAGATGTTAATCTGAAGGTTGCTGCACCCTATATTCTAATTAAGGGTAAGGGCAACAAGGAACGAACAGTCCCTATTTCTGAAAATGTAGTGTCTCTCATTGAAGCGTACATGGCAGAATACCATGATGGGGAGTCAGCTGGGTCTTCCGTCCCATTTATCTACACAGTGTCCCATGGTGAGATACATTCTATGTCGGAAAGGAATGTGGAGCGCATAGTGAAAAAATATGCGGACATTGTCCGAAAGGATCATCCAGACCTGCCCAATCCAGTTTATCCACATATGCTTCGAAGAACACGGGGAACATACCTTTATCGTGATGGAGTGGCAATAGAGACGATTGCTGTGGCAATGGGGCATTCGAGCATCCAGACCACGAAGGACCATTACGCATTTCCATCTTTGGAACAAAAACGCAAGGCCATGGAAATAGGGAACCCTGTAATATCTTCTGGCAATGAGGTACCAGAATGGCCCGATGACGAGGATGAATTTGCACGGCTTTGCGGCTTGAGGTAAATTTTTATCCGCATATTTTTTTGAAGGAACAAGGCTTGATCATCAGCATCAAGCCTTGTTCCATAAAAATGTTCGGATAACAAAAACCTGCGGATAAGCCCTCTTATCCGAATATTCGGATAAGAAGGCGACGGTTTTCTGCTGTTGTACAAACGACTTGACAACGGAAGATTTCAGTGGCCGCGCAGTGAGACCGAAGCTGTAAAGCTCACATCTCAGCAAATTCGCTGGCTTTTAGAAGGTTTGAAAATAGAGCAGCCCAAAGCTATCCGTGAAGGAAAACCGGGCGCGCTGTATTAAGGCAATACTTACCGAATATTCAGAATATGTGCTTGAAAAGCCCCTTCTTTCGTGGTATCATGAATGTATCATCACGAATGGAGGGGTGCTTTATGTCCGAACAGAATATGACATCGGAAATAGTATCGCTCCGTAATGAAAACGCTGTTCTCAAGGAAGAACTAGCCCTCGCCAACCAGCAGTTGGAATGGTTCAGAAAGCAGATATTCGGAAGAAAAACGGAGCAGACAGCTGTTGTCATGGAGAAAGAATTCGGTGTTCAGCTATCGATGTTCGGGAAAGAAGAAAAGTCTGTATATAAAGAGCATGGAACAATAACTGTTCCCGAACACAAGCGCAAGAAAAAGCGAACTTATGATGACTGGATGAGCAGTCTTCCTGTTAAAGAGGAACATCATGAGATCAAAGATCCCGTCTGTGAGATATGCGGCGCGAAAATGGTGGAGATCGGTGATGAAAAGGCTTATAATGAGCTTGTATATTCACCCGCCAAATTCTATATCCGCAGACATATCGTACATAAATTCAAGTGTCCCGAGTGCGGAGAAAAGCCCGAAGAAAGAGACGAACCTTGTCATATCATCCGTGCGCCGTACCCTCACGCTATGATCCCGGGAAGCTATTGCTCGCCCGAGCTTCTGGCGCATATCGTCTATGAGAAATACGGCAAAGCTGTTCCGCTGCACCGTCAAGAAAAAGACTTTAATTCAAAGAGGATATCTTTGCTAAAAGCGACTATGTCTAATTGGGTAGGTGCTGCCGCTGAAAAATGGTGTCTGCCGGTCGTCGAGAAAATGCATGAAATGCTTATCGCAGGACAGATCATCCACGCTGATGAGACAACAGTGCAAGTTCTTCACGAGGAAGGCAGAAAAGCCACATCGGTATCGAGGATGTGGGTGTACTGCAACGGCAAGATGAACGACCGCAACATCATCATTTTCGATTATCAGCCCACAAGGAAAGGCGAGCATCCCTCGAATTTCCTTAAAGGCTTTATCGGATATCTGGTCTGTGACGGATATGATGCCTACAATGCGGTAGAGGGCGCGAAAAGATGCGGTTGTATGACTCATGCAAGGCGTGGTTTTATTCAGGCTCTTCCGAACAACCAAAAGCTGCACAACACTTCTGTTGCGGCAAAGGCAGTAGAATATTTCAACAAGATATATCACGAAGAAAATCTGCTTGCCGACAGCTCCACAGAATACAGATATGAACAGCGCCTTGCAAAGATAAAGCCTTTGCTTGACGAGTTTTTTGCGTGGCTTGAAAATGTTCAGGTCAGCGGTAAGGGCAAGCTGACAGATGCAGTAAGATATGCGCTGAATGAACGGAAGTATCTGTATACATTTCTCGAAAACGGAGATGTTCCTATTGACAACAACAGGGCTGAGAATGCGATAAGACCGTTTGCTGTCGGCAGACGCAACTGGCTATTCAGCAACACAGCCAACGGAGCGAAAGCGAGCGCGGCGCTGTATTCGATAATTTCAACTGCGCAAGCTAATGGTCTTGATGCGGAGAAATACCTGACCGAGCTGTTTTCACAGCCTGCAGAAACGATATTATTACCATGGAGGGAAGAAAATGAAACTTAGTAATGAAGATGCAAAGCTGTTTTATGAACTGTTTTTTCCACTGCTTGACTATGTGAACAAAGAATATCATATACTTCCTGAGGAAGATTATTTCGGGCAAGGAATGATCGACCCACAGGATGCTGTGGAGGTTGCCCACTTTTTATGGGAACGGACATGGATCATTGATGATTATCTTGAGCGATCGGATCTGCCCGAAGAACACATGGAGATACTTAAAAGCTGGAAAGGGTGCATCACCGGCAGATTTATCATTGAGCGACATTTGAAAAAGGGATCGGTATTTATTTCGATCGATGACAATTCTGTTTTTCTTGTAAACGGCATTGTCAGCAGTTGGGAGGAAATGCTGACAAATGCACCGATGCCAACTTTGCTTGATGCAACGCTTCTGCCATTTAAAAATGCGATCATTTCCGATGGACTTGTATCTGTTATTCCGATCATATTCGGTCCTAACAGCAAAGCTGATTTCAAAGAAATATACATGGACGCAAAGAGAAATGGAGAAATCAAAGCCAGAATATGATGTTACAGCCGGGTGTTATCTGCCCGGCTGTTTGCTTTTATGATGCGGGGGGTTATACGCTTACATTCGAACTCTTTTTTGGAGCGTTTTCTGAAAAATAAAAGATTTTTTTGAAGGGAAACTCTCCGCACCTAGCTCACCAATGTCTAATAAAGTATAATAAACTCCAAGGAACACCATGAAGTAAATTGGACATTCCAAATTGGTCAATAAAGTTCATTGAAGTAGATTAGACAGGAGGTAAATATATGACGACTATAGCATTTCCCTTACTTTATATGTAAATAACCTATCATCACTCCTCGTCCGAACATTTGTCCAACCCGTGAAGCAGTTGGATAAACAATAATAAAGGCTAATCATAATCAATATCATTTTCTGTATATCTGCTAATTTATCTCCCCCCATACAGACTTTTGCGGGAGATCTATGAGCGGTAACAATTACAGCATTTTTTGATAGCGTTAGTTGTATCCCATTTGCCGTTTTCATTTTTGCGGATTGGTGTTTTCCGGGACGTGGAATAATCATCTTAGCACTCCCCTGTTGTTTTATTTTTGATAAAAACCTAATACCCAAATATGTTTGTAAGGTATAAAAGTATTAATAATACGATATTTGAGAAATACAGACTTAACGCTTCAAGAGATAACCAGTTACAGAAGATGAGACCGACTGCTTTTACAATCGGTCTCATCATATAATTTATCTAAATGTATCAAGTTAACACTCTTATTTTATAATTCGGAACCGCCCCATTCAACGACTGTGAAGCCGCTTCTTTCAAATGTGGAGAGCTCCTGCGGATCGATTTCCACAGCCTCTTCAAGAGGTACATAGGTCATGAATATGCGCAGCATACTGTCGGGTGTGGGTGTGATGTTCAGCTTTGCGGAATCTGTATATTTATCACTCTGGAAAGAAATTAGATTATACTTGTTATGCTCCATTTTAGGCAGCCAATATACGATAAACTCATTCATCTCATCTTCGGTAAGACCCATATAGCTGAGTTTTTCTTTGAGGAAGCTCTCGGTATCACTGCCTGCTACACAGAATCCTTTGGAGAGATCAAATTCTGTACGACAGTTTACAGCGTCCCAGAACAGATATCTGTGATGAGTGCCGTCAACCTTGTTAACAAGTGAACCGTCAGGCTTAGCTACTACATCCCAGCCGTTGTTGTACTTAGGATAGGTAGTGTAAAGTTCAGCTTCGGTCAGCTCAACCTCAACATGAACATCTGTCTCCTTTTCGGGATAGAGGTAGATAACAGGCTTGGCAGCCACGGGACCCCAAATTTGAACCTCCATTATACCTTTTTCATTAACCATTTGTACCCAGCCATACTGTCCGTTATACTTTGTAAATGCCCAGTTGTCATTATCATTCATAATGCCGAGTTCATCAAGGACAGTTTTTCTAGGGATCGTAGTAACTTTACCGTAGCTTGTATCGGGTCCGAGATACATAGTGATCTCATCGGCTATAACATACAAGTCCCAACTATATTTGAGCTCTATGTCAGGCTTGACATAGGAATTGCCTTTTACGGTAACAGTCACAGCATTTTTGATAGCATTAGCAGTATCCCATTTTCCGTTAACTTTTGCAGCGATTGCTACCTTGTAGGTCTTACCGGGTGTGAGATTTTTAGGAGAAGTGTAAACAGTTCCGGTAATATTCTGTGCCTGTACTCTCCACTTTCCTGCCAGGTATACAGCAATGCCGTATCTGTCAGCACCTTCGACTTTGTCCCATGTAAATCTTACCTGGTGATATTCCTTGCTGTATTCTACCTTGATGTTGGTGGGGTATGTTGGCGTGTTGGCAGTACAGCGCTTGTAGGTGTTCTTGCCGTTGTTGGTGATAACTGCATATTCTCCGTCACCGCTGATGACAGTTGTGGGAGCATTGGCATTGACCCAGCCGTCGCCGTTGGGGAGTTCGGCACCTTTTGGTATGCCGGAAAATTTCTCGCCGAGAGTGAGTTCTTTCAAGCCTGAACATAGCTCGAACATATTGCCTATACGTGTAACGTTGCTTGTGTCAAAACTGCTCAGATCAAGTGTTGTCAGACCGGAACAGTCGTAAAACATAGTTCTCATATCTGATACCTTGTTTGTATCAAATCCACTAACATCGATCGAGGTCAAACCAGAACATTTTCCGAACATCCAATGCATACTTTTAACATTGCTTGTATCAAATCTACTTACATCAAGCGTGGTCAATTTACTACACGAAAAGAACATATCTATCATATCTGTTACTTTGCCCGTATCAAACGAACTTACATCCAGTGATGTCAGACTTGTACAGCCACCAAACATCCCACGCATATCAGTTACATTACTGGTATCAAATCCACTCAGATCAAGTTCGGTCATGACGGAACACCCCAAGAACATAAATCTCATATCTTTGACACTGCTTGTATCTGCACATGAAAGATCGATAGAAACACAATTGGTATAATTATAAAACAGCTCGCTGCTATCTTCGGGAAGAATTGTATCCTTTTCAGCGACCACCGATTTGACTGTATCCTTATAATTACTGCTAAAATCTCTTAATGTATAACGTTCTACCGTTCCTCTTAGCGTTAGCGCGCCTGTCGCTTCATCAAAATAATAACAATCTGTCTCAAGATCAGCCGCCTGTGCAGTTATGCTCTGTGTTATAACAGGCGCACCATAGCTGACCGCACCCGCTGTCATACAAAATGCCATCACTACTGCTAAAACTTTTTTCATCTTCATAAATATGCCCTCCCGTTCAATTATGTTGAATATGATAATATATCAATAAAATACAGAATTATTATAACATGCAGAAATACTATTGTCAATAAATTTGACATACTCTCTTAATCGTTTGTTATTTATCCATATTAGAAAAGTATATTAATGTGTATTTTTGACAGCATATAAAAAATATGTGCGAAATAATCCAAATGGGTATTGACAATGATATTATATGAAAATAATAAAGCACTAGGAGTTTAGCTTGGTTCTCATATATAGGTTTTACAAGAAGTACTTATGGATCATACTTCATAAACCTTTCATTGTGTGTGAATCCGCACGACTCGTAAAGCTTCATACCTTGTTCCGAGGCAGTGATATGAATCGTACCTATTCCATTTCGCCTTGCCCAGCGCATGACATACCCTAGCAAGCACTTTGCAATTCCGCGTCGCCGGAATTCAGGTGCAACATACATACTCGAAAGCACTCCAATCTTACCGGTCGGATTAGCAGAATAGGGCGGCTTTTCGGTTAGTGTCAGCCCGACTGTACCGATAACATTCCTACCACTAATCGCAATCCACATACGGAATGTTCCGTTCCCGAATGCACGCTCATAGAAAGCGCGTATCTCCGGTGCCAGGACAGCTGCATCTGCATCGCCTTCTTCGATCAGCTGTGCAATACGCAGCTCTATCAGAAGATCTGTCAGCTTCTCGCCTGCCATGCCGAGACCGTTTTCATTATACCTCGTGACCTGATTGATATATATACCATTTTTACGATATGCGATCTTATCATGCAATCCTTCGATCATCCAGTCTGCAAAAGAGAAACTGCGCTCCATGGGTTTATCATAATAAGAAAGAAAGTCAAAATCAATGGTTACAACACCGCCTGCCGCCGCACCTTTACACATCAGCAGTGTATCCATTGTGCAACCCGGTGTACTAATGAAAATTCCTCCAGCGACTAGTCGCTGCTCAAACGTTTCTTCATCTTCCGCTGCTTCTGCCTCATGAGCAAATGCCTTCCATGCTTTCTCGGAAAGCCCACCGCCGATCATCGGCGGCAAATCGCCGCTTTTAGGCGCATACGGATTATTCTCACGCATTTTATCCAGCGACCAGATACCGTAATCCGGACCGATACCGCCGTTACCAAGTTCAGTGAGATAGCGTACAAAATCATTCGGCAGCGTAATATGCATCTCCTGCTCGAAAGCACGTACCTGTTCTACTGTAGCAGGCGGCGCAAACAGTTCAAACTTTGTGCCGTCACTGCGTTCATTCCCGCCGCACATCGCATATTCTTCGGCTAGCGCACGAATCTCTGCAATTGCATCCATATTTCATTCCTCCTGGTTAATTTCCGAAAGATCTGTGTTATCCCTAAACAGCACTTACTGCTTGTTTGTATATTTTTTCCTCGCTATATAAATAAGGACTCCACCAAACAATGAACACCTTGATTTTTGATGATAAAAAGATAATCTCTTAGATAAGATTTCTTATCGATTTGATAAATCCAAATCTCATTTTCGTCGTTTTTAAAGTATATATAATAATGTATGAGGGCTACGAGAGTGGTTTACAGCAAGTCTTACGATATTTAGCAGGTAATTTGAGATAAATATCGCTTAACTGCTATCCCCCTTCTAAATTTGCATTATCAGTATACCATAGTATTGGTGCAAAATCAATAACAGTTAGTTTGTGCGCCTTAATATACGCAAATATTCGATGATTGTTTTGTTAAAATATAGTCTTGTTTTCGATTTGACTTTGTGTTATAATTTATAGTAGGAGGTGATCTAATGAAATTCAAAAAAACGATTTCAGGAATAATTTCAGCATTGATGCTAAGCACAAATTTAATGAACATAACGACCTATGCGTATATTTCAGAAGAAAAACAGTGGGGAAATAACGCAAGTTATGTCATTGACTATGATACGGCAACAGTAACTATAACTGGACATGGAAAACTTTTAAACACTGATGCTTCAGGAAATTACGATTCACCTTTTAAAGGAGATACGTTTATTGAAAAAGTTGTTATCGGTGAGGGCATAACATCACTTTGCCATAACGCTTTTTTTGGCTGCACAAATCTTAAAGAAGTAGAACTCCCTGATAGTCTTGAATTTATAGGCAGAAACGCATTTGTCGGCACTGAACTATACAACGAACAGATAAAAGAAAATGCTAATGAATTAGTAATGGTCGAAGATTGGGTAGTTGATTATTCAAAAAAAGGCGAAGACATCTCTGAACTCGTCATCCCAGATGGATGTGTCGGAATAGGTACAGAAGCATTTAAAAAGTTGACTGTTAATTACAGCCTTGTTTACAGACTTAAAAACATTGAAAAAATAGTTTTTCCGGATACTCTCAGATACATCAATTATGGCGCTTTTAATGAAGCAGAGATGAAACTCAAGAGTCTGGAACTGCCAACCGAAAACGATTTATATATAGACAGCTATGCATTCAGCGATGCATTTAGCGATAATATTAATGATACTGTAAAGGCATTAGATATTGATATTCCCGGAAACGTAAAAGGAATCGGCGCCTTTGCTTTTAGTGGAAACAAGAGATTGCAAGGTGTTACTTTGAATGATGGTCTCCGTACATTATCTCATAATGCTTTTGATGGATGTTCGATATCAGAACAAGTAGTTATTCCTGATTCTCTTGAAAGACTGGGAAACGGAGCATTCAAGAATACACCGTTTGAAAAGCAATTTGACTCATCAGCTGAAAAGGCACTTTATCTTGGAAACTGGCTTTATAAAATCAATGGCAATAACCCATCTTATATAGACATTCGAGAAGGTACCCTCGGTATAGCTGATTCTCCCGGGATACCCGTAACTGCCGAATTCAAGCTCCCCTCTACACTGAAATACATAGATTCAAATGCTTTTGCGGGACAAAAAAAGGAAAAAATACTTCTTCCCGAAAGCCTCGAAGCTATCTACCCAAGTGCATTTGAAAATTCCGGAATAAAAACGGTAAACTTCCCTAATGGTTTAAAATATATAGGTGCAAAAGCATTTAAAGGCTGTAAAGGTTTGACTAAAGTAGTTATCCCTGAAAATGTTAAATTTATAGGTGATGGAGCATTTTCGGGTCTAGTCAATCATAAAGAAAAATCAACGGTTATCATATACTCAAAGGACTGTGAAATCGAACAGATAGAATATGTAAATATATATGCTATGGCATACGCACTTGATTTCAAGTATATTTTAGGCTATAAAGGCAGTACGGCAGAAGCATATTCAAATAAATATGCATATATCAACACTTATTCCTATATACTTAATGAAGACACCGATTCACGTGTGTTTAAGCCGCTTATGATTGGAGATGTAAATACAGATAGTGTAATAAACGTCACTGACATAACTAAGGTGGCAGCACATATCAAAGGCAAAAAGCTTCTTGATTATTATGCTCAGAAATTTGCCAACGTTAATAATGACGGCAAGATAAATGTTACTGACATAACAAAAATTGCAGCTCACATCAAAGGCAAAAAACTACTGACAGAATAAATACACGTATTTCTTCTGATAGAAAAATCTCCTATGGATCATTGTTCCATAGGAGATTTTTACGTTTAGTAAGTGTCTTTAAAATTGTCTACAACCTTTCCATAATCATTTTTGTAAGATCCAATTTAGCTATCTTGTATGGATCACCGGTAAGCGTATAACCAGCTCTTTCCAATATTAGTTGACATTAAAGTGATATAATATAGATGTCAAATACTATCGAAGTGATGGTCTGTGCCAGGCTCTTTTTCTTTGTTGGGGCTGCAACAGCCTTTTTTTTGCCTACTTATTCTTACTACCCGCAAACGGGTCCATGTATTCTTTGAAACTTATCTGATCTGCCATGTAATCTTCTTCCGTTTGGTTCTTTATGTACTCTTTGATTACTTTTTCATTACGTCCTACGGTATCTACATAATATCCCCTACACCAGAAATGTCGGCTTCCATATTTGTATTTCAAGTTTGCATGTCTGTCAAATATCATCAATGTGCTTTTTTCCTTGATATATCCCATAAATTGTGATATACTTATATGCGGTGGGATACTCACAAGCATATGAATATGATCAGGCATTGCATTTGCCTCTATTATTTCTACTCCTTTCTGCTCACATAGCTTTCTGAGTATCTAACCTATGTCTGCTCTTAACTGTCCATAGATCACTTTTCTTCGATATTTTGGCGCAAACACTATATGATACTGACATCTGTATGTTGTGTGTGTCAAATGTTTTATTTCGTTCTTCATGCTTTATAACCTCCGTCTATTTTACTTTAGTAATGCGGTCGCCAAACCATTTACTATTGTATCATAATCGGAGGTTATTTTAAATCTCTTGCTAAAGCTTTTTTATCTCCCCCGGTAGAACCGGGGTTTATTTACGCTAAAGCACCAATACGGACCGTGTACGGGATAATATCCCTGCACGGTCTTTTTTATTTATAAAGTATATTTCCGCTCACTCCGATTTTTCTACCGCTCACTCACAAAAAACTGACTTTCCTGCCACGGTGTGCTATACTTCAAGTACAGTCAAACAACGAGATGCAGCAAACTAAAATCCGTAATTTCCAAGCAGAGCATTTGGGTAATTCACTTGATTATCGGTTCAGTCTGAACAGGAAAAATTATCGGATTTTGTAAACTGCATTTGAGTTGGAACCTAAAATTTTTAAAATCTGAAAGGAAGAAACAAAATGAAAACAAACAACGTAACAGGAACAATGAAGAAGGTCATCAGCACTCTGGCAGCTACAGGCTGTATGTTCTCAATGGCAGCTGCTATACCCGCAAACAGCACAATTGGCAGTGCTGTACTTGGTAACGCAGTCGTTGCAGACGCAGCAGTTATCAGCGTAAACACAGTTGTTGACGCAAAGAACGGCAACGCAGATCTGGTACAGGGTAAATTCTATAAATCACCTTCTCAGAATTATGTACTTGTTTTCCAGGGCGACGGCAACCTCGTTATATACCATTACAACAAGACCACTGACAAGGCTTATTCACCTATATGGAGCTCTCAGACCGAGAACAGAGGCGGTACAAAGTGCGTTCTTCAGGGTGACGGCAACTTTGTTATCTACAGATCCGACGGAAAGGCTATCTGGAACACTCAGACAAACGGCAAAAAGGGCGCTTATCTTACAATAAGTGATGGGGGTGAGATCAAGATCATTTCCAGAAATTCTAACAATGCTACCACATGGTCAAGCAAAAATAACCACGGTTACAGCATAAGCATCAATGAAAGACCTTTTAACTGGCCTGTTCCGGATTGCAAGGCAATTTCCTCAGCATTCAATGACGGCAGAAATCATGGTGCGATCGATATTGCAGCAGCAGCAGGTACATCTGTTAAAGCAGCAGCCGGAGGAACAGTACAGACCTATTACGGCTATAACGGCGGTGCGGGTAATTACGTTGTGATCACTCATAAAATCAACGGAGCAACCTACCTGACAGTTTATATGCACTTAAGCCAGATCACTGTTGCCAACGGTGCAACCGTTTCCGCCGGAACAGAGATCGGTAAAGTTGGCAGCACCGGCAATAGCACCGGTCCCCACCTCGATTTCTCGATCCGTGAAGGCAGTTACTACGGTACAAGACTTGATCCCGGCTACTACACCAACCTTCCTGCAGGTCTTTACAACTGCACAAACTGCCAGAATTACGTAAACGAGATCAATGCAAACAGAAATAAATCATATTCTTTGGCATCTCACACACACTCTAATTATTAATTTCGGTTATAAGCATATAACGTAAATACATAACGACGAAAAGACAGGTACTTCAATAAAGTGCCTGTCTTTTATTGTAACCTAAAAGCCCTATTCCGGTACGGATATAGGATTTGATCCGATAACCGTCTGATTCTTAATCATCAATATATATAAATGCCAAAAGGGGCTGCAACAGCCCCGTCTGTCGTATCATATTTGATGGCTGACAATCTTGAAATAAAGTAAGATTATTACAGGGACAATTCCTTGAAATAGACCAGACAATTCGTAACCGTCAAATAGGCTCTTTCCAATGTTAGTTGACATTAAATCATTAAAGTGATATAATATAGATGTCAAATACTATCGGAGGGATGCGAAATGAATGCTGTAATCAGTTCATTGGATAGAAACTACAGACTGTGTGATACACGTATTACCGATTCAGAAATCATTTTATATATAACTTCAACTCTGGAAAAATTATGCTGCCCATACTGTGGAACGATGACCGGTAGAGTGCATTCTTATCATACGCGAGAAATACAGGATCTACCTATCTCTGACCGGAAGACAATCCTTATAGTGACCACACGTAAAATGAAATGCATAAATCCTGAGTGCAGACATAGCACTTTTGCAGAACGACATCCGTTTGTAAATCCAAATGCACAAAAGACAAATCGTCTGATCGAAAGAATACTAAAAACATCTTCTGAGATGAGTTCTGTTTGTTCCAGTAGGTTATTAAAAAACGAAAACATCATCATTGGAAAGAGCTCTATTTGTACGCTGCTAAAAAAAACGCCTTTGATAATACATGAGGTTAAGTCAAGTATAAAGGATTGATGACCCAATTACAATAAACACATAGTCAATGGTTATCAAAAATAAGATGACCAATTGATAGAAAAACTATGCGATTTTTGTAAGATGCGCCATTTTAAGCGCTTTGAGGTTTCTAACATGATTTTGATCAGAAAAAATCATGTGGCCAAATTCCTTTATTACGAGTAAAAAAAGTGATATAATTATCTTGCCGGTAAACCAATGATGAAAAGGAGCATTATGTCTATGGGTAATAGGATAAATTTGAAAATCGATGATATGCCGAAAATTTCACGTCTAGAACTATCTTACAAGCTGTATGACATACTTGACAGAGTTGAAAAAGAAAGCATAGGCTCTATTATAACTGATGGTAGTAATAACGACCTGCTCTTGTGTCCATTTGCTTGGTTCGAACCGTATAGGAACAGTGAGTTCGATCATATCATTATTGCTGCAGTCAGATACGCTATAGGAAGAAAGACATATGTTCCAAAGATAGTATGTAACTTTACACTGAAATATATGTCAATGCTTGATGATAAGGCTATAGACGTAATAATTAAGGATATTGAGAAAGAGTTGAGATACTATAAGGCTGATCTCCCGAATCAGAAATTATGGTTCGACTTGAAGATGAAAAAGAACTACGGAATAAGGAAGGACAGTGGAAGTAAATGTCAATGAAATCACCTGCAATAAGTAATTACCTTGACTGGCTTGGTCGGATAGAATATAGGAATGTTGATAACACATTCACTTACAACAAGAGATCGTATGAGCTGATAGATGAGTTATTTACATATCTCAGAATGCTGGAACCTATAAATGAGCATGGAACAAAGGAACTTTGGCTGACTTCGGAAAGAGGGACGATCGATGATTTTGAAGATCTTGATGAGGCGATAGCAGATGGAGCAGTCAAAAATGCAAAGGAATTAAATGATTGGTGGCTTGATCTGTTTCCCGAAGAAGAGCAGTGGTATCATTTGATGGCAGGAGAAGCAGATGATATAGGGTATAGATCCATTTTTATAAACAACCGTCAAATAATTGAGGTTGACAGCACCAAAGAACATGGATATGAGCATGATATATCTGAGTTCCTTGAGTGGATGCTTTCTGCTGTAAAGAGATGTATAGATGAGCTGAAAGATGGGACATATAATGAACGCATAAATAAGGGTGTCCCTTATGAGTATAGGATAGGAACGATAGTTCGCAATGACTTGTATGACATATTTCCAGATTTGAGAGAGCAGTTTTTTGCAGATATTTCTAAAACAGAAATTTCCGAATTTATTGACTTGGCTTCAAAACAGAGCAGAAACCGAGATAATCAAAGAATACATAGATTTACAGCAAATGAGTTTTATAAGTGCTGTGCTTTGGGTTATGAAGAGAATGGATACGACTTTACCGATCTGCCCCCGAAAGAGCAGTACTATAAGCATTCTGATGGGAGAGATGATGGACTTAGCGAGATAGACGGTGATTCGGTCGAAGAATTTATAAAATGGTATCATCGGTCACAGATCGGGCATCCGTGGGAAGTATGCAGAGGCGGGAATTCGACTCATGTTTCGTTATATGTTGATCATAATGACAAGGGCTTTTGCTTATATGTTGAGGGAGGTTCTATCGCCAGATGTATAGAGGCTATAAAGTTTTATCTTGCATTAAAGAGGGCTGGTTATCCTGTAAATATTGTTAATGCCGAAGAACTTATTGCTCGATTGAACGAAACCGAAATAATAGGAATCGTTCCCATAGGAGTCATACCGTTATACTGCGGAGGATATTTTCCCAATGAAAAAATAATCGACTTTATGAATCTTCCTTTTGAAGAAAGATCTAAAGTCGTTGAAAAATGCATATGGAAACCGTTAAAAGAAATACGGCTTATAAACATTGACTAACTGAAAAGAGTTGCAAAATGGAAATATATGATAAATCAAGTAAAGGATTCATTGAGGTGTGCATGACCAAAGAAGAAAAGGAATCATATTTTCAACCTTTTGGGGATCGCAGCAAGAACTCTCAGAAGAAATGGAATGAGTAATGAAGCAAAGGAAATGTCTGAGCGTGTTACAAGTTCGGGAAGTTACGATGAAGCACTCAACATCCTTGGCGAGTATGTTGAAATATGCTCCGAGGATGAAATGGAAGATGAAACATTGGATATCAAGGGAGGAATGACAGAATGACAATACTGTTTGCAGGTATGATCATCGGCTGTATGATCGGCATGCTTATTGGCGGTTTTTCAGCTGCATGGTATTATGCGAACAAGGAAATAAAAAGGCTAAAAAAGGTGCTCAGGACTAAGGATGATGTATAAAATAGCAAAAGCTGCTCAAAAAAGCAGCTTTTACAGTTGGTGTTCAAGTATCCAGTTTAGAAGATCATCAAAGGAATATGTTCCGTCAGCAACTTTTAGTATCGTGTCGGAAAGTTCTTTCTGAGTATATTCAAGCTCAACATGATTTAACATCAGAAATACGAGCATAATGTGAGCGCCGATACGCTTGTTGCCGTCAACAAAGGGGTGGTTCTTGACAAGTCCGAATCCAAGCCGTGCGGCTTTTTGCTGGATAGATGGATAGACCTCCGTATCATCAAATATTTGAAACGGTGCATTCAGAGCTGATTCAAGCATGCCTTCGTCACGCAGACCGTCAGTTCCGCCGGTCTCACCTATAAGCTATGAATGTAGACTAAAGACTTGTTCTTTTGAAAGAATTATCATTTGGCAAGTTCCTCGTAAGCCTCACGATTTTTTGCGATAAGGCGCTTAGAAATCTCCATGAGGTCTTCATTATCTGCTAACTGTTCATTTTCGGCTTTATCAAATTCAATTATCAGATAGCGAGGTGTATTATTTTTAAGTATAACAACAGATCCGTTTTCATCGACCATGCGGGCAACACGTGAAAAATTCTGATTTGCTTCGGTTATGGATACAAGATTTTTAGTGTTAACGTTCATAGTTCAGACCTCCTTTACTATCTTTATTATACGATAGAATTAGGATAAATTCAACCTATTTTTTGCAAAGTTAAAATATTATTTACAAACAGACGTTTTGCCGATGGCGGCAAAGCGGCTTTTCTCTTTTTCGTCATCGGCAAAGATGACGGAAAGGAAAAAAATGAGTAATCAGTATTACGGCGTCTGTGACCCTCCCATTCCGTGGATAGGCGGGAAATCGGTTCTTATCCCGGTAATAAGGAGAATAATGCCCGACTAACAGGTATCCCCTACGGATCATATATCCTTACGGAGATTTCGTCTCCCAATAGATATGTTTTAAGCGATAAAAGATACGAATTCCTCATCGACGAAGACGGTGATGATGTGTTCATCACTGCTGTAAACAAGGAAACAGAGCTTCATGTTTTCAAGAAGGATATTTACGTAAACGAACTCTCGGGTGCTGCAATGCAGATCCTTGACAGTAAAGGAAATGTTTTCGATGAATGGATATCCGACGGTACCGAGCATATCGTCTGCGGCATTTCTGCAGGCAGTTATTCCCCATGCGTCCATTGAACTGGAAGTCTTCTGCCGATTATATCAGCGCATTCCTTTCCAATGGTGAACGTTTTTGAAATCTTTGTATCACATCATTGACAAACCAACAAATATATATTTTTTTTCCTGAATATTATTCGTGAAATAACAGTTTTAAAGTATTATGATCTTCGATGACGAAGATATTTTGTTTCAGCAGAACATATCAATCAGAAAATCCCATATCATGTGAAGTACTATCGGAACAATGATGTTTTTACTTTTAAGAAATGTAATACTGAATATTATACTCAGAACAACTATAAACAAAAATTTTAAATGAACAAAGTTATCAATTAATTGTTCGTGAGTTATCCATGTGGGTATGTGTATTGCCGCGAATAGAAATGAAGTCAGAAGTATAGCTCTCCATTTATGTTGCTGCTCTTTGCCGACGGTTGCATTCAAAAGCCAGCCACGGAACACCATTTCCTCGGTAATTCCAACAAAGGTATAAGTAATTACTTGCTTCACTCCGAATTCTTCATTTATAATAATGGATCCTTTGTTTATATACGCAGTTATCAAAGGATAAATAATAAATAACATGGTTATCCCTTTAACACACCACAGATAATTTACAATGCTGTCCAAATAAACAGACCTCAAAAACCAGAAAATATAGTATAATAGTGACAGAAACCGAAGGGAGCTGTCGCTATGTCAAAAAGATTTCCGAAACCTGAGATCACACTTGATGGGATATACTCAAAGTTCGCAGACGATGACTTTTGCAAGGATTTTCTGCTTGATATCCGCTTTGAAAAGGGCTTTGCCTGCCCGTTTTGCGGTGGCTCTGAGTACCGCAGGATAAGGTCACGTCATCTGCTGCGCTGCAAGTTATGTAAAGCAGATATTTCCGCCACAAACGGAACTTTTATGCACAGAACACATATTCCGCTCAGACTGTGGATAATCACCGCATTCCTCGTTATGAGCAACAAATGCAGCGTGTCCGCTGTTACTCTAATGAGAACTCTTGGCGTGACTTACAAGACTGCCTGGTACATCCTTCATCGCATCAGAAAAGCCATGAAATGCCGTGAAGAACGCTATTTGCTCGACGGGATCGTTGAACTTGATGACACGTATCTCGGTGCTCCGACTCACGGTAAAAAGCGTGGCAGAGGAACTGAAAAAGTCAAGATGATCGTAGCTTTATCAAAGAACGCAGCAGGAAATCCCGAGTACGTTAAAATGAGCGATGTGCCGAATTTAAAGGGTATAACTGTGGGTAGATTTGCCAGGGATAATATCCGCGCAGGTTCTAAGATCGAGAGTGATAATGCCCGAAGTTACAAGAAGCCGCTGGCACAGAAATACTTCCATATTTTTGAGACATATGATCCGACAAGCGGTCAGCTGAATTGGATGCATAAAGTTATATCAAACTTCAAAGCAATGATCATGGGAACTTATCACGGAAACGAAAAGATCCATACAGCGTTGTATGCTGCCGAATACTGCTACAAATTCAACCGCCGTAAGCTGGGAAACAGTGCGTATTTAAGGCTCTTGGCTGCTTTGGTTCAGTGATCTTACTTGTGGTGTGTTAAGGGGATAACCATAATAAATAATAGTAATACCGGTAAGTATTCAAGCCATTTGATCTTCGTGGTATACATTTCCTTTAACCCGACACAGACATCGTCTTTGTAATAATGTATCAGAATCGCAGCGGGGAATACCCATACTAAATTTTTTATAATTACTGTTTTTATTATCTGTGAGATTATGTCTCCTGTGAAAGTTTTATCGATGAAAGGTTTTGCAAAAAATTCAAATAGAGCCCAGATCGTGTAAAATACGATCAGATATATTACGATCACCTTGGTTTTGGATACACGTTTTTCAGAAATTTCCATTATAATACCTCCGT